>NZ_JBFBFA010000015.1:151608-155815 GCF_040683915.1 Kitasatospora sp. NPDC093102 | reverse complement strand
GGTGGTGGTGAGGCGGCCGAAGTCCTGGGCGTGGGCGGTGCGGGTGGTGGTGTCGGTGGTGAGGGTGCCTTGGATGGGGGGCAGGGGGGTGATGCAGCCGGGGGGTGTGGGGGTGTTGGTGGTGGCCCAGGTGCGGGTGGTGGTGTTGAAGCCGATGACGGTGGCGGCGGCGCCGGTGAGCAGGGTGCGCCTGGACAGGGCGGGGTGGTTCATGCGGGGTGGTCTCCTGGTGGGTGGTGGTGTGGGCGGGTCGGTGGGTGTCGGCAGGTGGTGCGCGCGGTAGGTGATGCGGGGGCGGGGGGGCTGTTTTGGGTGGGTGGTTTCTGAAGTCTCTGTTGTGGCGGGCTGGTTCGTGGTGGGTGTTTCGCGTTCGGTGGTTTTCTGGGGCCCGGTTGTGTTGGTGCGGGGCCGGCTCTGCTGGCCCCAGTGGCCGTTCCGGTCCTGCCGGTCCTGCCGGTAGGGCCGGTCCTGCTGGTCCTGCCGGTAGGGCCGGTCCTGCTGGTCCTGCTGGTCCTGCCGGTAGGGCCGGTTCTCCTGCTTGTCGGTCCTACCGGCCATACCGGTTGTGCCGGCGTGGGGTCGGGTCCTTGTCTGGCGGCTGGACCGGCCCGTCGGTCCCGCCTGCCGGTCTTGCCGGTCCTGCCGGCTGTGTCGATCGCGCCGGCCGTACCGCTCCTGCCGGCTGTGTCGATCGCGCCGGCCGTACCGCTCCTGCCGGCTGTGTCGATCGCGTCGGCCGTACCGCTCCTGCCGGCCCGATCTGGCTGCCCCGTCAGCCCTGTCGGCCCCGCCTGCCGGTTGTGCCGGCTGTACTGGCCGCCGGTCCTGTCGGCTGTACCGGTCTTCCTGGCCGTGCCGGTCCTGCCGGTTCTACTGCCATACCGGTCTTGCCGGTTGTGTCGGTTGTGCTGGTGCGGGGCCGGTTCCTTGCCTGGCGGCTGTACCGGTTCTAACCGTCCGGCTGGCCATACCGGCCGTGCTGCTCCTGCCGGTCCCATCGCCCGTGCCCCATCGTCCGTGCCGGTTCCTGGGAGTCCTGGCGGCTGTACCGGCCGTGCTGGTCCTGGCGGCCCGTTTGCCGGGCGTGCTGGTCTTCCCGGTCCGTCTCGGTCCCTGGCGGCCGGGCGGTTCCTGCTGCTTCTGGCGGCTGGTCTGTCGGCTGTGCCGGCCCTGGGGTCCCCCTGCTGGCTGTGCTGCTTCTGCTGGCTGTGGCGGCGGGGTGGGGTGGGGTGGGGTGGGGGGTGTTAGGGGGTGGTGGTGTGGTTGGTGTGGGTGGCGGTTTGGTAGTTGGTGAGGTCGAAGGTGCGGGTTTGGTGGTGGAAGCGCCAGGTGTAGGTGGGCCAGATGGAGGGGTTGTTGCCTTGGGTGTCGGTGTACCAGCTGTGGCAGCCGCCGGTGTTCCAGACGGTGTTTTTGAGGCGGTTCTGGAGGGTGTGGTTGTAGGTTTTTTGGGCTTCGGGGTGGACGTCGAGGGTGGTGAGGTGGTGGGTGTGGAGGGTTTTGAGGGCGGCGAGGATGTAGGTGATCTGGGCTTCGATCATGACGGTTTGGGAGGAGTGGCCGAGGGTGGTGTTGGGGCCGAGGATCATGAAGAGGTTGGGGAAGCCGTGGATGGTGGTGCCGCGGTGGGCGGTCATGCCGTTGGTGTTCCAGGTGTCGGCGAGGGTGTGTCCGTTGCGGCCGTGGATGAGGCGGGCGATGGGGCGGTCGGTGGCGGTGAAGCCGGTGGCGAGGATGATGGTGTCGATGTCGCGTCGGGTGCCGTCGGCGGTGGTGATGTGGGTGGGGCCGATGTGGGTGATGGTGTCGGAGATGATGTTGACGTTGGGTTGCTGGATGGCGGGGTACCAGGTGTTGGAGAAGAGCAGGCGTTTGCAGCCGACGGTGTAGTCGGGGGTGAGGCGTTTGCGCAGGGTGGGGTCGGGGACGGATTTCTTGAGGTGGCCGGCGGCCATGTTCTTCATGCCGGTGGTGCGGGAGGGGCGGGACATGAAGAACGCGACGATTTCGCGGCCGTGTTTGTTGAAGGTGCGGCGGAAGCGCTGGTAGCCGGGGAGGTGGCGCAGCATCCAGGTGTGGCGGGGGGTGTTGGGTTTGTCGGGTTTGGCGGCGACCCAGGGGGGTGTGCGCTGGTAGAGGTCGAGGCGGGCGACGTGGGGCTGGATGGCGGGGACGAACTGGATGGCGGAGGCTCCGGTGCCGATGACGGCGACGTTGCGGCCGGTGAGGTCGTGGTCGTGGCGCCAGCGGGAGGAGTGGAAGACGGTGCCGGTGAAGGTGTCGAGGCCGGGCAGGTCGGGGATGGCGGGGTCGGAGAGGTAGCCGGTGCCGGTGACGAGGACCTGGGCGGTGTAGCGGCCGTGTTTGGTGTGGATGTCCCAGTGGTGGTGGGTGTCGTTCCAGGTGGCGTCGAGGAGTTCGTGGTCGTAGCGCAGGTGGGGGTCGACGCCGTAGCGGGTGGCGCAGTCCTTGAGGTAGGCGTGGACTTCGGCCTGGGTGGCGAAGGTGGATTTCCATTCGGGGTTGCGGGCGAAGGAGAAGGAGTAGAGGTGGGCCTGGACGTCGCAGGCGCAGCCGGGGTAGGTGTTGTCGCGCCAGGTGCCGCCGAGGTCGTGGGCGCGTTCGAAGACGAGGAAGTCGTTGATGCCGGCGCGCAGGAGGCCGATGGCGGTGCCGAGGCCGGAGATGCCGGCGCCGATGACGGCGACTTTGAGGTGGCGTACGGCGAGGTCGGCGGTGGGGTGGGTGGCGGGGCGGGGGTCGGTGCCCGCGGCGGTGCCCGCGGCGGTGCCCGCGGCGGTGCCCGCGGCGGTGCCTGCGGCGGTGGTGGCGGTGCCTGTGGCGGTCGTGGCGGCGGTGTTGGTGGTGGGGGTGGGGGCCACCCCCGCCGCCTGGGTGGTGGTGGGGGCCGCTGCGGCGGTGCCGGTGGTGGTGCGGTTGGGGGCGGGGGTGGTGGTCATGGCGTCGGTGTCCTCTTCTGGGGTGTCCTCGGTGGGCCTGGGGGTCAGGCGCGGCGGGTGAGGGTGACGCGGAAGTTGTTGAAGATGTGGTCTTCGAGGGTGTAGGCGAAGATGTCGAGGTAGCGCTCGAAGCGGGCGACGGTGGTTTCGTCGGTCATGGTGACGGCCTCGTCGCGGCGGGCGGCGAGGAGCTGGAGCCAGGCGCGGCAGGCGCGGGCGAAGGATTCGGGTTCGTTGCGGATCTCGGTGACCTCGAAGAGGCCGTCGAGGCCGGCGGCGAGTTCGGGCAGGCGCGGGATGTGGCAGCCTTCGAATTCCTCGCGCTGGAGGAACTTGAGGTCGTCCAGGAGCTGGCGGCGCAGCGGGGGGTTCTCGACGGTCATGGTGTGCAGGACGAAGCGGGCGCCGGGCTTGAGCAGGGAGTGGACCTGCTTGAAGAAGACGCGGTAGCGCTGGGTGCGCTCCTTGGGGGTGAGGGAGGAGAGCACGAAGTGTTCGAGGGCGTTGATGCAGAACGCGGCGTCGTAGGGGGCCTGGCCGTCGGCGAGGCGGTGGTCTTCCCAGCTTTCGACGCGGGCTTCGATGGCGGGGTTGGCGAGGGCGTCGACGAAGTCGGCCTGGGTGCGGGAGAGGGTGACGCCGACGGCCTTCTTGACGCCGTGGACGGTGGTGAGGCGGTTGAGCATGGTGCCCCAGCCGCAGCCGATGTCCAGGACGGAGTCGGTGTGGGCGGCGCGGGCGAGGTCGGTGAAGGCGTCGAGCTTGCGTTCCTGGGCCTCGTCGAGGACGGCGACGAGGTCCTCGCCGTCCTCCCAGTAGCCGCCGGAGTACATCATGGTGGGGCCCAGGATGAGCCGGTAGAGCTCGTTGGGGACCTCGTAGTGGTGGCGGATGGCCTCGACGTCGGGGTTGATGGAGCGGGCTTCGACGGTGGTCATGGGATGGGGCCCCTCGGTTGACGGTTGCGGAATAGGTGGTCGGGCGGGATGCGCAACGGCGGGCGGGCCGGGCTGTGGCGGCCGGCCCGGTGGTGCCGGGCGGGTCTGGCCGTCACGGCCTTCGGCGTGGCTGCCGTGCGACCGATCCGGTTGCCCGGTTGTCTGGTCGGGCGGTGTTCTTGTCCGGGTCCGGACCGGCGGGTGCCGGCCGTGCCGGGTGGCTGGTGCTGCCCGGTGTGTGCGGTGGTTCCTGTCGAACTGGGCTGATTCCCTGGCTGGTTGGTGCTGCCGGGGGTGGACGGCCGGGCC
>NZ_JBFBFA010000015.1:0-151509 GCF_040683915.1 Kitasatospora sp. NPDC093102 | reverse complement strand
CGAACTGGGCTGATTCCCTGGCTGGTTGGTGCTGCCGGGGGTGGACGGCCGGGCCGTTCGGTGTTCTTGGTGCTTGTCGTGCCCGGGCGGTGTGCCCGGCCGGCCGCCGTTTTCGGGTGGCTGGTGCTGCCCGGTGTGTGCGGTGGTTCCTGTCGAACTGGGCTGATTCCCTGGCTGGTTGGTGCTGCCGGGGGTGGACGGCCGGGCCGTTCGGTGTTCTTGGCGCCGGGGTGGTGCCGGTGGTGCGTGCCGAGCGGTCCGCCGTGGCGGCCGTGGGGCGGTGGTGGCCGGTTCCGCCCTGTGGGGGCGGTTGTTGCGGTGGTGCGGGCCCGGTTCGCGGCGGGTGCCGGCTGTCCGGGCGGCCGCCGTACCGAAGCCGTGCCGTGCCGTGCCGTGCCGTCGCCGTGGTGCCGTGCGGCGGTGGCGTGCGGTCGTGTGGGTCGGGGTGGTGTGCGTGCGGGTGCGGTGTGTTGTGGGTCAGGTAAGCGTGTGTCTCGCAAGCGGTGCGCAAGGGGGGTGGGGGTGGGTGGGTTGCGGGCTGGTTGCATGGGGGCGGGTTTCATGCGGTTCGGCAAGACACGCGGTTCCCACGGCTTGTTGTCGGGGGTGCTTCGGTTCCCGGGTGGTGTTGTCCGCTGTCCGGGGTTCGTGCCGCGCTGTTGCGTAAGGGGTCCGTTGTGCGGGCTCTCGCGCCGGCCCTGTCCGTCCCGCCGGTCCTGCCGCTCCTGCCGGTCCCGCCGGTCCCGTCCGTCCTGCCGGTCCCGCCGGTCCTGCCGGTCCCGTCCGTCCTGCCGGTCCTGCCGGTCCCGTCCGTCCTGCCGGTCCTGCCGGTCCCGTCCTGTCTGTTCCGCTCGTTCTGCTTGTCCTGGCCTGCCTGTTCCGTTCGTTCTGTTCGTCCGCTTGTCCTGTTCGTCCGGTCTGTTTGCCTGTTGTGGTTGTTCGTGTGCCGTGTGTGCCGGTCCGTTCGTTCGTCCCTGGTGTGTCGGTGTGGTGTGTTGCCGGGGGCGGGGTGCGGTGGTGTCCGCTCGGGGCCCGGCCGGCCGGCGGGCGGGTTCGGGAGCGGCGGGTGGGGGGCCGGGCGGTGCGGGTGCGGGATTGGGGGTGTGGGGCAGTGGGGTGGTTGGGGTGGTGTGGCGGGGTCTGTGGTGCGGGTTGCGGGTGTTTCTTCCTTTGCCGGGGTGTGGGGTGTTCTGTGCCTTGTTCGTCCCCGGGGCGCTGTGGGCGTTCGTCCTGGCCTTGTCCGCCTGTGGGTGGTGGGGGCGGGGGGCGGGGTTCCGGCGTGTGTTCCTGACCTGTTCTTTCGGCGCGTTGATGGCGCTCACTTGAGAAGTGGGCGTGGAGAGGAACGATCACTGATGTCTCAGATCCCCACGATCGAGGACCTGGCCCAGCAGCTTCAGGCGGTCTCCGGTGCTCAGGAGATCGACGCGGACGCGGCGTTGCAGCACATCGCGGACGTGGATTCGCTGGACCTGATGGAGTGGCTGTACGGCTTCCAGAACCAGTACCCGCACATTCCGGCGGACGAGTCGCTGTTCGCGGACATCGACGACACGACGACGCTGCGTGTGGTCCACGAGCGGATCCTGGCGCTCGTGCCGGCTGCCGGTAACTGAGGCTCTGGCTGCCAGGGGAGAGAGGGGTCGGGTGGTGAGCGGTTTCGACGTCACCGGCTGGGGCATGTCGGTGCCCGAGCGCGTGGTGACCAGTGCGCAGCTCGCGCAGCGGTTCGGCGTGGACGAGCACTGGATCGTCTCGCGGTGCGGGATCCGTGAACGCAGGGCGGTGGGTGAGGGGCAGACCACGGCGTCGATGGCGGTGGAGGCCGGGCGCCGGGCCCTGGAGCGTGCGGGCCTTTCGGGTGCGGACATCGCGCACCTGATCGTGGCGACGGCCACTCCGGAGCAGCCCTCGCCGGCGACGTCGGCGTTCGTCCACGACGAGTTGAAGATCGCCGGCAGTGCGCACGACGTGAACTCCGAGTGTGCGGGGTTCGTGTATGCGCTGGTGACGGCGGCGGGCCTGTTGCACATGGATCCGCGTCCGGTCCTGGTGATCGGTTCGGACACGCACACGCTGACTGCGAATCCCGCTGACCGGGACCTGTCGATCCTGGTCGGTGACGGTGCGGGGGCGGTGGTCCTGCAGCCGGGTGCGGTGGACCGGATCAGGGCGTGGAACCTGGGTGCGGACGGCTCGTGCAAGAACAGTCTGAAGGTCCTGGCGGGCGGTTCGCGGATGCCGACCACTGCCGAGACCGTCGCCCGGGGTCTGCACTATGCGCAGATCAACGGCAACGAGATCTACCTGAACGCGGTGCGCTACACGGTGCGTACGATCCGCGAGACGCTGGAGCAGGCGAAGATCACGCCGGCGGAGGTGGACCATGTGGTGCCGCACCAGGCGAACATCCGGATCATCAATTCGGTGCTCTCCCATACCGGTATCCCTGCCGACCGGCTGGTGACGAATCTGGAGCGCTACGGCAACACGGCGTCGGGGTCGATCCCGATCGCGTTGGCGGAGGCGCTGGACAGCGGGCGGATCAAGGACGGTGACACGGTGCTGCTGGCCGGGTTCGGCGCGGGTATGACGTGGGGTTCGGTCCTGCTGACGTGGGGAGGGGTGGCGCGGTGAGCGGCAAGGACGCTTTCGGTGCCCGTCCGCAGGCTCCGGTGGCGCTGGTCACCGGTGCCTCCGGGGGGCTGGGCAGTGAGCTGGCGCTGGCGCTGGACGCGGCGGGCTGCCGGGTCGCGGTGCACTACAACAGTTCCCGTGAGGGCGCGGAGAAGGTCGCGGCGCAGCTGGTCAACGAGCATGTGCTGGTGACCGGGTCGGTTGCCGACTGGGACGCGGTCGGGGTGATGTACGAGCAGATCAGGGCCGCGTTGGGGCCGGTGGACGTGCTCGTCAACAACGGGGCGATCCGCAAGGACGCGTTGATGGCGATGCAGAGTCCCGCGGAGTGGCGGCAGGTGATCGACACCAACCTGGTGGGTTCCTTCCACACCGCGCGGGCGTGCGTGCCGGCGATGCTGCGGGCGCGCTGGGGGCGGGTGGTGAACATCGTCTCGCCGTCGGCGCTGATCGCCACTGCCGGGCAGACCGCCTACTCCGCGTCGAAGGCGGGCCTGATCGGGCTGACCCGGACCCTCGCGGCGGAGTGCGGCCGGCGGGGGGTGACCGTCAATGCCCTGTCGCCCGGTTTCATGATCACCGGTATGACGGACACGCTGCCCGAGCACGTGGTGGCGGGCATGCGGGAGAAGGTCCCGGTGCCGCGGTTCGTCACCCCGCGGGAGGTCGCCCGCTCGATCACGCTGTTCCTCGACCAGGACTGCATGACCGGCCAGGTCATCAGCATCGACTCCGGCGCTTCCATCACCTGAGCGCCACCCCGGCCACCCCGGCCACCCCGGTCCGTCCGCCGGGCCCGGGACCGTCCGGTCCGTCCTCCGGGTCCGGGACCGTCCGGTCCGTCGGCCGGGTCCGGCCACCCCGGTCCGGCCACCCTGGTCCGTTTGCCGGGGCCGGTCCGCGGTCCGCAGGTCCCTTTGCGCCCTCTTGGCGTGCCCGTCCCCGTGCCGGGCGTGCCAAGGGGGCGCACCTGCGTCCTGCTCGCCCCGGGGGCCGTGGCACCGTTGGCCGGGGTGCGCGGCAGGGGCCGGGTCCTGGCTGTTCCACCGCTCCGGGGTCCGGGCCGTCCCGCCGCTCCGGGGTTCGGGCCGTCCCGCCGCTCCGGGGTTCGGGCCGTCCCGCCGGTGCGGGGCGGGCCTGGGGGCCGGTCCCGGTGGGGGGTTTGTGCCGGTTTTTCGGGTGCTGTGTGCCTTCGTGGCTCTGTACTCCCGAAGCTGCCGCGAAGTGACAAGTAGCTCTGCGTGATCGACAGCCTGCCGGCGGGCTTCCTTGTGCGCCGCTACGTCATGGTCCGTCAGATGCGGTGGACGCCGGGCGGTACACCGTCGGTGGTTCCGTCACGGGGCTGAGTGGTTTCGGTACAGGATCGGCGTCGGGACGGATCGGGGCGCCAGGATCACGGCCTGTCCCGTGTTGGCAGGCACCCGCCGCGGTTCAGGCCGGTGCGGGCGCGTGCACCTGCGTGAGGGCTGGAGTCCGCGTCAGGTGCTCTGGAAGCGGCGGGCCTCGGCGATGAGTTCGGCGGGCAGGGCGGGGCCGGAACAGGCGTGATCGATGAGCAGTTCCCGGTACGGGCCGTTCGGCAGGTGCGGCATCAATCCGATGAGTTCACGCAGGTCGTCGGGCGAGCCCGTGATCCGGGTCCGGTAGGAGGCCCCGGCCGCGCGAAGCGTGACTTCGGTCGGCTCGTGCTCCAGCCCCTGGCTTATGAGCTGGACCGCGGTGGTGAAGTCGCCTTTTTCGGCGTGCAGGTCGGCCAGGTCCAGGTACAGCGACCAGTTGGCCGGGTCCAGAGTGAGAGCGCGCTCGAATGCCGCCGCGCTCTGCCCGGGGTCACCCAGCTTGCGCCACGTCCCCGCCCGGACGACTTCTGTCAACATGATCCGCTCGATGGAATCCGCCCGGTCGCAGAGGCCGAACGACGCATCGGTGAGACCGCAGGCCCGCAGGAAGACCGCCATCTTCGCCATCGCCTCGGGTACCGGCTCGCGGGAACAGACGACGTCGATCGCATGGAACCAGGGACGGAGACCCTCCCGCGTGCCGGCGGAGTCCAAAGCATGGCCGTAGTCCATCGTCCGCATGACGGCCTCGGCCAGCGCGCCGGCAGTCACTGTCCCCAGGAACCGTTTGTCGCCGAACCAGGGGGCGTTGGCCCAGGCAATGGCGGGCTGCGCGCCCGTGACCGCGCCGAGCGCCATCACCGCGCCGTCCATGTCGTTCTCGAGGAAGCTGACGTACGACTGCGCCAGCACCGTCCTCAGGGAGCCGGCGCCCTGAAGGAGCTCGGCCAGGTCGGCCCGCTGTTCCTCCCACAGTTCAGCGAGCACCGCGTAGGGCTTTGGGTCCTCAGGCGTGGAGGCCACAGCGCCGGCCACGTAGTGCACGGCTGCCGCGGGGCTGCCCCCACAATGCGCCATCACCCGCGCAAGACCGACCCCGGCAGCCGCCGCCCGATTCGACATGATCCGAAGATAGCGGAGACAGGAAATCTCCGGACCGCCGGGAGGCACCGCGACCAGGACGGCTTCGGTGCGGGGGCAACGAGGTCCACGCCGTCTCCTGCCCGCCGGAACCGGGTGCCGCGGGCCCGCTTCTCCGTCATCGTCCCGCCCCAGGGCCATGTCCGGCTCGCGGAGCGTCTCGGCGCAGTACCGGCGGCGTCCGGCGATGAGCGCGGTGACGTCGCCGTCGGCCGCTGCCTGGAGTTCGTGAAGGTGTCCCAGCAGGTTGTCGCGCTGTCCGTGGCCGGAGCCGGCGACGCAGGAGACCGCGCACTCCGCCCCCCGCAGGCGAGGAGAAACCGGCGGGACAGACCGCACCAGGTGCCGAAGCTGGTGGTGACCGCCTGCCACAGGGGCCGGATGTCACCGGGTCGGCGGTGCTCGGAGAGCAGGAGCGCGGCGACCTCGATGGTGGGGCTGAAGCCCCGGCAGCGGAGGCGGAACCGCGTCTCCTGGTCCAGCAGGAACCGGGTGAAGCCGTGGCCAGCCGGTCCCGGGGTGAGGACGAGCGCGTCCAGGACGTCCCAGCGGTCCCTCCACCACCGGTCAAGGGGCAGGCCGGGCTCGTCGTGGGCTGCTTCGAACTGCAGGAAGTCCCGGCGCTCGGGGGCCTCTGTCCACCAGGCGGGTGAGAGTGTGCCGTCCTCGGGCGTGTGGGCAGCCGTTTCGTCAGGAACGGCGATCTCCCCCATGGCGGGGTGCACGGGCCTGCGACGGGCTGGGGGCGGTGGCCTCTCGGCCGGGTCCGTTCGTGGTGGCAGGGGAACGACGCGGTCCGCGACTGTTGACCGGCGAGCGCTCGTGGCCGGGCACCGAGCCGGCCGCTGAGCGTTTCAGCCGGCCGCTCGTGTGCTCAGTGCCGTGAAAGGCTGGGGCATGCCCCATCACGTGCGGTTCTTCTTCGAGTACGGCGTCGACACCCCGTTGTGGCCAGGTCCTTTCGGCGATCCCGACCTCGACAGCCCCTACGGGTACCCCTGCGCCCTGGAGAAGCTACCCGTCACCCCGGCCACGCGGAACGAACTCGCGAGACTCGCCGACCTGTACCAGTCCTCCCTCGACTGGGATCACCCGGCCGGTCCCTCGCCCTGGACCCGGGACCGGCAGGAATCGTTCCGAAGCGAGGCCGACATGGCGCTGGAGGCGCTGCGCCGCGAGCTGGGCGACGACTGGACGGTCGAGGACCGCAGGGGCTGAGCCCGCGCCGGTGGACAACACGGGCGCCCGGCTGACCAGCTGCGCCGCCCAGTCACAGCAACCGTGACGTGACAGTGGCTGCACGGGTTCTTCGGGTGCGGCCAGGAAGCGGGCGCGTGCGGCCTTGGCCGGTTCTGCCTTCTGTGGCGTCTCCCGTACCCGTCCCGGCGATGTGATCGAGGAGCTGGCACCCCGGTGGCCCGCCCGGTTCGAGCCGGCGCTGGGCGAGTCGGCGCTGGGCGAGTCGGCGCTGGGCGAGCGGCGTGGTGCCGGGCGGCGTGGTGCCGGGCGGCAGTGGGGGCCGGTGCGGGGCCCGGGTGCGACCCGGTCTTCACCGGCCGGCTGCTGGTCGCCCTGGTCCACCTGCGCGCCGGGCTCCCGCATGCCGTGCCGGCCGAGCTGTGCGGCACGGCCCGCTCCACGCTCTCCCGGGCCATGGGCGGGATCCGGCGGCTGCCGGCGGCACGCGGCTTCGCCGTCCCCGACCGCCCGGGCGTCCGGCTGCCGGGGCCCACCGCGCAATCGCCTCGCCGGCCTTTGGCCGCGCGGCCCGCCGGCCGACCTGCCGCAAGCCGGGCGCCGAACCGGTGCACGCTCGGCAGGCGGCCGACCGGTCATCCACCGGCCGGCCCGGGTGGCCGGCTCGCCCCTGCCTCGGTTCGCGGACCGAGTCGTCGGCAGGCAAACGGGCACCGAGCAGGCCGGGCGGGGCGGGCGTGCGGCGGCCCGCCGCCGCTCCTGCCGTCGCGCCGCCGGGTCGGGGCGGGTCAGGAAGGACGCGGGGGCGGGCCGCCGCAGGGCAGACACAAGGGGGCGCCGGGATGCGCGGCGCCGGGATGTGCGGTGCCGGGTGGGTCAGCTGAGGGCGGCGAGCGCGGCCTCGTAGTTCGGCTCGTCGGCGACCTCCGCGACGAGTTCGGTGTGCAGGACGGTGTCGTTCTCGTCCAGGACGACGACCGCGCGGGCGGTCAGGCCGGCCAGCGGGCCGTCGGCGATCGCCACGCCGTACGCCTCGTGGAAGTCCCGTCCGCGCAGGGTGGACAGGGTCTTGACGTTCTCCAGGCCCTCGGAGCCGCAGAACCGGGCCTGGGCGAACGGCAGGTCGGCCGACACGCACAGCACCACGGTGTTGTCCAGCGAAGCGGCCTTGGTGTTGAAGGTGCGCACCGAGGTCGCGCAGGTCGGGGTGTCGATGCTGGGGAAGATGTTCAGGACCTTGCGCTTGCCCGCGAAGTCCTTCAGCGACACGTCCGCGAGCCCCTCGCCGACCAGCGTGAACGCCGGCGCCTGGCTGCCGGCGGCCGGCAGCGTGCCACCGACCTGCACCGGGTTCCCCTTCAGCGTGACCTGAGCCATGAAAAGCCTCCTACCAGCGGTGTACGGGATGCAACGCCGCCGATCCTACTGCCCGCCCCCACCCCTCCTCGGGGCGGCCACCGAACCTGACACCCCGGGGGCGGGCAGGCGCGGGGCCGGGGAGGGACGGGGCCGGTGGCGGGGCGGCTGCGGGCGGCCAGGACAAGGGTGCCGGAGCCGGGTGCCGAGGATGTGGTGGGTGCCGGGGCGGAGGGCGGCGGGCCGGGGGTGCCCTGTGTGCTTGGTCATGTGGCTGGGCGACAGCCGGGGGATCGCCTGGCAGTCTGTCCGGCGTGGAAGATGAGCCGGTTGTCGGTGTGTCCGTCGAAGGAGCGGTGCGCCCTTGTGTCTTCTGCGGTCACCCGGTCGCCATGGAGTCGCAGGACGAGTACGACTGTCCGGTTTGTGGGGATCCTGAGTCTCGGTGATCCAGGCTGAGTTGACGGGCCGGGGTCCGTGGAAGGTGTCGTCGCGGAGCATCGCGAAGGGCACGTCGGCTCGGCGTCGGGTGAGGCGGAGCAGGGCTTGGGTGTGGTGTGTGCCCTGGGCGGTCTTCTTGTCGTGGCAGGCCCGGGATGCCGGGTCGGCGAGGGCGGCGGATGCGGAGAGGGGGGAAGGCCCGTCCGAGCTGCTTGTTGCCGCCTCTGGAGGGTTGTTCGCCGCGGCTCGAGGAGCGCGGACTCCGGGTTGCCGGGGCGAGGCCGGCGTGGGCAGCGAGGCGGGCAGCGCAGGGGGACGGCCGGCGTCGCCGACGTCGATGAGGATCCTGGCCCCGGTCGTGACGCCGATCCCCGGCATGGAGGTCGGGACCTTGGGGGGAGGGGGGTCCTGCGGCAGTTCCTCGATCCGGGTGGCGAGGAGTTTGCGCTGGTCGAGGACGGCGGACAGCGAGCGGGCCGGGCCCGGCACGATGGAGCGGCCGCGTCCGCGCCCGGGAGCGCGACGGTCTGCCCGTCCGGCGCGGTGGAGACGTCCTTGATGACCCGCTCGGCCATGCGTGGGGCCATGCGGTCAACAGGGGGAGCGGTCATGCGGGTCCCGGGGGCCGGAGCCCCGTCGCGGGGCCGCCGGGAAGGTGACGGGGGTGACGCCCCGTCGCCCGTGGCCGGCCCCTTTCAGGACCCGCGCGCACGGCCTGCGTACGAGGCCCGCGCCCCGTCCCGCAGGGCGGACGGCCGCTGCCTGCCCGTGCCCCCGGCCGCCGGCCCCTGGTCGGCCGTCTCCCGGCCGGTCGGCCGCCGGCCACGGGGCCCGGGAAGGCGTCCGCACCCCGTGGCGCCCGCGCAGCGGTCCGCGGGCGCCACGGGGTGCGGTGTGCCGGCCGTCACCGTGCGGGTGCGGCCACCGGTCTTGGCGGATGGGTCAGTTGAAGACCAGGACGTCGGTGCGCATCGGCAGCGGACTGTTCCAGCCGATGCTGATCTTGAAGGTCGCCACGCCGTTGCCGGGGGCGATGCTCGACACCTGGAAGGGCGCGGCCCCGACGAACCGGTTCCCGTTGGAGTCGATCTCGGAGGCCGTGATGACGACCGTCGAGTCGATCCCGATGACGTTCCACGGGATCTGCAGGTTGAAGGTCCCGTTGCCCGGGGTCCACGTCCACCAGGCCCGCCACACGGCGCCGACGTTGCCGCCGATGTCCGCGAGGCCCTCGTCCGGGCTGTCGGGCTGGGAGCTGTCCGCGATCTGCGGCACCTCGGAGGCGGAAGGTTCGGCTGCGGCCATGACGGCTCTCCTCGCGCCGGGAGGGCCCCACGAGCCCTCCGGATACTCAGAGTGTCCGTTGATGCGCACAGCGCAACAATCACTCGTGCGAGTGAACCTCCGGCGCGCCACCGCGCCACCCGTGCGGCCACGGCCCCGGGGCGCACGCCGCCCGGCGCGCACCGCCGCCCGCCCGCCCGCCCGCCTGCCGCCCACTGCCGGCGTCCCGGCCGCCCGCCGGCCGCCCACCGTCGGCGCCCCGCCCGCCCACCGTCGGCGCCCCGCCCGCCCGTCGGCCGCCCGCCGGCGTCCCGGCCGCCCCTTTGCCGTGTACGACGCGCACGCCGGGTGTAAGCGCCCGTACGCCTCGGGTGTGCGCGCCGCCCGGATCCCCGCCTGCGGCCCCGGGGGCGGGGGCCGCGGCCGTCCCGGACGGCGCCTGTGCCGGCCCCGCCCGGATCACCCGCCACCGCTCTCGGCCCCGCGCCCCGGACCCGCCACCTGCCCCTGGCCGGCGCCGCCCTCGCGGCCGTCCTCCTGCGCCGCCGCCTGCACCCCGAACACCCCCGGGAACAGCCGCACCCCCGCGACACACAACCCGCCCCGGCCCCCTGACCACCCGCAGGCCCCGGGAGGAAGACACCCGGCCACGCCACGCGCCGCCCCACCGCGCGGGGCCGCGACGGGATGCGGGTCCTCGGCGCGCCCCGGGCCGGGCCGGACCGGGCAAGGCGGCCGGGGGAAAGGAGGGGGCGGGGCGGCCGGAGGGGGAAGGGAGGGGGAGGGCGGCCGGGAGAGGGGGCGGGCCGTGGTGGCGGGGGGGTCAGGCGTAGCGGTCGAACAGGGCCTGAAGGTAGTCCTCCAGGCGTCCGGTCAGCACGGCGGGCGTCAGGTCGGTACGGCCCAGCTCGCGCCAGGGCTCGGCGACCTTCTGCGCGTCGGGGGCGAAGGCGAGGGCGTCCAGCAGCCGCCAGTACAGGTGTGCGCGCCCCTCGGCGAGCTCGCGCCCGCCGGCGGCCAGGTAGCGGTCGGCGAAGGCCAGGCCCGCCCCGGGGCCGTGCAGCAGGGCCGGCGCGGTGGAGCAGTGGGCGACGTCCAGGTCGGCCGGGCCCCAGGAGGTCTCCACCCAGTCGACCACCCCGGTGACGGCAAGCCCGGCGCCCGTGCCGGTGAACAGCACGTTGCCGGGGTGGAAGTCGCGGTGCAGCAGGCACGGCCGGTACGCGGGCACCGCACCGCCGATCACCTCCACCGCCCGCTCCCGCAGCCCGCTACGGGCGGTGCCCCCGGGCACGGCCACCCGGCCGGGAGCCGTCCACGCCTGCCAGGCACGCGGCCGGTCCTGCCCGCCGACCGCCAGGGCGTGCACGGCGGCCAGCTGCGCGGCCAGCAGACCGGCGCGCCGTGCCGTGTCGCCGTCCTCGGCCAGGCGCACCCTGCCGGGCAGGTGCGTCATCACCAGCGACGGGTGCTCGCACACCGCCCCCGCCGCGTCCACGGCGACGAGCCGCGCCGCCGGGATGCCACTGCTCTCCAGCAGGCGCAGCACGGCCGCCTCGCGGGCCAGCAGCCCCGGCGCATGGCGGCGGTAGAACGGTTTGACGAAGGAGCGCAGCACCAGCGCGTACGAGCCCGCGCGGCCGGGACGCCGCACGTCCAGGCGGCGCATCCGCGAGGTCCATCCGCCCCGCAGCGCGCTCACGGCGGTGATGCGCTCACCGGCAGCCAGGTGCCCCTCGACCCACCGGCGCGTGCCCTCCCGCCCCCGGTCCCGGTCCTCACTGTCGATCACGGTCGGCAAGCCTACGCCCCGCCCCCTGCCGGGCCCGCCGCCACGGAGACTGACGGAAGGTCAACTCCACTGCAGCCACGGCCCGAAGACCGTTGTTCCGACGGTTGTCGAAGTTTGACAGGCGAGGTGCGCCCGGGGTTGGCTGAGAGCCGGTCCGCACACCGCAGATCCGCACACCGCGGTCCGCACACCGCGGTCCGCACACCGCGGTCCGCACACCGCGGTCCGCGCACCGCGGCCGGCGCGCTGCCGGTCCGCACGCCGCGGTCCGTACACGGCCGGCCGTACGCACGAGGGGGAGGGGCCCGTCATGCCCAGGAACGTCGTCTTCGAGACCACCGGGGGACCGGAGGTGCTGGCCGTGCGCGAGCGCGACCTGCCCGAGCCCGGGCCCGGCGAACTGCGCCTGCGCGTGGCCGCGATCGGCCTCAACCGCGCCGAGGCCCTCTTCCGCGCCGGCACCTACCTGGAGCAGCCGCGCCTGCCCGCCTCCCTCGGCTACGAGGCCTCGGGCACCGTGGAGGCGGTCGGCGAGGGCGTCACCGCTTTCGCGCCCGGCGACCGGGTCGACACCGTGCCCGCGTTCTCCCAGAACGCCTACGGCATGTACGGCACCCATGTGCTGGTCCCCGCCCGCGCCGCCGTTGCCCACCCCGCCGGGCTCACCCCCGCCCAGGGCGCCGCCGTGTGGATGCCCTACCTCACCGCCTACGGCGCCCTCGCCGAGGACGGCCACCTGCGCCCCGGCGACCACGTGCTGATCACCGCCGCCGCCTCCGGCGTCGGCCTGGCCGCCATCCGTACCGCCCGCCGCCTGGGCGCCCACCCCATCGCCACCACCCGCACCCGCGCCAAGGCCCGGTACCTGCTGGACGCCGGCGCCGCCGAGGTCCTCGTCACCGGCGAGGACGACCTCCTCGCCCGCGTGGACGCCGCAACCTCCGGACGCGGTGTGCGCACCGTCTTCGACCCCGTCGCCGGACCCGGCGTCCTCACCCTCGCCCGCGCCGTCGCCCCCGGCGGACGCGTGATCGTCTACGGCCGCCTCGACACGCGCGACACCCCGATGCCCGGCCAGGACACCTTCGCCCCCGTCACCAGCCGCTTCTACAGCATGCACGAGGTGACCCGCGACGACGAACGCCTGCGCCGCGCCCACGCGTTCGTCACCGCGGGCCTGGCCGACGGCTCCTTCACCCCCGTCATCGACCGCGTCTTCGAGGGCCTCGACACCGTCGCCGAGGCCCACCGCTACCTCGAAGCCGGCACCCAGGTCGGCAAGATCGTCCTGACCGTCGGCGACTGACCGGCCCTCACCGCCCCCGCACCTGCCCGGCCTCCGCGTCGGCGGCGGCCACCACCGCCGCCAGCAGGCCCGGGAACCTGTGCTCCAACTCCTCGCTGCGCAGCGCGTTCATCTTGGTGGTGCCCACGTAGTACTGGCGCAGCAGTCCCGCCTCGCGCAGCACGCTGAAGTGGTGGCTGGAGGTCGAACGCCCGACCGGCAGGTCGAAGGAACCGCAGCTGAGATCGGCTCCCGAGTGCGCGAGCGTGCGCACCACCGTCCTGCGGGCCGGATCAGCGAGCGCCTCCAGCACCTGCTGGACGCTCACGTCCTCCACACCAGGGTGCACGATCACCCGCGCCGCCACGCGTGCCCGTCCCACACCCACCACCCCTTCCCAACACTCGACCCCCGTCCGCCTGATGGTCAAAGACCGCGCGGTGCGCGCGACTTCGCGTGCATGACGCTACCAGGGCCGATCGCTTCACTTCCCGGTGTCCGGGCCCGGGGTGAAGCGGACCGCGAGTGCTGCCGCGGCGTCCCTGAGGCCGTTCACCACGCTGGAGGCGGCCACCGCCCGCCACACGTCCCGCACGCTGTGCGCGCCGCAGTCTCCCGGCCCGGACCGGCCCGGACGCCGACGCGCCCGGGCCGGTTGCCGCGCACACCGGTGCCCCCGGCAGGCCCCGGTCCTCAGGGCGGGAAGGGCGTCGACGCAACACCCGCGCAACACGCCCCCGCACCCCCCCCGCACTCCCTGCACCCCCCGCGCCCGCGTACCCGCAGGGAGCCGGGTGTCACGGCAGGCCGCGCGCAGGAGCCGAAAGGGGCGCCGCGCCGCGCGCCGGGGGAGCGGAACGGGAACCGGGAGGGGCCCCGCGGCCGGGGAAGGGCAGGCGCCGGCGCAGGAGGACACCCCGGGTCGGCGCAGGGGGACACCCGGGGCGCAGCAAGCAGCGGAAAAAAGGGGGGGCGGCGCGCCCACCGGAGCGGCACGGCCCGCAGGCCGGGGAAGGGCCCGGGGCGACAAGCGGCGCGCCCCGCCGGAGAAAAGGGACCGGCGGGGCAGCGGCGCGGCTGCGCTCCGCGTACCGGGGTCAGGCGGCGCGTACCGGGGCGGCGGCCGGGCGGCCCAGACGGGCCAGCGCCAGGGGCTCGAAGATACCCATCAGCACCGGGTCCACCGCCCGCACCGCCGCCGGGGCCGGCGCCGCCGGCACCGGGGTGCGCAACAGCGCGAGGTACAGCTCCTGGGTCTCGGCCGCCGGGTCGATGCCCAGCTCCTCGGCCAGCACCTGACGCAGCTGCTGGTAGCAGCGCAGCGCCTCCGCCCGGTTGCCGGAGGCCGCCAGCGCCTCCATCCGGCAGCGGTAGGCGCTCTCACGGAACGGGGCACGGCGCACCGCCTCGTCCGCCCAGCGCAGCGCGTGGTGCTCCTCGCCGAGCGCCGAGGCCGCCAGGCTCGCCGTCTCCAGCGCGCTGATGCGCAACTCCTCCACGTGCTCGCGCACCCCCTGCGCCCACTCGCCCTCGTGGTCGGGCAGGAACGCCCCGCGCAGGTTCGCCAGCGCACCCGCGGCCAGCTGCTGGGCCACCGCGTGGCCGCCCGCGGCCAGCGCCTCGCCGGCCTCGCCGACCGCCGACGCCGCGGCCTCCAGGTCCACCGCCGCGTCCGCGGGCAGACGCAGCACGTACCGCCCGCCCTGGGCGATCAGCGGCGTCGCACCGGGCCCCTGGCCGGGGGCCGTGACGAAGGCCCGCACCCGGCTCACCACACTGCGCAGCGCCGAGGCCCAGGTGTCGGGCAGACCGTCGGGCCAGATGGTGTCGGCCAGCTGGTCGCGGCTGGTGCCGCTGGAACGCTCCAGCACCAGGCGGGCGAACGCCACCTGGGCCTGGGCGCTGGACAGGTGCTGCGGAGCACCGTCCTCGTGCTCGACGGCCACCAGACCGGTGAGGCGGATCAGCATGCGCGCGCCCCCGATCTACCGGACGCACCGTCTTCCCTGAAGCCTTTCAACACGAGCTCCAACCCCCTCGAGTCAAAGCGGAAGTGACGGCCCGTACCGGGCCGTCGGCATGGGACATGCGGATCGGAACGATAAACCGCCGACCAGCTGTTCGGTTTCAGCGGATTTCGACCATACATTCGCCGCATCGCGCGGTGTCAACACCGGTAACGGAAACATACCCACCGGCCGGTCAATACGTCGTGGACGCAAGGTTTCCGCACGTCAGAGCGTTCCTGCAGGCCAGGAAAGCGCCTATTGCGGACGCCTTGCGCATCCTGCCGTAGAAATGTAGCCATCCTTGAGCACCCCGCGTGAACGCTTCGAGAAAACATTCCCCGGAACCACCCGGAGCCACCCGGAACCGCCCGGAAACACCCCGCCGAACACCCCGGGCGGACACCGGACCGAAAAACCGGACCGAAAAACCGGACCGAAAAACCGGCCCGAAACCGGCCCGAAACCGGCCCGAAACCGGCCGGATGCCGGCCGGAGAACACCCGGCCCGGCCCCGGCGCCGCCCCCGGGGGGGGGCCGGAACCGACAGCCCGCGAAAGCCGCGAAAGCCGCGAAAGCCGCGAAAGCCGTGAAGACCGTGAAGACCGTGACGCCGTGAAGGAGAAACGCCCGTGAACGCCACCGGAGCATGGGACCGCCTGGAGCCGAAACTGGCCGCAACGAACGCCCGCGTGGCCGCACTGGAGCCCGATTCCTCCCGGCGCAACAGCTTCGTCGCCTACACGATGGAACGCGACAGCGCCTACTGCGACCTCGACGGCGAACGCCTGCTCATGATGTCCGGCTACAGCTACCTGGGCCTGGCCGGCGACGAACGCGTGGTGGCCGCCGCCAAAGCCGCCGTCGACGTCTACGGCACCGGCAACCACGGCGTACGGGCCCTGGCCGGCACCATCCCCCTGCACGAGGAACTGGAAGCGGAGGTCGCCCGCTTCGCCCGCCGCGAACGCGCCCTGGTCTTCGGCTCCGGCTACGCCGCCAACGTCGGCACCGTCGGCGCCCTGGTCGGCCAGGGCGACACCGTCCTGATCGACAAGTACGACCACGCCTCCATCGTCGACGGCTGCCGCCTGTCCGGCGCCACCGTCACCCGCTTTCGCCACAACGACGTCGACCACCTGGAACGCCGCCTCAAGGCCGCCTCCCCCACCGGAATACGCCTGGTCATCGTCGACAGCGTCTACTCCATGGACGGCGACATCGCCCCGCTGCCCGCACTGCGCGAGGTCTGCGACCGCTACGACGCCCTGCTCATGGTCGACGAAGCCCACGCCCTGGGCGTCATCGGCGAAACCGGCGGCGGCATCGAGGAACACTTCGGGCACACCGTGCGCGTCGACATCAAACTCGGCACCCTCTCCAAGGCCATCCCCTCCATGGGCGGCTGGGTCGCCGGCAGCCACGACCTCATCGGCCACCTGCGCTACGCCGCCCGCCCGTTCCTCTTCTCCGCCGCCCTCGGCCCCGCCCAGACCGGCGCCGCCCTGGAGTCCCTGCGGATCCTGCGCCGCGAACCCGAACGCGTCACCCACACCCAGACCCAGGCCCAGCGGCTGCGCCGGCGCCTCAACGACGCCGGCATCTCCACCATGGACTCCACCACCGCCGTGCTGCCCGTCATCGCCGGCTCCGACGACGCCGCCTACGACTACGCCACCGCCTGCCGCAAGGCCGGCGTCATCGGCCTGCCCGTCGTCACCCCCGCCGTGCCCAACGACCTCGCCCGGCTGCGCATCGCGGTCACCGCCCGTCACACCGCCGCCGACATCGACTTCGCCGCCGACGCGTTCCTGACCGCCGCCGCCCAGACCGGGCTGATCTGACCCGCCCCGCCTTCCGCCGCCGCCGAACCCGCGCGCAGCGCAAAGGAGACGAAGCCATGGCCCCCCACCACCGGCCGCCCATCGCCGTCACCGGCCTCGGCGTGGTCAGCCCCGCCGGCCACACCGTCGAGGAGTTGTGGCGCACCGTCGCCTCCGGGCGCTCCACCGCCACCGCCCTGACCGACCCCGCCCTGGCCCGCCACCGGGTACGCCTGGGCTGCAAGGTCACCGCCCTGCCCGACAACGAACGGCTGCCCGCCAAGGACGCCCGCCGCCTCGACCCGTTCGCCCACTACGGCACCCTCGCCGCGCTGGCCGCCCACGCCGACGCCGGCCACCCCCAGCCGCAGCCCGGACGCAGCGCCATCGTGGTCGGCACCGCGGTGGGCGGACGCACCACCAGCGACCGCGAGTCCGCCCTGTACACCGAGCACGGGCCGCTGCGGGTCTCCCCGCTGATGCCGCTGGTCACCATGCCCAACGCCGCCGCCGCCCAGATCGCGATGCGCCTGGCGTGGAGCGGGCCGGCACTGACCATCGCCACCACCTGCGCCTCCGGCGCGGACGCGATCGGCCACGCGGCGCTGCTGCTGGAAAGCGGACGGGCGGACGTGGTGATCGCCGGCGGCTGCGAGGCCACCCTCACCCCCGTCACCCTGGCCGCGTTCGGCAACCTCGGCGCGCACTCCCTGCGCAACGACGAACCCGAGCGCGCCTCACGCCCCTTCGACACCGACCGCGACGGCTTCGTGATGGGCGAGGGCGCCGGCTTCCTCGTCCTGGAACGCCTCGCCGACGCCCGCGCCCGCGGCCGCACCCCCTACGCGCTGCTCGCCGGGTACGGCGCCGGCGCGGACGCCTACCACCTGTCCAACCCGCGCCCCGACGGCGCCGGCGCCGCCGACGCGATGCGCGCCGCCCTCGCCGACGCGGGCCTCGCCCCCGGCGACATCGCCCACGTCAACGCCCACGGCACCTCCACCGTGGCCAACGACCGGGCCGAAGCCGCCGCCCTGCGCGCCGTGTTCGGCCCCCACGGCGTGCCGGTCACCTCCACCAAGGGCTCCATCGGCCACCTGATCGGCGCCGCCGGCGCCGTCGAGCTGATCGCCGCCATCCAGGCCATGAACACCCGCACCGTCCCTCCCACCGCCAACCACGAGAAGACCGAAGAGGGCCTGGACCTCGACGTCGTCCACACCGCACCGCGCCCGATCCGCCCGGGAGCGGCCCTGTCCAACTCCTTCGGCTTCGGCGGCCACAACACGACCCTGGTGGTGACCCCGCTATGACCGCACCCACGACCGCACCCACGACCGCACCCACGACCGCACCCGCCCCCACCGCCACACCCGCCGCACCCGCCGCACCCGCCGCGCCCGGGCCGCTCACGCGCACCCGCCTGCACGTCAGCGCCCAGGACCTGAGGGCCTACCGGGCCGCCGCCCGCGCCCACCTGCCCGCCCCCCACCCGGCCGCGGCCAGCCCCGCACACCCCTTCGTCGCCGCCCACGCCCTCGCCCAGCACACCGTCACCGCCCTGACCGCCGGCGACAGCGGCTTCACCGGCGTCATCCACCTCGCCCAGGAGATCCACACCCACACCCCCCTCACCCCCGGCGACATCGACGTCACCGTCCAGGTCGGTGCCGTACGCCGCGAGGCCCGCGGCACCCGCCTGGCCCTGACCACCCGCCTCACCGACGCGGCCACCGGCACCCCGCTCGCCGACCTCGCCACCGCCGCCCTCCTCCTGGGCGCCACCCGCACCGAACCCCACGGCACCCTGCCGCCCGCCGCCCACCCGGGCACCACCCCCGACGGCGACACCCGCACCTCCACCCACGTCCTGACCGCCGCCGACACCACCGCCTACGCCCACGCCTCCGGCGACCTCAACCCCATCCACCTCGACGAGGACGCCGCGAAAGCGGCCGGCTTCCCCGGCACCATCACCCACGGCATGCACCTCGTCGCCCTGGCCGCCGAACAGATCACCGACCGCCACGCCGGCGGCGACGCCACCCGCCTCACCGCCCTCGGCGCCCGCTTCGCCGCCCCCACCCGCCCCGGCACCGAACTGCGCCTGACCCTCCAGCCCCACGACCGGGGCACGGTGGTGCGCTTCACCATCGCCACCGACACCCACACCGCCGTCAAGGCCGGCTGGGCACGCATCGCACCGGCGGGGGAGTGAACCCCATGACCACCACCCCCGCAGCCCGCACGACACCGGACACGACGCCGGACACGACGCCACCGCCGCTGCCGCTGCCCGACGCGTTCACCCACCACGCCCGCACCCGGCCCACCGCCCCGGCCCTGCTGTGGCACGAACACACCGTCAGCTACGCCGAACTCGCCGAGGCCGCCGAAGCCGAACGCGCCCGCCTGGCCGCCCTCGACCTCGCGCCGGGGGAACCGGTGGGCCTGCTCGCCGTCAAGTCACCCGGCGCGATCGCCCTGGTCCTGGCCTGCCTGATGGAACGCCGCCCCTTCCTGCTGCCCTCCCCGCAGCTCGCCCCCGCCCTGCTGGCCGCCCTCTTCGCCCAGGCCGGCGCCCGCCACCTGCTCACCCCCCTCGGCCAGGACGCCCCCGCCCTGCCCGCCCTGCCCCACCCCGCCCCGCCGCCCACCCTGGCCGCCGGCACCTCCTTCATGCTCACCACCTCCGGCTCCACCGACCTGCCCAAGATCGTCCCCCTCGCGCAGAGCGCCGTGGACCGCTTCACCGCCTGGGCCCACGACACCTTCGACCTCGGCCCCGGCCGCACCGTCGCCAACTACGCGCCCCTCAACTTCGACCTCGCCCTCCTGGACGTGTGGGCCACCCTCGCCGCCGGCGGCACCTGCCTGCTCATCGACCCCGCCCACGCCCTCAACGCCCGCCACCTGCTCACCCAGCTCAAGCGCCACCGCCCCCACGTGCTCCAGGCCGTCCCCCTCGCCTACACCCTGCTCGTCCAGGCCGCCGCAGGCACCACCACCGTCCTCGACAGCATCGAACACGCCGCGTTCACCGGCGACGCCATCGACGCCCGCACCCTCGCCGCCCTGCCCGCCCTGCTGCCCGCCGCCCACCTGTACAACATCTACGGCTGCACCGAGACCAACGACAGCTTCCTGCACCGCCTGGACCGCCTGGACGCCGCAGCCGCCCTGCCCGTGCCCATCGGCACCCCGCTGCCCGGCGTGCGCACCCTCATCACCACCGGCGACGGCACCCCCCTGCACGGCCCGGGCAGCGGCGAACTCCACGTCTCCACCCCCTTCCAGGCCGCCGGCTACCTCGACCGCTCCCGCGACACCGGACGCTTCACCACCCGGCCCGAAGGCGCCGGCGAAGGCCGCCGCTGGTTTCGCACCGGCGACCTCGTCACCCGCGACGACACCGGCCGCATCCACCTCACCGGCCGCGCCGACTTCCAGGTCAAGGTCCGCGGCGTCGCGGTCAACACCGCCGAGATCGAACGCGTCCTGCTCACCCACCCCGACGTACGCGAAGCCGCCGTCGCCGCCGAAAGCGACCCACTGACCGGCAAACGCCTGCACGCCGCCGTCCAGCGCACCCCCGGCTCCACCCTCAACACCCTCGTCCTGCGTGAACACCTGGCCCGCAACCTGCCACGCGCCGCCGTCCCCGAAAAACTCGCCATCCACGACACCCCCCTGCCCAAGACCGCCACCGGCAAGGTCGACCGCAAAGCCGTCCTGCCCACCCCCGCGCCCTGACACCCACACCCACACCCGCAACCATCCACCCCAGCAAGGGAGTCACCCGCCATGAGCAACACCACCCAGATCAAGCGGTTCCTCATCGAGGAGTTCCTGCCCGACATCACCCCCGACCAGCTCGCCGACGACCACGACCTGCTCTCCGACGGCGTCATCGACAGCCTCGGCGTCCTCAAACTCATCGCCTGGGTCGAAGACCACTTCACCCTGCCCGTCGACGACACCGACCTCGACCCCAACAACTTCCGCTCGGTCACCGCCATCGACGCCTTCATCACCGAACGCCGCGCCACCGCCACCGCCACCGTCACCGTGGGCGGCTGACCACGATGCACCCGGCCCTCACCGCGCTCCTCGCCGCCCGCCCCGTCGACCTGGAGGCCTGGCGCTCGTGGTGGGACCAGCTCGAACACCGCACCCTGGGCCCGGCCGACAGCGACCGGGCCCAGGCAGCGGCCCTGCTGGCCGCCCTCGCCACCCGCCTGCCCGACCCCGCCACCCTCACCGCCCTGCTCACCTCCCTCACCGAACGCACCCCCCACCCCGGCCCCACCCACCCCGGCAGCGTCAACATCGTCGGCACCGGCGGCGGACCGGCCACCTTCAACCTCTCCACCGCCACCGCCCTGACCGCCGCCGCCATGGGCATCCCCGTCGTCAAGACCGGCTCACGCGCCTACACCAGCACCGCCGGCTCCGTCGACCTCCTCGAACGCCTCGGCATCACCCTC
This sequence comes from Kitasatospora sp. NPDC093102, assembly GCF_040683915.1. NCBI lineage: Bacteria > Bacillati > Actinomycetota > Actinomycetes > Kitasatosporales > Streptomycetaceae > Kitasatospora > Kitasatospora sp. NPDC093102. The sequence continues at coordinate 130,718 of NZ_JBFBFA010000015.1, read as the reverse complement.
ACCCCCAGCCACACCGCCACCGCCGACCACCTCGCCCACCACGGCATCGCCTTCGCCGGCCCCCACGTCTACCCACCCGCCCTCACCCGCCTGGCCCGCACCCTCTACCCGCTCACCCTCAAACCCTTCGGCGCCTTCCTCAACACCCTCGGCCCCCTCATCGCCACCGTCCCCGTCACCGCCCAGCTCACCGGCGTCGCCACCCCCACCGCCCTCGACGCACTGCGCCCCCTGGCCCCGCACGTGACCACCCGCACCATCTGGCTGGCCCACAACAACGCCGGCGCCGACGAACTCCTGCCCTTCGCCGACAACACCCTGCACACCCCCACCGCCACCATCCACCTGCCCGCCGGCTCCCTCGCCCCCCGCACCGGCACCCTCACCGACCTCGCCCCGCACCCCGACGACCTCACCGGCCACTTCCTGCGCGCCCTCGCCGCACAGGCCGGCGACACCGCCACCCACACCATCGCCCTCAACGCCGCCGCCCTCGCCCTCGCCTCCGGCCGCCACACCCACTGGAACACCGCCTACACCACCGCCCTGGACGCCCTCACCGACGGCGCCCCCCGCGCCCTGGCCGAACGCCTCGCCACCACAGCGGCCAAAGCCATCCACATCACCCGGCCGGCCCACCGCCAGGAGGCCACCCGTGCCTGAACCCCTCTTCCCCCCCGGCCGACTGGGCCTGGCCCTGTTCCTCAACGCCGGCGACCCGGCCGACCGCCTCACCGACCTCGCCCTGATGCTCGACGAACAACACGTCGACGTCCTCGAACTGGCCGTCCCCTTCCCCAACTCACCCACCGACGGCCCCGTCATCCGCCGCTCCGCCGCCCGCGCCCTCGACGCCGGCACCACCCTGGACACCGTCCTGGACACCCTCGCCGACCTCACCCCCCGGCTGCACCACCTCAAGGTCGTCCTGCTCGCCGACTGGAGCCACAGCCTGCGCCACCGCGACCCCACCCACACCGCCCGCCGCGCCGCCGCCGCCGGAGCCGGCGCCCTGCTCGTCCACGCCCTGCCCCCACGCCTGCGCCCCACCTGGCAAGCCGCCCTGCACGACACCGGCCTGCCCCAGGTCACCACCTGCTACCCCGCCTCCACCCCCCAGACCCTCCACACCGCCGCCCGCGACGCCCACGGCGCCTACGTCTACCTCGTCGCCCACTACGGCCGCTCCGGCACCACCCCCGCCACCGGCCACCACACCCTCACCACCACCGTCACCGCGCTGCGCACCGCCGCCCCCGCGACACCCGTCGCCGTCGGCTTCGGCGTCAAGACCGCCGCCGACCTCCAGGCCGTCGCCGCCTGCGGCGCCGACGCGGCGATCGTCGGCTCCGCCGCCGTCGCCCGCGTGGAACACGCACTGACCGAAGGCCTCGACCCCGTCACGGAACTCAAGGCCTTCCTCACCGACCTCCGCCCCGCCCACCCGCACGGACCCGGCGGACCCGGCGGACCCGGCACCACCCCCACCACCCCCGGCACCACGACCCGAGAGGAACAACCCGCATGCTGATCCGCGACCTGGCCGACGTGAAGACCGTCGAGTGGGGCAACGGCCTGTCCCGCCGCTTCCTGGTGGCAAGCGACGGCCTCGGCTACAGCCTCACCGACACCGTCGTCAACGCCGGCACCAAGTCCCGCCTGGAGTACCGCAACCACCTCGAGGCCTGCTACTGCATCGCCGGCTCCGGCGAGGTCATCGACATGGACGGCACCTCCCACCCCATCACCCCCGGGCGCCTCTACGCCCTCGACGAGCACGACGCCCACTACCTGGTCGCCAGCCCCGACGAGGACCTGCGCCTGGTGTGCGTCTTCTCCCCGGCCCTGCGCGGCGACGAGGTCCACCAGCTCGACGCCCACTCCTCCTCCGCCTACTAGGCACCCCGCGCCCCCACCGGGGCCCGCCGCCCCCGCCCCGGGGGCCCGGGCCCCCGCGGCGGGCCCTTGGAACCGACGTGAGCCGGCGCCCCCGAGCGCCGGCCTGCCACCCCGGGCCCCACAACGACAGCCCGGGAGGAAGGCGGCACACCCCATGATCCGCTGGAACGCCGACCAGACGGCCCTGCGCGAGGGCCTGGCCCGCTTCGGCGACGACCTGAGCGCCGGCCACATCGAAGGCGACGAACAGGCCGCCTTCTCCCACGACAAGTGGCGCATGATCCAGAAGACCGGCATCCTCTCCCTGCCCTTCGACGAACGCTACGGCGGCCTGGGCCAGTCCCTGCTCACCACCATGTACGTCCTCGAAGGCCTCGGCCACACCTGCCGCGACGGCGGCCTCAACTTCTCCGTCACCACCTCCATGGCCTCCACCGGCGTCCCCCTCCAGGCCTTCGGCTCACCCGTCCTCAAAGACGCCTACCTGCCCCGCATCGCCTCCGGCGACGCCATCGGCGCCCACGCCATCACCGAGTCCGAGTCCGGCTCCGACGCCATGCAGATGCGCACCCGCGCCGTGCGCGACGGCGACCACTTCATCCTCAACGGCGCCAAGACCTTCGTCTCCAACGGCCCCGTCGCCGACGTCATCGTCGTCTACGCCCGCACCCACCCCCAAGGCGGCGCCCTGGGCGTCACCGCCTTCCTCCTCGACGCCGACACCCCCGGCCTCACCACCGGAAACCCCATCAAGAAGATGGGCCTGCGCACCTCCCCCCTCTCCGAGCTCTACCTCGACGACGTGCGCGTACCCGCCGACCGCGTCCTGGGCCGCGTCGGCGGCGGCTTCCTCGTCCTCGACCACGTCATGAAACGCGAAATCCTCTACACCTTCATCGTCAACACCGGCGAGATGCAGCACCGCCTCGCCCGCTGCCTCGACTACGCCAAGACCCGCATGTCCTTCGGCAAACCCATCGGCTCCTACCAGTCGGTCGCCAACAAGATCGTCGACACCAAGATCCGCCTGGAAACCGCCCGCAAGTGGCTCTACGACACCGCCCAGCGCCTGGAAGCCGGCGACAACGTCACCGTCGACATGGCCATCGCCAAACTCCTCACCAGCGAATCCAACCTCGCCACCTCACTGGCCGCCGTCCAGGTCTTCGGCGGCAACGGCTACATGTCCGAATACGGACTGGAGAAGGACGTCCGCAACGCCGTCGCCGGCACCATCTACTCCGGCAGCAACGAGATCCAGTACAACCGCATCGCCGCCATGCTGGGACTGGGCAAATGACCGCCCCCACCGCCCTGCTGGCCCCCCACCGCCCAGGCCACCTCAAAGTCTGCGGCGCCCGCACCCGCGCCGACCTCGCCCTCCTCGCCGACACCGGCCCCACCCTGGTCGGCCTGTGGCACGGCATCCCCGACGGCCCCGCCGACCTCGAAGCCGACCGCCTCGCCGACCTCGCCGCCACCGCCATCCGCCTGGGCCTCGAACCCGTCCTCGTCACCTTCCTCGACGACGCCCCCACCCTCGCCGCCCTCGCCCGCGCCACCGGCATCCGCTGGATCCAGCTCCACGCCTACCAGAGCCCCACCCTCGTCACCGAACTACGCGAACACCTGCCCTACGCCGTCCTCGTCAAAGTCCTCCACCTCTCCCGCGGACGCTGCCTGGAACGCGCCTTCACCGGCGCCTTCGAACGCGCCGGCTGCGACCTGTTCCTCCTCGACACCGTCACCGACGACGGCCGCGTCGGCTCCACCGGCCAACCCCTGGACCCCGCCCACGTCCACGCCCTGCTACCCCGGCTCACCATCCCCTTCCTCCTCGCCGGCGGCCTCAACACCACCAACCGCGACACCTACCGCACCATCACCGACCACCCCCTCTACGCCGGCGCCGACATCGACTCCGCCGCCCGCGACCGCACCGGCCGCTTCACCCACGAAGCCGTCACCGCCCTCACCCGCGCCTGGCACCCGCGCCTGCAGGAGACGCACCCATGAGCCCCAGCTTCATCGACGCGCTGCTCACCGCCACCCGCCCCCTGGTCATGGAAGTCAAACTCCGCGACCCCCACGGCACCGACCTCCTCGGCAAACGCACCGTCACCGACCTCGTCACCCGCTACGAACAAGCCGGCGCCCCCTGCCTGTCCGTGGTCACCGGCCGCTGGTTCGGCGGCACCCCCCGCCTGCTGCGCGACGTCACCGCCGCCACCACCCTGCCCGTCCTCCAGAAGGACTTCCTCACCCGCCCCGCCCAACTCGAAGCCGCCCGCGCCCTGGGCGCCTCCGCGGTCCTGCTCACCGCCGCCCTGCTGCCCGCCACCTCCCTGCGCCGCCTGGTCACCTGCGCCCTCGACCTCGGCCTGACCCCCTTCGTCGAGATCACCGACGAACACGAACTCCAGGCACTGCCCCGCATCACCGACTGCGTCGTCGCCGTCAACAACAAGGACATCCGCACCCGCGAACGCGACCACGGCGACCTCGGCCGCAGCCTGCGCCTGCTGCCCGCCCTGCGAGCAGCCGGCTGCCGCGCCCCCGTCTCCGCCTCCGCCATCACCCACCCCCACGACGCCGCCCGCCTCCTCGACGCCGGCTACGCCGCCCTGCTCATCGGCACCTCCCTGATGCGCAACCCCGACCTCGACACCTGGCTCGCCGACCTCGACAACGCCCGCACCGGAGCAGCCGCGTGAACCACGACCTGCGCACCCGCTCCCTGGTCCTCGACGCCGACGGCATCCCCCTGTCCGCACTGGTCGCCGAACCCGAAGGCCGCACCCCCAAAGCCGTCCTCCTCGCCATCCACGGCCGCGGCATGCGCGCCGCCTACTTCGCCGGCCCCGCCCACCCCGACACCAGCCTGCTCACCCTCGCCGCCGACCTCGGCTACACCGTCCTGGCCATCGACCGCCCCGGCCACGGCGCCTCCGCCCGCCGCCTGCCCCACGGCCAGCTCATCGCCGACCAGGCCGCCACCCTCCACGCCGCCCTCACCGACTACGCCCGCGCCCACCACACCGGCGCCGGCGTCCAACTCCTCGCCCACTCCTTCGGCGGCAAGATCGCCCTCCAGCTCGCCGCCCACTGGCCCGCCGACCCCCACCTGCCCCTGCTCGGCTGCGACATCTCCGGCCTCGCCCAGCACTACGCCCCCGGCGCGTGGGAGCGCCCCGACGACCTCGCCGGCGGCGGCCGCCTCAACTGGGGCCCCCTGAACCTCTACCCGCCCGGCACCTTCCACGCCGCCCGCACCCTGCTCACCCCCGTCCCCGCCCTCGAATCCCGCGAACTGGCCACCTGGCCCACCCGCTACACCACCCTCGCCGCCCGCATCCAGGTACCGGTACGCCTCACCCTCGCCGACCACGAACACTGGTGGCGCCTGGACGCGGCCTCCCGCACCGCCCTCACCGCCGCCTTCCCCACCGGCCTCGCCCACCTGGCCACCGCCCCCCGCGCCGGCCACAACCTCTCCCTCGGCCACGCCGCCCGCCCCTACCACCTGCGCGCCCTCGCCTTCACCGACGACTGCCTCACCCGCCCCGCCCCCGCGCCCGCGCCCGCCGCCCCCGCGCCGGCCCCCGTCCTCGCCCCCGCCTGAGCGCAACCACCGGGCAGGACCCCGACAAGCCATCTGACGCAGGGTGGTAGGAAGGCCCCGCCGTCCCCCAGGGCAAGGGACGGCGGGGCCCGCCCCCCGTACACCGCCCGCGGGAATCCCGCACCGCCCCAGGCGGTTGCAGCCGACAGCCCGTGCACGGACCCCCGGTCCGCCGCGGGCACACCGACGGCCGGCCACAGGAGGGGACACACATGAGGATCGGCGACATCGAGGTCCTGGCGATCACGGACGGAACGGGCACCGAAACCGCCGCCGACATCCTCACCCGCCCCGGCACCGACGACCCCTGGGCCTGCCACCAGCACCACCGCGAACCGGACGGCACCCTGACCCTGCCCCTCGGCGGCTTCCTGGTCCGCAGCCGCGAACGCACCGTCCTCGTCGACGCCGGAGTCGGCCCCCACGACGACGGCAAGTACCGCGGAGGAGCGCTCCTCGACTCCCTCGCCGCCCACGGCGTCACCCCCGCCGACATCACCGACGTCGTCTTCACCCACCTCCACTTCGACCACGTCGGCTGGGCCTGCGTCCACGACCGGCCCGTCTTCCCCCACGCCACCTACCGCGCCCACCGCGCCGACTGGCAGCACTTCGTCACCGGCGACACCGCAACCCCCGAAGCCATCGCCAAACTCACCCCCATCGAGAGCCAACTCGAACTCTTCGACACCGACTTCACCCTCGCCCCCGGCATCGACGCCCTCCACCAGCCCGGCCACACCCCCGGCACCACCGTCTACGTGCTCTCCTCCGGCGGCCGCCGGGCCCTGCTGCTCGGCGACGTCGTCCACTCCGTCGTCCAGTTCGCCGAACGCGACTGGCAGGTCATCTGGGACATCGACCCGGCAGCCGCCCGCGCCGTGCGCAACCGCATCGCCGACGAGGCCGCCGACACCGACGACCTGCTCGTCGCCGCCCACCTGCCCGGCATGCGCTTCGGCCGCATCCTCGCCGCCGACGGCAACCGCCGCTTCGTCGCCCTCTGAGCCCGCCGCCCCCGCCGCCCGCCCGTACGGCCCCGCCGAGCGCGCCGATGCCCGGCCGGCAGACACCCGGACCGTAAGGTGCCCCCATGCCGGTTGTCATCGCGGGCGGCCACGGCAGAGTCGCACTCCTGACCACCCGCCTGCTCACCGACCAGGGCCTGCGGGTGACCGGAATCATCCGGCGCCCCGAACAGGCCGCCACCCTGCGGGCCGCCGGCGCCCTCCCGGCCCTCGCCGACCTCACCACCGCCACCCCCACCCGCCTCGCCCAGATCCTCACCGGCGCACACGCGATCCTCTACGCCGCCGGCGCGGGCCTCGGCGACGACCCCGGACACGCGAACCCGGCCGACCACGACGCCGTCCTCGCCCTCGCCGACGCCGCCCGCCTCACCAAAGTGCGCCGCTTCGTCCTGCTCTCCGCCATGGGCGCACACCCGGACGCGCACTACCCGGCCGACCCGCTCGTGGAAACCTTCCTGCGCGCCAAAGGCAGAGCCGACCAGGACCTGCTGGCCCGCCCCGACCTCGACACCACCGTGCTGCGCCCCGCCTGGTTCCGCGACGGGCCCGGCACCGGCCTGGTCCACCTCGCCGCACACACCGGCCCCGGCGAGATCGACCGGCCGGACGCCGCAGCCGTCCTCGCCCACCTGCTCACCGTGCCCGCCACCACCCCGCGCCTGCTGGAACTCACCAGCGGCCCCACCCCCGTCCACCAGGCCGTCGCCCGCATCGCCGCGCGCTCCCTCACCGGCGGCTGAGCCCACCGCGCCCCGCCGCCCGCCTGCCCGTCCGTGACCGCACCTTCGCCAGGCAGCCCGCCGGCCCCCGGCCGGCGGCGGTTAAACGAACAGTAAATCCCTTTGCGGCCAGTGGACTTGGGACTTGCCGGGCGACCCCGGCATCACCACACTGGGCTGACCTGCCGGGGGAGGGGGCGTCATGTGGGTGGTCCTGGTACTCCTGCTGGGGACGGGCGCGGGAGTGGCCGCGGCCGCTCGGCGCTGCCGCTCTGCGCTGCGCGAGCTGCACCGGGCCGAACGGCTCGCGGCAGGACGGGAGTTCGACCTCGACCGGATCGAACTCGCCGGCCTGGCCAAAGTCCTGGCGGACCTGACACTCGTGGAGATGTACGAGGGCGGCCGGCTGATCGCCTCCCGCTCGGGTGACGTCACGGTGACCGAAGCCGCGGCCGCGGCCGGGGACGGGGCCGGGGCCGGGGACGGACCAGGCGCCGGGGACGGCTTCGAGGCGGTGGCCGTGCGATGGCTGGGGCCCACGCGCACCGGGGACATCGGGGAACTGATCCGGGAAGTGGACCGCTCCCCGGAGACGAAGGCGCTGCGCAAGCGGCTCGCGGCGCAGGGCCTGGCCGACGACGAGGAACTGGTCAAGCGCGCGCGGGAGGTCAGCGAGCGGATGCCGGCGGTACTCGTCCTGGTGGCCGCGGCGGGCCTGGCCGCCCTGGTGTGGACACTCGTGCGGCACGAGAACTGGATCGTCCCGCTGGCGGCCTTCCCGCCGCTGTTCGCGGCAGCCCTGTGGATCGACCACACGTCGTGGCCGCCCACGCGCTCCGCCACCGGACTCGGCGCCCGGGTGCTCGCCGCCGCGAGGACGGACGAGCGGTGGCAGCACGGGCCGGCGGCCGTGGCGCTCGGCGGGCTGCCGGCCCTGCCCGCCGAGCACGACCTGCGGGTCTGCTGGGCCGGGTCCCAGGAGCGCTCTGCCGCCCGCATCCGTGCCGCGATCGCCGAGCGCGCCGCCTCCCACGGCGGTGGCGCGGGCTGCGGCGGCGGCTGCGGAGGGGGCTGCGGCGGCGGACTCTGACCGCGCCCTGCCGGACGGCCGCGCACCGCCTGCCCGGCAGGGCTGCGCCACCGGGAGACCCGCCCTGCCGGCGAGGGAACCCGACGGGACGACCCGGACCACCGCCGCTCCCGGCCGGGCCCCCCGGGGCCGCCGAGCGCACCCCGGATCGCCACCCGCACCCGCCGACCTCAGGCGCGCGCGGCACACTGGGCACACCGGACATCCGACACCGCATGAGGGAGCAGTGATGGCACAGGTAGCCGTGGTCACTTTCGACGGATTCAACGAACTGGACAGCTTCATCGCCTCCGCGCTGATCAACCGCTGCCGCAAGGACGGCCTGGAAGCCTTCATCACCACGCCGACACCGCAGGTCACGTCGATGAACGGCGTCGAGGTCACCGGGCAGCGCCCGATCGAGTTCGTGACCGAGGCCGACGTCGTGCTGATCGGCAGCGGCGTGAGGACCCGCGACGTGGTCGCCGACGGCCGGCTGCTCGCCCAGCTGCCGCTCGACCCCACGCGCCAGCTGATCGGCTCCCAGTGCTCCGGCGCGCTGGTGCTGGCACACCTCGGCCTGCTGGGCACCATGCCGGCCTGCACGGACCTGACGAGCCGCCCCTTCGTCGAAGCCCGCGGCGTCACCGTGCTCGACGCGCCGTTCCACGCCGAGGGCAACATCGCCACCGCGGGCGGCTGCCTGGCCTCCCAGTACCTCGCCACCTGGGTGATCACCCGCACCCTCGGAGAAGACGCCGCCCGCGCCGTCCTCGACTACGTGGCCCCGGTCGGCGAGAACCGGGAAACCGTCGAACGCGCCCTGCACGCCGTCAGCGCCGCCCGCACGGCCGAGCCCGCCCGCTCCTGACGGCCCCCCCGGGGCCGCCGCCCGCACCCGCGGCGGCGGCCCCTCCCGACGGGCGACGTCACCCGACCGAGAGGCTGACGAACAACCCGCCGGCACAGCCCGCGGATCCGCCCCCACCCCGCCGCCCCCCCTTTGAACCGGCCCGGCCCGGGGGCCGCGCACGGCCCGCTCCGGGGCCTGGTTGGATGAGGGCATGACGCACTGGCCGGCGCTCGACGACGCGTGCGGTTCCGCGGAGCACGTCCCCGCGCTGCTGGACCGGTTCGAGGCCGATCCCGGCGGCGTCTGGTCCGAACTGATGGACCACCTGTGCCCGCACCTGGACACCGCCTACCCGGCGAGCTACGCCGCGCTGCCGCGCCTGGCCGAGACCGCGACCACCTGCGCCCCGGACCACCTGCGCCGGGTGCTGCTGGCGGCCGGGGCGATCGCCGCCTGCGCTCCCGGGCACGCGCAGCCCGGCGGGCCGCTGGAGGTCTTCGCGGCCCCGCTCGCCGTGCTCCACCGCCTCACGGACGAGGCCCTGCGCACGACGCAGGAGGAGCAGGACTACGTCGACCTGCTGCAGTGCCTGCTCTCCTTCGAGGGGGCCGAAGTCTGGGACCGCTGCCTGGAAGGCCTGCACACCGGTGAGTACGAGGTCGACTGCCCCTACTGCGGCGTCAACGTGTCCGTCGTGTTCGGCGAACACGGCTGCTACTGCGCGAGCGGCGACGACATGGAACCGCAGGACGCCGCCACGTCGCCCCCGCGTCCGGCCCGGCCGGACGCCCTGGACGGCCTGGCCAGGCGCCTGCACGCCAGGGCCCTCGCGGACGGGCACGAGCCCGTGGCCCGCGCGGTGACCTACCTGTTCGGGCACGCGGCCTGCCCCGACTGCGGGACCGTCTTCCCGGTCGCCGACCGGGTGACCGCACGATGGATCCCCTGACGGGGTGTCCGCAGGCGGTGGCATCATCCGGGCGTGGACCTGAGAGTGGAACTGACACCCCCGCCGGTGAGCCCGCACAGGCTGGACGAGCTCTGCCGCGAGATCCTGCGGATCGCCGACCTGCTGCTCGGCGGCGCCGCGAACGCGGCAGAGGAGATCGCGGCCTTCAACGCGAGAACGGGCCACCACTACACGGCTCTCGACTTCGCCGAACACGACGGCGGCCGGAGCCTCGCCGACTTCGCGCTGGAGGCCGCCCGCCCGGCTGCGCCCCGGATCGCGGGCATCACCACGGGCGAACTCGTCGAGATCGTCCGCCGGGTCCTCGCCGGCGGCCCGGAGAGCGGCTACTACCTGCGGCTCCTCGAAGCCAACGCGGCTCATCCCCGGGTCGCCGACCTGATCTTCCGCCCCCCGGCCGACCTGCGCGACGCTGCGGCCGAGCAGATCGTCGACGAGGCCCTCCGGTACCGGCCGATCGCCCTGTGACTCCCTGCCCGCCCTCCTCCACGGACAGAGGGCAGCGTGAGAACTCTCGACGGATAGCTCTCACTGAGAGCTAAAATGAGGGTATGACCGCGACAGCGCCCCAGACGCTCGACGTCGTGCCGGCGGACGAGTTCTCCACCCTCCTCGTCGGCATCCAGCGCCTGGTCCGCCGCCGCCTGCGGCAGACGATGGACGAACCCCGGCTGCGCGGCGCCCAGGTCGAACTGCTGCACCTGGTGATGGACACCCCCGGACTGCGCGTCTCGGAAGCCGCCGAGGAGCTGTGCCTGGCCGGCAACTCCGTGTCCACCCTGGTCAACCAGCTCGTCGCCCTCCACCTGCTGCGCCGCGAGAGCGACCCCGCCGACCGCCGGGCCGCCCTCCTGCACGCCACCCCCGAGGCCGTGGAGCGGATCGAGGCCTGGCGCCGGCGCCGCCGCGCGCTGATGGAGGACATCGTCGCCGGCCTGCCGCAGGCCGAGCGCGCCGCCCTGGCCGCCGCCCTGCCCGCGCTGCGGCAGGTCGCCGAAGGCCTGCGCACCCTGCCCGGGGAGGAGAAGCGATGAACGCCGAGGACGCGGTGGTGTGCCAGGGCCTGGAGTACGTCTTCCGCCACGGCCGCGGCAAGACCACCCGGGCCGTCGACGGCATCGACCTGACCGTGCGCACCGGCGAGGTGTTCGGCCTGCTCGGCCCCAACGGCGCCGGCAAGACCACCACCATCCGCGCGATCACCACCCTGCTGCCCGTCGGCGCCGGCATGGTCCGCGTCTTCGGCCACGACGCCACCCGCCACCCCATGCAGGTGCGCCGCCTGCTCGGCTACGTCCCCCAGCAGCTGTCCGCCGACGCCGCCCTGACCGGACGCGAGAACGTCGCCCTGTTCGCCCGCGTCTTCGACGTCCCGCGCCGCGAACGCGCCGAACGCGTCACCCAGGCCCTCGCCGCCGTCGACCTCACCGAGGCCGCCGAACGGATGGCCGCCACCTACTCCGGCGGCATGGTGCGCCGCCTCGAACTCGCCCAGGCCCTGGTCAGCGCCCCGCGCCTGCTCGTCCTCGACGAACCCACCATCGGCCTGGACCCGATCGCCCGCACCGGCGTGTGGGAACGCGTGGACGCCGTACGGGCCGCCACCGGCATGACCGTCCTGGTCACCACCCACTACATGGACGAGGCCGACCGCCACTGCGACCGCATCGCCCTCATGGACCGCGGCCGCATCCGCGCGCTCGGCACCCCCGCCGAACTCAAGGACCGGGTCCGCCACGCCGACCCGGCCCGGGAGGACCCCAGCCTCGACGACGTCTTCCGCCACTTCGCCGGCCGCCAGCTGGCCGACGCCACCGAAGGAGACTTCAGCGATGTCCGCCGAACCCGCCGCACCGCAGGCCGCGTCGGCTGAACCCCCAGGGCCCGGCCCCGACTTCTCCCTGCTGCTGGTGCCCCCGCGCGCCCGCACCGGCTGGCGCCTGGTGCCCGCCCGCATCGGCGCGATGTGCACCGTCGAACTCCAGAAGCTGCGCCACGACCGCACCGAGCTGTACACCCGGGCCGTCCAGCCGGCGCTGTGGCTGCTGATCTTCGGCGAGACCTTCACCCGTCTCAAGGCCATTCCCACCGGCGGCATCCCGTACCTGGACTTCCTGGCGCCGGGCATCATCGCCCAGTCCGCGATGTTCATCGCGATCTTCTACGGCATCATGATCATCTGGGAGCGGGATTCCGGGGTCCTCACCAAACTGCTGGTCACCCCGACCCCGCGGGCCGCCCTGGTCACCGGCAAGGCCTTCGCCGCCGGGGTGAAGGCCGTGCTGCAAGCCGCGGTGGTGGTGCTGATCGCCGCCGTGCTCGGCGTCGCCATGACGTGGAACCCGCTGCGGCTGCTCGGCGTCGTGGCCGTCGTGCTGCTCGGCTCGGCGTTCTTCTCCTGCCTGTCGATGGCCATCGCCGGCATCGTGCTCACCCGCGACCGCCTCATGGGCGTCGGCCAGGCCATCACCATGCCGCTGTTCTTCGCCTCCAACGCCCTCTACCCGGTCGACCTGATGCCCGGCTGGCTCCAGGCCGTCAGCAAGGCCAACCCGCTCAGCTACCAGGTCGACGCGCTGCGCGGCCTGCTCATCGGCACCCCCTCCCACCTGCCCCTGGACTTCGCCGTCCTCGCCTTCGCCACCCTCCTCGGCATCGGCGCCTCCTCCGCCCTGCTCGGGCGCCTGGCGCGTTAGCCACCACACCGGAAAACGCGGTGACATGCGGGCGCCGTCCGAGGAGACTGCCCACGGGCATCCGGACACGTCCCGACGACCGAAAGGGCACCACCGTGGCACTGGCCAGGAAGGGCTCGCGGCGCATCGTCGTCGACGGCGTGGCGTACCGCTGGCGCGTGAGCAGCCGGCACTGGTGCTGCGACTACGAGGGCACCACCCTGGGCTACGCCGTGGAGGACGCGGCACACCCCGGAACGACGCTCGTCGTGGACACCGGCCGGCCGGCCCTCCGCAACCCGGACGCGGTGCCGGCGCACCTGGTCCTGCCGCGGGAGGTCGCCGCGGGCATCCGCTTCGCGCGCTCCAAGGGCTGGACGCCCGGCGCCGGCGGGTCGCCCTTCAAACTGCACCTGTCCGCCGCCCGGCCGGCCACCTGACGGGGAGCCGGACCGCTGCGCGGAGCCGGCCACAGCCCCGCCCGGAGCCCGGGGCCTGCGCCGTGGGGTACCGGCTCTTCGCCGGGCAGGCCTTCGAACGCCCGGAACCAGGGGCCGCCGCCGCGTGGCACCCCGTGGCGCTCCCGGCGGTTCGCGTGCCCGAGGGGGTGCGAGCAGGTCAGGAGAGCCAGTCCGCGTAGCGGGTGGGGGCGAGGTGGGCGTCCGTGTCGGTGAGGACGTCCCCCTTGACGACGGCGAACATGCCGGCGGTGGGGTCGGTGACGACGGTACGGCTGTCGCCCTTGCGGGACAGGGTGATCCGGCCCAGCTCGTCCAGGGGGAAGATCTCGGGGCCCGCGATGTTGCGAGTGCCGCCCAGCGGGGCGCCCGCCGCGACCTGTGCCACCGCGTCGGCCACGTCCTTGGAGGCGATCGGCTGGATCGGCGTGGCGGGCAACCGGACGGTTTCGCTGTCGGCGGTCCAGGACAGGACGGCGTCGATGAAGTCCATGAACTGCGTCGCCCGGACGATCGAGTAGGGGATCGGCCCGGCCGCGAGGATGTCCTCCTGGAGCACCTTGGCACGGTAGTAGTCCAGCTCCGGCACCTGGTCCGCACCGACGATCGAGAGGATGACGAAGTGGCCGACGCCACTCCTGCGGGCCGCGGCCAGAAGGTTGTCCATCGAGGTCTGGAAGAAGGCGAGGGAGGCTTCGTCGAACGTCGGGGAGTTCGTCAGGTTGACGACGACGTCGGCCCCCGCCAGCGCCTCGTCCAGTCCCCGGCCACTGATGACGTCGACCCCGGTGGACTGCGAGTGCGGTACCGCCTCGTGCCCGGCGGCGTTCAGATTTCTGACGACCTGCGACCCGATCAGCCCGGTGCCGCCGATGACTGCGAACTTCATGACATGCCTTTCGTCGGGATCATGTCTGAAATATGGCATATGAACCCCTGTGTGGGCATGACATGCACCCGACCCGGGCGGGCTGATCGCCGGGGACGGGTCGCCAGGCCCGGGGCCCTTGCCTGCCGAGGGGCGCGCGCGGAGCCGGGCGCCGGCCGGCTCCGCGCGCGCTGGGGGAGGAGGGTCAGGCGGCGGCGCCCTGCCGGCGGGCGCGGACGCTGGTGACCAGCTGGGCGCGGATGCGGGCGGGCACCTCGGGGGCGAAACGGGCCAGGTAGTGGTCCAGGTGGGTCTCGTCGCCGGCGAGGAAGGGCAGGTCGAAGACCAGGAGCTTGCGCACCGCGAGCAGCGGGACGGGGGAGCGCAGCGGCCTGAAGGAGTGGTTCCACAGGCCGGGTTCCTCGCAGACCGGGTGGAACTGGCCGATCATCAGGCCCTGTTCGACGAACTCGTCCTTGGCCTTGCGCTGGAGCTCGTCCAGCACGGTGGAGTCCTCGCGGTCCAGTTCGGGCAGCACCAGCAGCACGGTGAGCAGCTCGCGCTCCGGCTCCTCCTGAAGGCCGGCGAGCAACTCGTCGTAGCGGGCGCGCAGTTCGGCCACCAGGGCGGGAAGGTCCCGCCCGGGGGAGCCGTCGGCGACGGCGATGTGGAACAGGCCGCGGCGCAGCGAGGGCTGGGTGTAGGGGCAGACCGGGCCGCTGCGGCCGAGGTCGGGGTGGGAGGCGGTGAGGAAGGCGCGGGCCCAGGCGAGGGTCTCCACGGCTTCGGGGCGGTCGGCGGCGTGGCCGGCGTCGATGGTTGCGGCGCTGTACAGGCGCAGCGCACCGGCGGTGGCGGTGGGGGCGGTCACCGGGGCCCCCGCCAGACCGGGGCCAGGCGGGGTCCGCCGCCGGGCAGGGCGATGGCCTCGCCGAAGCGGGTGAAGCCGCCGCCGGCCAGGAGGCGGGCACCGGCCGGGGAGCTGGTCTCGGCGTAGGCGGCCTGGCCGGCGGTGTCGACCTCGGTGAGGAAGGCGTGCAGCAGGGCCTCGCCGGCGCGGGTGCGGCGGGCGTCGGGGCGCACGCCGACGAAGGCGAGGTAGTGGTGGGAGCGGTGGCGCGGGTGGCGCAGGGTCTGCAGGCGGGTGATGGACTCCAGGCGGTGGGCCGCCTGGAGGTGTCCGGGGGCCTCGACGGCCTGGGCGAGGGCGTCGGTGGCGGCGCCGTCGTGAAGGCCCGGGTTCTCCCACCGGCCGGGCGGAAGGAACAGCAGTGCCCCCAGCGGCTGCCCGCCGTCGCGGGCCGGGCCGCTGTCGGCGGTGGCCGTGGCCCGGTGGGCGACCAGCACGCCCCGGTGGGCCAGGCACTGTTCGACGTGGACGCGGAAGAAGGCGGGCAGGACGCGCGCGCGGTGCTCGGGGTCGGGGAAGGCCCAGAGCATCAGCGCGTCGTCGGCGAAGGCGCCGGCGAGCACGGCGGCGAGGGCACTCTCCTCGCCCGGGCGGGCCGGGCGCACGGCGGGCCGTACGGCGGGCTGTAAGGCGGTGCCCGCGGCGGCGGGCAGGGCGGTGGCGGTGGTCAACGGGCACTCTCCTCGAACGAGGGGGCGGACGAAGGGGAAGACGGGCCGGCGGGAACACCCGGCCGGCCGACCGGCACATCCGGCCGGCCGGCGGGAACATCCGGCGGGCCGGCCGGCACATCGGCAGGAAGGCGCGTGGCCGAGGCGGCCAGGGCGGCGACGCGCGCGTGCAGCGGCGCCACCCACCCCTGCGCCTCGGGCTTGATCAGCACGCTGCGCAGCACCCGCGCCCCGCCCGCGTCCGCCCGCACGCCCGGGTGGCGGCGGGTGAAGTCGGCGGCGTCCACGCGCAGCACGCTCAGGTACACCGGGTCGTGCTCGTCGGCCATGCCCCGGCGCAGGACCCGCTCGCCGGCGGCGTCGACGGCGGACAGCGCGGGCACACCGGCGACGGTGGGGAAGTAGGTGACGATGTCCAGCTGCGGCTCCTGGTACAGCGTCAGCTCCGCGCTGTCCTCGATCAGGGCGGCCCAGGCCAGGGCGGCGCGCCGGCTCGCGGCCAGCCCCGCGCCCAGGCCCTGCGCGGTGAGCGGCAGCAGCTGCAGGGTCAGCCACAGGGCGGCGGCCGAGGCCCCGGCGCGCGAGCACTCCAGGCTGATCTCGCCCAGGTGCAGCTCGGCGTCGGTGAAGTAGGTGTACGGGGAGTCGTGGGCGAAGTGGCGCCCGATGCCGGGATCGGCGAACAGCACCGCCCCGCAGCCGTACGGCTGCAGGCCGTGCTTGTGCGGGTCGACGGTCACCGAGTCGCAGCCGGCGATCGCCCGCCACGGCGCGGTGTCCACCCCCAGCGAGGCCGCCAGCGCGTCGTCGGCGGCCAGCAGCGCGAAGAACCCGCCGTAGGCGGCGTCCACGTGCACCCGCGCCCCGTAACGGCGCGCCAGCGGCAGGATCTCGTGCACCGGATCCACCGCGCCGAGCCCGGTGGTACCGCAGGTGACCACCACCGTGCCCACCCGCCCGGTGCGCAGCAGCTCCTCCAGCGCGCCGGCGTCCATCCGGCCCTCGGCGTCCGCCGCCACCGCGTGGCCGCTGACGCCCAGGACGTGGCACATCCGGCTGTGGGTGTAGTGGGCCTGGCTGCTGTAGGCGACGCCGAGGCCGGGGTGGCTCTGGCGCGCCACGTACAGCGCCTCCAGGTTGGCGATGGTGCCGCTGCTGGTCAGGTGGCCCACGTGCGCGGGCAGGCGGAACATGGCGGCCAGCTGCGCGACGCACTCGCGTTCCATGTCGTTGGTGGCCGGCCCGCCCTCGTAGGCGTGGTTGTTGGGGTTGAAACGCATCGCCGTCAGGTAGCCCACCAGCGCCGCCGGGTGCGGGGGCTTGACCATCTGCCCCGCGTAACGCGGGTGGAAGAACGGGTAGTTGTGCTCCAGGCGCTCGGCGAAACGCTCGAACGCGGCGGCGAAGTCCGCGTCGTCCACCAGGTGCGAGGGATGCGGCTCCAGCGGCCCGAACCGCTCGCCCCACCGCTCGGCCACCTCGGCCGCCCTCGGCAGCCAGTACCGCAGGTCCACGCTCCGGCCCTTCCCCTCAGTCCTTCGACAACAAGGGGGACCGGCGCGCAGGTGAGCAGCACGCCGGGCCCCTGGCGAGTACGAGCGTTCACCGCGTGCCGAGTCTTGAGCGTTCCTCGACCGCGTCCGCAGCCACGGTGGCCACCGCGCGCAAGGCGCCCGCAACACCCGCAGCTCACCCACCACCCCGCCCGCCGGCCCCACCGCCTTGCCCCGAACCCGCCCCGGACACCTCCCGCACGGCCCAAGCCGAACCCCACCGGGGCGTGAGCCGGCGCTGCTGCAATCACCCCCGGACAAGGCCGCCCCACACCCCCGTCCGGGCGAGGCCGGGGGAGCTCACGCGGGAGGAACGACGCGATGGTGACCAGACGCAGGATGATCGGCGCCGCCCTGGCGACCGGGGGAGGAGTCCTGCTCGTGCGCACCACGCTGCGCCCGGCCGCCTCCGCCGCCTCCACCACCGCCGACGCCGCCGCCGGGCAGGACGCGGGACACGCCCACCCGGCGGGCGCCGCCGCCCCCGACCCGGGCCCGGACGCCGGCCCCTCGCTCGTGGAGAAGTTCACCACCGCCCTGCCGCTGCCCCCGGTGCTCAGCCCCGTCGCCACCGACAACGGAGCCGACACCTACGCGGTGACCATGCTGCGCTCCTTCGCGCGGATCCTGCCCGGGCACCGCACCGAGGTCCTCACCTACAACGGCGCCTTCCCCGGCCCCGTCATCCGCGCCCGCTCCGGACGGCCGGTGATCGTGCGCCAGACCAACCTGCTGGACGACCCCGTCTCCGTCCACCTGCACGGCTCCGCCGTCCCCGTGGACAGCGACGGCGGCCCGATGAACCTGCTGGGCGCCGGCGCCACCCGCACCTACACCTACCCCAACGACCAGCCCCACGCGAGCCTGTGGTTCCACGACCACGCCCACCACCTGGAGTCCGAGCACGTCTACCGGGGCCTGGCCGGCACCTACCTGCTCACCGACGCCACCGAGGCCGCCCTGCCGCTGCCCTCCGGCCGCTACGACCTGCCCATCGCACTGCGCGACGCCCGCTTCGACACCTCGGGCAACCTCGTCTACCGGATGGACGACGCCGCCGGCCGCGCCACCATCCTCGCCAACGGCCGCCCCTGGCCCAAGGTCGACGTCGCCGCCCGCCGCTACCGCATCCGCCTGCTCAACTCCTCCAACCTGCGCTTCTTCTCCCTGCGCCTGGCCGACGGCGGCCCGATCACCCAGATCGGCTCCGACGGCGGCCTGCTGGAACGCCCCCACACCACCGACACCATCGACCTCTCGCCCGGCGAGCGCGCCGACGTCGTCATCGACTTCTCCCGCTACCGCCCCGGCACCAGCGTCGTGCTCACCAACTCCATGCCGCCCGGCCCCGCCGAACACATCGGCCAGGTCCTGCGCTTCGACGTCGGCCGCCCCGCCCCCGACCCCTCCGCCGTCCCCGACCGGCTGCGCACCCTGCCCCCGCTGGGCCCGGTGGCCCGCGAGCGCACCATCGTGCTGAAGGTCGAGGAGGGCACGGCGGGCGCGGCCCCGCGCGGCCTGATCGACGGCCGGCAGTACGACCCGGCCCGGGTGGACGCCTCCGTCGCCTTCGGCACCTCGGAGATCTGGACGGTGGTCAACGCCAACACCGACATCCCGCACAACTTCCACCTGCACCTGGTGCAGTTCCGCGTCCTCGAGCGCAACGGAGCGGCCCCCGGCCCCCAGGAAGCCGGCCTGAAGGACACCGTGCGCCTGATGCCCGGCGAGAGCGTGCGCCTCCAGGCCGCCTTCGACTCCTACCGCGGCCGCTACCCCTACCACTGCCACCTGCTGGACCACTCCGCAATGGGCATGATGGCCCAGATGGAGATCACCTGACCCGCCCACCGGGCCGCCCGCACCCACCCGCGGGCACGGGCGGCCCTGGAAGAGACGGTCAGGTCAGGACACGTGGATGCCCTGCCCCGGCGTCAGGATGCCCGCCGGGTCGAAACGGCGCTTGGCCTGCACCACCCGCTCCCACAGCCCCCCGTAGTGGCGCCGCCAGTCCGCCTGCGTCATCCCCGGCACCGCCCCGATCAGGTACCGCTTGCCGCCCAGCTCCACCGCCAGGTCGTACAGGCGCCGGTTGCGCTCCAGCATCGCCGCGGTGTCCGCCCCCGGCCCCGGGAAGGCCAGCAGGTCGAAGTGCCAGCCCACCTCCTGCTCGGGCAGCACCGCCAGCGGCGCCTTCACCTTCGAGCGCTCGTACGGGTAGAACAGCAGCAGCCCCGCCCCCAGGTCGGCGGCCGTCAGCACCTCGGCGGCCCGCGCCATGAACGCCCGCGCCGCGGACGCCGGCAGGAACACGCTCAGCCACGGCTTGGGCAGCGCCCAGAACCCGGCCGCGCGCAGGTACCCGGCGAAGCCGTCCACCCGGAACGCGTACTCCCGCCAGCTCTGCTCCACCACCTCCGTCTGCACCGGGCCCAGCCCCGCCAGCAGCGCCGCCCGGTCCACCGCCTGCCCGGCGTCCGCGAACGCCACCAGCTCCGCCTTGTAGCGCCAGCGCGTGCCGTCCTCGCTGCGCACCACGTCGCCGACCTGGAGGTCGAAGCGGCGTTCGGCCATGACCTTCTGCTGGTCGGCGAGGTAGGCGTCCAGGTCGTCGTAGTGGAGCGAGAAGACGTGGGCGCGCTCGCGCACCCGGACCAGGGCGAGGGTGACGCGCACGATGACGCCGACCTGGCCGCCGCCGGCCAGCACCGCCTCGAACAGCTCCCGGTTGCGGGCGGGGGAGGCGGTCACCAGCTCGCCGGTGCCGGTCACCACGTCCAGTTCCAGGACGTTGTCGACCTGCATGCCGTGACGCTGGACGCCGCCGCCGATGCCGCCGACGCTCAGCGTGCCGCCCACCGTCAGGTGGAGGTAGTCGGTGAGCACCGGCGGCACCCAGCCCGCCGCCAGGCCCGCCTCGGTGACCTGCGCCCAGGTGGCCCCGGCCTCGACGACGGCGCGCCCGGGGCGCACCGAGAGGACCTTGGACAGGCCGCGGGCGTCGATGGCGATGCCGCCGCGGGGGTTGGCCTGGCCGTAGCTGGAGTGCGACTCCAGGCCGGCCTCGCCGAGCTGGGCGAGGTCGCCGCTCTGGCCGTTGACGGCCACCGGGATGCGGTGGCGGCGGGCGAAGGCCACCAGCTGCTGCACGTCGCGCACCGAGCCGGGGCGCAGCACCGCGCGGGGTGTGGCGGTGACGAGGTGTCCGAAGTCGGTGGAGAAGCGTTCCAGGCCCTCGCCCTGGAGGGTCACCGTGCCGTCCAGGGCGGGCAGTGGGGCGATGTCGGCGCCGGCGGCGGTGTCGGCCTCGGTGGCCCAGGCGGCGGTGGCGGTGTTCCAGCCGGTGACGGCGGTGACGGCGCCGGCGCCGGCGGCGGCGAGGAGGGTGCGGCGCGACAGTCCTGACCTGCTCATATCAGGTTTTCTCCGATCAGTCGTCAAATAGGGATTGTTGTACCGCAACCATCGGGTGATCACCTACTGCCCTGCACTGCCGGTCGTTCATCAGCAGCCGCACCCGTGCCCTCAGCACCAGGTCCTCGTGCATGCCCCTTGTCTCCCTTCACCGTTCATGCCACTCCTCCCGCCTGCGGGCAGCACGCCGCGCGTGGCGGCTGTCCTGAGCAGGGAGGTGGCGCGGAACGGGATGCCCACGAGTCTGCGGGCGCAGGTCGGTGTAGCAAGGCGGAAGAAGGGTTATGAACTGCTAGCGATTGGGGCCGTTTTGGTGCATACAAGTGTCCACGGGCGTGTTTTCGATCGCGGTTTGTCGGATGACTGGGACGAGTGTCAGTGCCGTGTGTGAGGGTGGTGGTACTGACTGTGAGGGGGTGGGTGGCGTGGCTGGGCCTATGAAGGGGCTGCGGCGGATCGACGCGCCGTTCGTTTCCCTTGGCCCGTCGGGCGTGACGGTCCGTGATCGTCTCAAGGGCCTCACTGCTGAGGATGAGCGGGTGCTGCGGTTGGTCGGCGAGCATATGGGGGCTCTGGCGTCCCGCGACCTGAAGGCGCGCTGTGCGGACGGCCTGGAGCACGGCAACGAGAGGTGGGCCGCGCGCAAGCGTGACCTGACCGTGGAGTCCTCGTCGCGCTGGGCCGGTTCGGTCACGAAGGCCACGCACGACCAGTGGGCGCTGTCGCGTCGCGGGCAGGCCGCGCACCTGGACTCGCTGGACGCAGGCATCCGGATGCTGCGCCACCGCCTGTCGTTGCCGGTCGGGGAGAAGGGCACCAGGCGTGGGCCCGGTGGCTACCGCTCCAGGCACGAGTGGTTCGTCAAGTCCCGCCGACTCGCGGCGCTGGAGGAGAGGCGTGCGCAGGTCGCGGCCGATCGTGAGGCCGGTGTCGTGCATGTGGTGCGCGGTGGCGGGAAGCTGCTGAACACCCGGCGCAATCTGGCCGCCGCCGGTCTCGCCGAAGCCGACTGGCGCAAGCGTTGGGAGGTGTCCCGCTGGTTCCTGTCCGCTGACGGTGAGTCCGGGAAGCGGTTCGGGAACGAGACGATCCGTGTCACCCCGCAGGGCGAGGTGTCGATCAAGCTGCCCGCCCCGCTTGCCGGGCACGCCAACGCAGGGAGCGGCAGGTACGTCCTTTCCGTGAAGGTGGCGTTCGCGCACCGGGGTGCCGAGTGGGCGGACCGGATCGTTGCCAACCGGGCGGTGGCGTACTGGATCCACTTGGACGTGCAGCGGGGGCGGTGGTATCTGGACGCGTCCTGGACCCGGCCCCTGGTGCGGACGATGCCGCTGGAGGTGGCCCGCGCGGCCGGGATGATCGGTGTGGACACCAACGCCGACCACTTCGCGTGCTGGCGTCTCGACGCCCACGGTAACCCGGTCGGCGACCCTCGCCGCTTCCGCTACGACCTGACCGGCACCGCAAGCCACCGCGACGCCCAGATCCGCCACGCCATCAGCCAATTGCTGCACTGGGCGAAGCGCTGCGGTGTGAGAGCGATCGGCCTGGAGGACCTGGACTTCACCGCCGAGACCACGCGCGAGAAACACGGGCGCCGCAAGCACTTCCGGCAGCTCGTCTCCGGCATCCCCACCAGCAGGCTCCGTGCCAGGCTCGTGTCCATGGCCGCCGGGCAGGGCATGGTCATCGTCGCCGTGGACCCGGCCTACACCTCCCAATGGGGCGCGCAGCACTGGCAGAAGCCGCTCGCGACACCCAGCCGCAAGACCACCCGGCACGATGTTGCGAGCATCGCGATCGGGCGACGCGCCCTCGGACACCCGATCCGGCGACGGACTGCACCGCCCCACGACGACCGGAGTGATCGTCGTAGGCATCGGACCGTCCAGGCCCCATCGGGTATCCGGGGGCGTGAGGAGACCCGCCGCCCCGTCACGGATCGTGCACACGATGCACGCAGCCGAGCAGGGACAGCGAGAACGCGGGCGACCAGTCGGGCATCCACCACCGTTCGGGATGCACGCAGTGATCAGACCTGGGTCCAAGACTCACTCCTGATCACTTGATTGGAACGGTGTGCTGCGTCCTACCGCAACCCTTGCCCGAGCCGGCAGGATCGGGGTCGGCACCCTCCCGGGCCGGGAGCTGCGGGGGGCGCCGCGGCCCGCCGGGGCCCGGGGTCTAGCCTGGCGGCATGTTCGTACTGGAGCTGACGTACACCGCCGACCTGGAGTCGATCGACGCCGTGCTGCCGCAGCACGTCGAGTGGCTGGACGCGCACTACGCGGCGGGCACCTTCCTCGCCTCGGGGCGCAAGGTGCCGCGCGACGGCGGGGTGATCCTCGCGGCCGGCGAGGACCGTGCCCTGATCGAGGCACTGGTGGCCACCGACCCGTTCGTGCGCGCCGGGCTGACCGAGTACCGGGTGACGGAGTTCCTCGCCACCACCACCGCCGAGGTGCTGGCCGCCCACCGCCAGCAGCTGCCCGCCTGAGGCCCCCCTCCCGCCCGCCCGTCCGTGGTACCCCGGACCGCCCGCGCGGTTCGAGGCACGGTCGCGTTCTGGCTACGATCGGTGAGCGCGGAGCGAGGACGTATCGCGAGTTACCGACTTTCGGCGGGAGAAGACGGATGGCACACGCACGGGCCGGGCAGCCGGCGCAGCCCGGTGACCTGGTGGACGTGGCGCGGCTGGTGACGGCGTACTACGCGCTGAACCCGGACCCGCAGGAGCCCGGGCAGCGGGTGGCGTTCGGGACCTCGGGGCACCGGGGCTCGTCGCTGGACGCGGCGTTCAACGAGGACCACATCGCCGCGACCACGCAGGCGATCTGCGAGTACCGGGCCGAACAGGGCGTCGCGGGCCCGGTGTTCCTGGGCGCCGACACCCACGCCCTGTCCGAGCCGGCCAAGGCCACCGCCCTGGAGGTGCTGGCCGCCAACGGCGTGCAGGTGCTGATCGACGCCGCCGACGGCTACACCCCCACCCCGGCGGTCTCGCACGCGATCCTCGCCCACAACCGGCGCAGCCCCCGCGCGCTCGCGGACGGCATCGTGATCACCCCCTCGCACAACCCGCCGCGCGACGGCGGCTTCAAGTACAACCCGCCCAGCGGCGGCCCGGCCGGCTCGCAGGCCACCGGCTGGATCCAGGACCGCGCCAACGAGCTGATCCGCGAGGGCATGCGCGGCGTCAAGAAGGTCCCCTACACGCGGGCACTGGCCGCCGCCACCACCGGACGCCACGACTACCTCACCGCCTACGTCGAGGACCTGCCCTCCGTCCTGGACCTGGACACGGTGCGCGAGGCGCGCCTGCGCATCGGCGCCGACCCGCTGGGCGGCGCGTCGGTGGCCTACTGGGAGCGCATCGCCGAGACCCACCGCCTGGAGGTGACCGTCGTCAACCCGGTGACCGACCCGACCTGGCGGTTCATGACGCTGGACTGGGACGGGAAGATCCGCATGGACTGCTCCTCCCCGGCCGCGATGGCCTCCCTCATCGGCCACAAGGACGAGTACGCCATCGCCACCGGCAACGACGCGGACGCCGACCGGCACGGCATCGTCACCCCCGACGGCGGCCTGATGAACCCCAACCACTACCTGGCGGTCGCCGTCGACTACCTCTACCGCCACCGCGCCGACTGGCCCGGCGACGCGGGCGTCGGCAAGACCCTGGTCTCCTCCTCGATGCTCGACCGCGTCGCCGCCGACCTCGGCCGCACCCTGGTGGAGGTCCCGGTCGGCTTCAAGTGGTTCGTCGACGGCCTGCTGGAGGGCTCGATCGGCTTCGGCGGCGAGGAGAGCGCCGGCGCCTCCTTCCTGCGCCGCGACGGCGGGGTGTGGACCACCGACAAGGACGGCATCCTGCTCGCCCTGCTGGCCGCCGAGATCACCGCCGTCACCGGCGCCACCCCCAGCGCCCACTACCGCGAACTGACCGAGCGCCACGGCGCCCCCTCCTACGCCCGCGTGGACGCCCCCGCCGACCGCGAGCAGAAGGCCCGCCTGGCCCGGCTGTCCCCGGAACGGGTCGGCGCCGGCAAGATCGCCGGGGAGGAGATCACCGCCGTCCTCGCCGAGGCCCCCGGCAACGGCGCCCGGATCGGCGGCATCAAGGTCTGCACCGAGAACGCCTGGTTCGCCGCCCGCCCCTCGGGCACCGAGGACGTCTACAAGATCTACGCCGAGTCCTTCCACGGCGACGAGCACCTCGCCCGGGTCCAGGACGAGGCCCGCGCCCTGGTCGGCGAGGTCCTGCGGGGCTGAACCCGACACCCGCGCCCCGCTCCGACGCCCGCGCCCCGCTCCGGCCCCCGGCCGCAGCGGGGCACGGCCGGGGCGGGGCACGGCCGCTTCCTCAGACGCGGACGGGCTCCGGCACCCGGGCCCGGACCGCCCGCTCGTCGCGCGTGGTCGCCGCCGCCACCGCGCACGCCACCAGCGCCAGCACCGCCGCCGCGAACGGGAACCACCGCCCGCCCAGCACCGCGATCGCCGCCGACCCCGACACACCCCCCGCCGCCGTCCCCAGGTACAGCGCACTGCTGTTCAGCGAGATCAGCAGCGGCGCGCTGCCCGGATCGATCGACGCCAGCCGGTGCGGCAACGCCACCGACACCGCCCACCCCGCCAGAGGCACCACCATCGCGTACCCCAGCGCCCCCGGCATGCTGCGCCCCAGCCACGGCAGCGCGGCGAACGCGCCGGCGGCCACCGCCGAGCCGGCCAGCAGCACCCGCCGCACCCCGAGGCGGTCCACCAGGCGCCCGCCCAGCCAGCTGCCGGCCACCGACATCACGCCGCAGGTCAGCAGGACCACGCTCAGCCGGTCGGCGTCGCCGCCGGTGGCGCCCGAGACGGCGGTGGCCAGGTAGATGTAGACGCTCTGGAAGGCGAGGAAGAACACCAGCGTGGTGGCCGCGGCGCCCAGCACCCGGCGCTGTGCCAGCGGCGCCAGACGCGCCTTGAGGGTGGGGGCGGCGGTGGGGGCGGGCAGGCCGCGCAGCAGCAGCGCCAGGCCCGCCAGGGCCGCCAGGCCCAGGGCGGTGACCAGCCACATCGTCATCCGCCAGTCGGTGCGCCCCACCCAGGTGCCCAGCGGCACGCCGAGTGCGGTGGCCACCGTCATCCCGCCCAGCACCGTCGCCAGCGCCCGGCCGCGCCGCTCGGGGGCGACCAGGGTGGTGGCCACCGCGTTGGCGGTCGGGGTGTAGAGGGCGGCGCCGGCCGCGGCCAGGACGCGGGTGGCCAGCAGCAGCCCGTAGGTGGGGGCGAGCGCGCTGAGCGCGTTGGCCGCGCTGAACACCGCGAGCGCGGTCAGCAGCAGACGCCGGCGCGGCCAGCGGGCGGTGAGCGTGGCCAGCACCGGGGCCAGCAGCGCGTAGCCGAGCGCGAAGACGGTGACCAGCTGGCCGGCGGCCGGCACCGACACCCCCAGGTCGGCGGAGATCGGGCCGAGGACGCCGGCGACGACCATCGAGTCGGTGCCCATGGCGAAGGTGCCGAGGGCGAGCAGGAGCAGACGTACGGGCACGGGAGAGCCCCCCGGGGCGCAAGGGTGGACGATCGGACAGGAAGACTGTTGGACAGGCATGCAACAGTTTGACGCTCGCCAAACACTCGGGGATTGGTGGATGATTGTCAAACCATTCATTCCCCGCCCGCGGCCCCGAGGAGCGTGCGCCATGAGCGACGACGAACGGCTTCCCCAGCCCGCCACCGCCGACATCGACCTCGTCACCGTCCTGCACGCCCTCGGCGACCCCGTACGCATGACCCTGCTGCTCAGCTACGCCGACGGCGGCGAGCACTCCTGCGACCCGCGCGGCCTGGGCCTGGACCACCTCCACAAGTCGACCGTCTCCCACCACATGCGGGTGCTGCGCGAGGCCGGCGTCACCACCACCCGCGTCGCCGGCCGAAACCGCTTCGTCAGCCTGCGCCGCACCGACCTCGACACCCGCTTCCCCGGCCTGCTCGACGCGCTCCTGACGGCCTCGGCAACTCCCGCCTCCCCAAAGCCGGCTGGCCCCTAGGGGGGTGCACCGGCCTGCCGCCGCAGGCGTAGGCCCGCGGTCGCAAGGCGCCGCGGGCGGCTCCTGCCACGGGCGGACGCGCCCGGGCGGGCCCGGTCGGCACGGTGGACGCACACCGCCGCCGACCTGCCGCAGGAGCCACGCATGACCACACCTCAGCCCGGCCCTCCGCTCACCCGCCGCGGCGTCCTCGGGGCGCTCGCCCTCGGTGCCGCCACCGCCGCCGCCGGCGCCGGGCCCGCACGCGCCGGCACCCGCGCCGCCGCCACGCCGGCCGGCACCGAGGGCGAGCCCCGCCTGAGCCTGCCCGCGCCCACCGGCCCCCACCCCGTCGGCACCGCCCTGCTGTACCCGACCGACCCCGCCCGCACCGACGCCTGGGCCCCCGCACCGCGCCCGCGCGAACTGCGCGCCCGCCTCTGGTACCCGGCCGCCCCCGGCACCCGCGGCCCCCACGCACCGTGGATGAGCCCCGCCGAGACCGCCCACCTCCAGGCCGCCTACTTCGCCGTCCCCGACGCCCGCCTCACCTGGCCCACCACCCACGCCCGCCCCAACGCGCCCGCCGACCGCACCCGCCGCCACCCCGTCGTCCTCAACTCCCACGGCTCCGGCGCCGACAGCGCCTTCAACACCGCCCTCGCCGAGGAACTCGCCTCCCACGGCCACGTCGTCGCCGCCGTCGACCACACCTACGACGCCGGCGAGGTCGAATTCCCCGGCCACCGCCTCGAAGTGCGCGACAAGACCCGCGTCCAGGCGATGACCGACGCCGAGATCGTCGCCTACCGCGCCGCCGACGCCCGCTGCCTGCTCGACCGCCTCGAAAGCGGCCCGCTGCCCGCCGCCCTCCACACCACCCTCGACCTCGACGCCGTCGGCATGTTCGGCCACTCCATGGGCGGCGCCACCACCGCCCAGACCCTGCACGACGACCCCCGCATCCGCGCCGGCGCCGTCCTGGACGGCCCCCTGTTCGGCACCAGCGCCACCGCCGACCAGGCCCGCCCCCTGCTGCTGATGGCCTCCGCCTGGGACAGCCCCGCCCGCGACGCCATGTGGGACACCCTGTGGCCGCACCTGACCGGCTGGCGCCGCCGCCTGACCCTCACCCGCTCAGGACACCTGTCCTACTGCGACCTCCAACTGCTCGTCCCCCAGGGCCAGAGCGTCTTCGCCTGGCCCGCCGACCAGCTGGAACACTTCCTCGGCACCGGCGACCCCCACCGCGCCGTCGCCGCCCAACGCGCCTACCTCACCGCCTACTTCAACCTCCACCTGCGCGCCATCCCCACCCCCCTGCTCGACGCCCCCACGCCCCGCTGGCCCGAGATCCGCTTCGACGCCTGAACCCCGCCGCACCCACACCCTCTCCCGGCCGCCCCACCGCCCGCGCGGTGGAGCGGGGCACCGGCGACCGCATAGGGTCTGCACGGACCGGCGACAGGCGGACCCGGGCGGACACAGGGGCGAAAGGACGGACCGTGCCGATCACCAAGTAACCGGAGGATGCCCCCGCCTTCAGGCGGGGAGGAATCCGCTTTCCCGGGTAGCGGGTCAGAGGTGGTCGATTCGCCCTCTGGGTGGATCGGCTTACGCCATCCAAGGTCCGAATTCCGGTCGGAATTGTCTGATTTGACCAGTCGCCAGAGCGGCCCTTTATGCTGCGGGTCGTGATGGAGGCGACACCGCGGATGACGGCAGGGGACCTGGGCCATGCCCGGTACACCTATCGTCTTCGTGTGTGTTCTACGGCCCGTGCCGCTTTGGAGGCGGAGTGGGGCCGGTGCCGGTGGTTGTGGAACGAGTGCGTCGCCAAGTCCAAGCAGCGCCACATCCGCAACCACACCCGGGCGGACGGTGCCGCGAAGGTGACCTGTGGTCCGGCGGAGCTGGACCGGATGCTGACCGAGGCCCGCGCTTCCATGGTGTGGCTGCGGGAAGGCGCGAGCGTTCCGCAGCAACAGACGATCCGGGACTTCGCCACGTCGAGAGTGAAAGCGCAGAAGGACATCAAAGCGAAGCTGCCGGTCATGCGGCGGGCCGGGATGCCGAAGCCGAAGAAGAAGCACGAGGCCCGGCCGTCCCTGAATTACACCCGGCGCGGTTTCCGTCTCAGGGACGGGCGTCTGCACCTGGCGGGCGGGATGGACCTGGTCGTTGTCTGGTCCCGCGAGCTGCCGGCCCCGCCGAGCAGTGCACGGGTCTACCAGGACACGCTCGGGCACTGGTACGTCTCATTCGTCGTGCCCGCGCGGATGGAGATCCTGCCGGAGACCGGCCGGGTGATCGGCATCGACTGGGGCGTCAAGGAGATCGCCACCACGACCTGCGACGACCGCGACCTGCCCCACCCCCAGTACGGGAAGAGTGCCGCGCAGAAGCTGGCGCACTACCAGCGGCAGATGGCCCGCCGCGGCCGGCCCCGGGGCAAGGCCCGGACCAAGGGCTACCGCAAGGCCCGGCGGCAGGCCGCCAAGCTGCACAAGAAGGTCGCCCGGCAACGCCAGGACACCGCCCGTAAGTGGGCCAAGGCCGTTGTCCGCGATCATGACGCGATAGCCGTCGAGGACTTCAGGCCGAAGTTCCTCAGCCGTACCACCATGGCCCGCAAGGCAGCGGACGCCGCCATCGGCGCGACCAAACGGGCCCTCGTGGAGATGAGCGACAAGCACGGCCGCTCCCTTCACCTCATCCACCCCGCGCACACCACGATGGACTGCGCGCACTGCGGAGCGAGAGCCAAGCACGCACTGCCGCTGGGAGAGCGCACCTATACATGCACACGATGCGGAACCGCGTCCCCCAGGGACAAGAATTCCGCCCGCGTCATGCTCATCCGGGCAGGTCTGAACCCGGCTGGCGTCGAGTGCGTAGGACGTGGCCGCCCGTAGGGCAACCACGCAGCACGAGTCAGAAATCCCCCGCCCTTCAGGCGGGGGAGCAGTCAAAGGCGTGCTCTTCGACGTCGACGACACCCTCTTCGACTACACCGGCTCGGAACGCGCCGGCATCCTCGCCCGCCTGCACCGACTCGGCCTGCTGCGCCGCTTCCCCGACACCGCCCTCGTCTGCTCCGACGAGCACGGCGAGGCCAAACCCGCCCCCCGGCATCTTCCGGGCCGGCTGCGCCCGCCTCGGCCTGCCCCCGCACCAGGTCGCCTACGTCGGCGACAAGTACGACCTCGACGCCCTCGGCGCCCGCGCCGCCGGCCTGCACCCCTTCTGGCTCGACCGCACCGCCTCCCGCACCCCGGCCGACGACGGCATCCACGTCCTGCACACCCTGGCCGACCTGCCCG
Organism: Kitasatospora sp. NPDC093102; assembly: GCF_040683915.1. Taxonomy (NCBI): domain Bacteria; kingdom Bacillati; phylum Actinomycetota; class Actinomycetes; order Kitasatosporales; family Streptomycetaceae; genus Kitasatospora; species Kitasatospora sp. NPDC093102. Next base: position 100,660 of record NZ_JBFBFA010000015.1, on the reverse strand, counting down.
CCGCCCTGCACGCCTGAGGCGGCGGCCGACGTGCACCGGAAGTCGGCCGGGCCGACTTCCGGTGCACCGGCTGCGCCAGGACCGTCCGCTCCCGGGGCGCCGGGTGCGCTCGGCCGACGTTCCGCCCGCGCGGGGCCCCGGTCAGCCGCCGATGCCGAACAGGGCGCGGCAGCCGTCACTCAGGCCGGTGACGGTGACCGGGGTGCGGGCGTGCTCGGCCCAGGCCTCGGGACTCAGGCGCAGCCGCTCGGAGACGACCACCCGCCCGTCCAGGACGCCGCGGTCGATGCCGTCGCTGCGGTAGCCGAGCCTGCGCGAGACGGCCAGCGAGGAGTGGTTGTCGGCGAAGGAGAGCGAGGTCGCCGACTGCGTCCCCAGCTCCGCGAAGGCCAGATGGAGCATCGCGGCGCGCATCTCGGTGCCCAGGCCCTTGCCCTGGTACTCCAGGCCGAGCCAGGAACCCGAGACGATCTCGCGCCGCACCCCGAACTCCTTGGCGCGCATGTCCTGGATGCCCACCGGGCGCCCCTCGTGGAAGGCGACCAGGTCCAGCGCCCAGTCCTGCGCGCTCCAGCGGCCCATCCGCACCCAGTGCGACTGCACCACGTGCCGGGCCCGTTCGGCGGGCGGCAGCTCGCCCCACGGCGTCAGGAACGGACGGTCCTGGGGGAGGTGGACGCCGCGGGCGGCGACGTCGGCCACCTCGGCGAGTTCGTCCTCGGCCGGCAGGCGCAGTTCCAGGCGGGGCGAGGTCACGCGCAGCCCCCGCAGGGGCCAGTGGTCGATGATCACCGAACCAGTGTGCCCAGCCGGCGCGCGGCCCGCACCGCCATTTCCACCATCCCTGACTGCCGGGCCACTTGTGGTGGCGCGGTGTCGGGCGGCCGCGTCGTCGCGGCGGGCCGCCCGGTGGTGGCGGATGCGGGGGTGGGCAGGCCGTCAGCGACCGGCCCCGGGGCGGTCGAGGACAGCCACCTCGCGCACGGCGTCCGCGACGGCGCGGAAGTCCTTCTTCAGGATCGCGCCGTGGTTGCTGGGGACTTTCGCGCTGATCGCGATGTGCGGGTTGCGCTCGGTCACCGACGGCAGGGCCGCGCGGATCAGCTCCTGCTCGTCGCCGCGGCTGCCCAGCGACGACCCCGAGGCGACCACGTACCGGGTCGGGACGGTGATGGCGTCCAGCACCGGGCCCAGTTCGCGGGCACTGCCGATCCTGCCGAGCTCGATGTTGCACTCCGACATCTGCCCGTGGGTCATCCGCGGGGTCAGCCCGGTGGGGCGCATCAGCGCCATGAGCGGGGCCCACTGCCGGAACTGCTTGCGGATGCGCTGCTCCATCTCCTCGGTGAGCCAGTCGTAGGGCTGCGCGCCGTCGACCAGGACGGCGCCGATGGCGCGCTGCGGGTTGCGCGAGGCCCAGTGCGCGCCGACGAACGCCCCGTAGGACCAGCCCACCAGCAGGGCCCGCTCCACGCCGCGGGCGGCGAGGACGGCGTCGACGTCCCGGACGGCGGCCTCGAAGGAGTAGTCCGCGGAGCGCTTCGACCTCCGCCCGCGGGCCCGCTCGTCATAGGTGATGTGCCGCAACTGCGGGCCGAGTTCGGCCAGGACCCGGCGCCAGTAGCCCTGGGTGGCGAACTGGCCGTTGAGGTAGACCACGGGCAGTCCGGGACCGCCGGTGTCGGTGACGGCCAGGGCGGTGTCGTCGACCGGCACCATGCCGGTCCAGGCCGTCGCGCCGGCCGCGGGTGTGGCGTCGTCCGTCATGTCTTCCCCCTGGATGGTGTCGGGCCGGTGCCGGTGTCAGAGGCTGCGGGCGGTGATGTCGCCGTGGGAGGTGGTGGCGCGGATGTCGAGCACGGTGGTGCCGTCGTTGCGCAGGGCATTGCCGATCCGGCCGTGGCCGGTGCCGGCGTCCAGGGCCGCCGAGACGCCGGCGGCGGCGCCGACGGTGATGCTCCCGGACCGGGTGCTCAGCTCGACGGTGCCGCGCTGCGCCTCGGTGATCCGGATGTCGCCGCGGGCGGTGCTGATCCGGGCGGGGCCGGCGAGGCGGCCGACCTCGATGTCGCCGTCGACGGCGGTCAGGTCGAGGCTCGCGGCCTCGTCGATCTTGGTGTGGCGGTACGCGCCGTCGAAGGCGACGTCACCGAGGCGGCCGACGATGCGCAGTTCGGCGGCGGCGGCCTTGCCCCGGACGGCGGAGCCGGCCGGCAGCTGGACGGTGACCTCCAGGGAGCCGGTGGGGCCGAGGAGTTGGTGGTCGGCCGCGGCGGTGACGATCCGCAGGACGCCGTCGGTGAAGGCGACGGCGGTCCGCTCGGCGGCCTGGACGTCGCGGTCCTTGCCGGGCTGGGCGGGCCGGACCTCGGCGGTGGTGTCGCCGCGCTCGGCGGCGATGAGCCGGACGCGCCCGCCGGGGATGTCCAGGACGACGGTGATCGGGGCGCAGGTGTCGAACTTCTGCACGGTGCTCTCCTGTACGGGTGCGGGCTCGGGCCCGGTTCCGGGACCGCCCGGTCGATGTTTCTGACATTGGAAACGCTACGTTGCTTTCAAGATGTCGGCAACTAGTTCGTTGCGTCAAAACTGCGTCATTGCAGGTGATTGACGGGAAACTGTTGCAACGGGTGTGCCGGGTAATGCAACGGCGGCTGGTGCGATCATTGCAATGGGTGGAAGGTGAACGCTATGGTGGGGTCGACCGGGAACCACGCAGCGACGACCACCGAGGAGAACGCGATGCCGGGAGGCAGGCTCACCCAGCAGGAACGCCGGCAGATCGCGCTGGGGCTGGCCGACAGCCTCCCCTACGCCGAGATCGCCCGGCGCCTGGAGCGCCCCACCTCGACCGTCACCCGCGAGGTGATGCGCAACGGCGGCCCCCTCGCCTACCGGGCCGACCTGGCCCATCGCGCCACCGAACACCGCGCCCAGCGGCGCCGGCCCGCCACCCCCGGCGGGCCGCAGTCCGGCCCGCAGCCGCACGGGCGCGACGGCGAGGCCGTGGCCGCGTACGAGGAGCAGCTCACCACCGTCCTGATGGGCTCGGGGCTGAACCGGATGGGGGCCCGGGTGGTCACCTGCCTGTTCACCGCCGACGCGGGCAGCCTCACCGCGGCCGAACTCGCCCAGCGCCTCCAGGTCAGCCCGGCGTCCATCTCCAAGGCGATCGCCTTCCTGGAGAGCCAGAGCCTGGTGCGCCGGGAGCGCGACGAACGCCGCCGCGACCGCTACATCGTCGACGACGAGCTCTACTACCAGGCGGTCATCGCCAGCGCCCGGGCCAACGACAAGGTCGTCGAAACCGCCCGCGAGGGCGTCGCCGTCCTCGGCCCCGGCACCCCCGCCGCCGTCCGCCTGGAGAACATCGCCCGCTTCCTCGACTTCATCAGCGAGAGCATCGTGCGCGCCGCCGAGCAGGCCCGCGAGGTCCTCCACACCAAGCCCGCGACGGCCGTCACGGACGACGAGCCCGCCCCGCAGCGGGGGTAGCCGGGCCGCGGAGGCCGGGGGAGCGGGAAGCCGGCGGGGTCGACTTCCTGCGCACGGGCGGGTCAGGGCGTCAGGACCAGGCGGCCGCGCAGGCCGCCGGCCTCCAGGCGGCGGTGGGCCCGGGCGGCGTGTTCCAGGGGGAGGGTGTCGGCCACCCGCAGGGTGAGGCGGCCGTCGGCGGCGAGGGCGGACAGGCGGGCGAGGGCGGGGCCGTCGGCGGTGACCCACACGTTGGCGACCCGGATGCCGCGCAGCGCCACCGGGGCGCTGCCGGCCGCGACCGCGACGAAGGCGCCGCGCCCGCGCACCGCGCCCAGGGCCCGTACGCCGAGCAGGGCGGCGTCGATCGCGCCGTCGACCCCGCCGGGCACCGACTCCCGTACGGCGGCGGCCACATCGGGCGCCGTGCGCGGCACGAACCACTCGGCGCCCAGGCCGCGTACCGGTTTCTCGTCGCCCTCCCCGGCGAGGGCGACCACCCGCAGACCGCGCAGGGCGGCCAGTTCGACGGCGAAGCCGCCGACCGCGCCCGCGGCGCCGGTGACCAGCAGGGTGGAGCCGGCCGGCAGGTCGAGCAGGTCGAGGGCCTGCAGTGCGGTGAGGCCGTTGAGGGGCAGGGTCGCGGCCTGCGCGAGGGTGGCGCCCGCCGGGGCGGGGGCGAGGGCGTCCGCGTCCAGGACGACGTGTTCGGCATAGGTGCCGAAGTCGGTGTCCAGGCGGTCGCGCAGGCCCACCACCCGCTGCCCGGGGGCGAATTGCGTCACGCCGGGACCGGCGGCGTCCACCGCCCCGGCCACGTCCCAGCCGATGCCGGTCACCGCCCGGGGGCCCATCAGCCCGGCCCCGGCGAGCACCCCGGAGCGGGTGACCACGTCCACCGGGTTGACCCCGGCCGCCGCCACCCGCACCCGCACCTGCCCGCGGCCCGGCTGCGGCAGCGGCACCTCCACCAGCTCCAGCACCTCGGGACCGCCGAACTCCCGCACCACCACGGCACGCATCACACCCACACCCCTCACGACTCGGCAACTCCACCCAGCCTAAGGAGAGTTACTCTCCACCGGGAAGGACGAACCCGAAGGTGCGTACCGCACGGAAAGGAGAGTGGGCCGGTGCCCACCATGACCGCCGCCCAGCGCCGCGCCGCCGAGGCGGCCGGCTACGACGCCTACCTCGCCTCGTGCCCGGCGCGCCAACTCCTCGACCGGATCGGCGACAAGTGGGTCAGCCTCGTCGTCAGCGCCCTCGCCGACGGACCGCTGCGCTACAGCGGCCTGCGCCGGCGCCTGGCCGGGGTGAGCGAGAAGATGCTCACCCGGACCCTGCGCGTCCTGGAACGCGACGGACTGGTCGGCCGCACCGTCACCGCCGGGGTGCCGGCCCGCGTCGACTACGAGCTCACCGGGCTGGGGCGCGACCTGCTGCCGCTCGTGCAGCAGATCAAGGCCTGGGCGGAGTGCCACATGCCGCAGGTGCTGGCGGCGCGCGCCGCGTACGACGACGGGCAGCAGGCACAGGGCTGACCCGCCGCCTTGGCGGCCGTCACGCCAGGGCGGCGGCCAGGCGCCCGGGCAGGGTGGCGTACGGGCGGCAGTCGACCACGGGCAGCGCGTGGGTGCGGGCCTGGCCGGCGAGCCAGGTGCTGTAGCGGGCGCTGACGGCGGCGCGCTCGGGCTGCGGGCCCGAGTCGGGCTCGCGTTCGGCGTAGTTGGCGCCGATGCGCCGCGGGTCGTCCTCGTGCAGGAAGACCGCGCGCACGCGCCGGCCCTGCCGGGCGGCCTCGGCGCCGGCGCGGGCGGCGGCGGCCGGGGTGAGGTAGTCGCCCTCCACGATCGCGGGCACGTCCACGGTGAGCCGGTTGCGCACCACGCCGAGCAGCGCGTCGTCCAGGGCCCGGGCGGTGGCGATCTGGAGTTCCAGGACGCGGTCGGCGCCCAGCGCGCCGGGGTCGGGCAGAGCGGAGAAGTGGTGCAGGCCGGGGTGGCCGGCGGGGGTGGTGGCGGCCTGGAGGGCGGCCACGACGTCGTCGAACTCGACCACGAACGCGCCGTGCCGGGCGGAGAGGTGGGCGGCGGCACGGCTCTTGCCGATGCCGGAGGCGCCGCCGATCAGCAGGACGTCCCAGGGGCTGTCGTCGGTGTGCATACCGGCACGGTAGACGGTTCGGGGTGCGGTGGGCTCCGGGGGGTGGGGGAGACGGACCGGGGCGCGCCTTTCGGCCCGGCCACCGGCCCCCGCGGCCCCCCGGGGCCGGCAGCGGTCGGGGCGGCGCGGTCAGGCCCCGTCGCGGGTGGCGGCGCGGCGCACCGCCCAGGGCAGGGCGAACCACAGCACGCCGAAGATCAGCGCGATGGCACAGGTGATCGGCACCGCGAGCGCCGTGCCGAGGACGACGTCGAGGACCAGCAGCACGGCGCCGGTCAGCGCGGAGGCGAGCAGCAGCAGGCCCACCTGGGCGACGCGGACGGAGACGGTGACGATCCGCTGCTTGCCGGGGTGGTGGTACAGCCCGCGGTGCAGGGCGACGGGGGTGGCCAGGACGGCCGCGGCGACGACGGCCAGCAGCAGGGTGGCGACGTAGATGTCCTGCTGGGCGTCGGAGAGCTGGGCGAAGCGCGGGGTGAAGGCGACCCCGAGCAGGAACGCGAAGACGATCTGCACGCCCGTCTGGAGCACCCGCAGCTCCTGCAGCATCTCCACCAGGCGCCGGTCGGCGCGCACCGCCGGGTTCTCCCAGCCGGGCGGAGGCGCGGCGGGGGAGGGCTGCGGGGCGTCGGGCGGGGGAGGCGAGCTGGTCATGCGCCAGCTTCTCACGGCCCGGCGTCAGGCTCCGTGCGCTTCCCCGGGTTCCGCGCCCCCGGCGCCGTCCAGACGGCGCTGCCAGGCGGTGAGCAGGCCCTGCAGCGCGCCGGCCTCCTCGGGGCTCAGGTGGGCCAGCAGGCGGTGCTCGTTGCGCAGGTGGGCGGCGAACGCCTCGTCGATCAGGCGCCGGCCGGCGCCGGTGAGGGCGACCACACGCCCGCGCCGGTCGTCCACGGTGGGGCGGCGGGTGACCAGCCCGGCCCGCTCCAGGCGGTCGATCCGCTTGGTCATCGCACCGGTGGTCACCATCGTGTGCGCGGCCAGCTCGCCCGGCGCCCGCTCGTACGGGGCGCCGGCACGGCGCAGCGCGGCGAGCACGTCGAACTCGCCCTCGCCCAGGCCGTAACGCTGGTAGACGAGGGCCAGTTCGGCGGTCAGGCGGGCGGCGAGGCGGTGCAGGCGCCCGATGACGGCCAGCGGCGAGACGTCGAGGTCGGGGCGCTCGCGCCGCCACGCGGCCTGGACCCGGGCGACGTGGTCCTCGTGCTGGTCGGGCTCCATGGCCACCACCCTACCCCAGTAGCTTCCCGGGAAGCTATATTGCCTTCCATGGAAGCCACCAAGCGGTGGGTACTGCTCACCGCCCTCGCCCCCGTCGCCTGGGGCGCCAACTACTGGGTCACCCACGCCCACCTGCCCGCCGACCGCCCGCTGTGGGGCGCCGCCCTGCGCGCCCTGCCCGCCGGCCTGCTGCTGCTCGCCCTCGCCCGCCGCCGCCCGCACGGCGCGTGGTGGTGGCGCAGCGCCCTGCTCGGCCTGCTCAACACCGCCGCCTTCTTCGTCCTGCTCTACCTCGCCTCCCAACTGCTGCCCACCAGCGCCGCCGCCACCCTCATGGCCGCCTCCCCGCTGGCCATGCTGCTCACCGCCTGGGCGCTGGCCGGGCAGCGGCCGCGCCGCGCGCACCTGGCCGGGTCGGTGGTGGGCCTGGCCGGGGTCGCCCTCGCGCTGGCCGGAACGGGGGAGGGGATCGGCTGGGCCGGGCTGGCGGCCTCCGCGGCCGCGATGCTGGTCTCCTGCGTCGGCTACGTACTGGCCGCCCGCTGGCGCGAGGGCGCCGACCCGCTCGCCGCCACCGCCTGGCAGCTGACCGCCGGCGGCCTGGTGCTGCTGCCGCCGGCCGCCGCCGTCGAGGGCGCGCCCCCGGCGGCGGACACGCCCACCCTGCTCGCCTTCGGCTACACCACCGTGGTCGCCACCGCGCTCGCCTTCACCTGCTGGTTCGCCGGACTGCGCCACCTGCCGGCCGGCACGGTGGGCCTGCTCGGACTGCTCAACCCGCTCACCGGCGTGCTGCTGGGCACCGCGCTGGACGGCGACCCCTTCGGGGCGCGCCGGGGCGCGGGACTGGCGCTGGTCGTCGTCGGCATCCTGCTCGGGCGCCCGCGCACCGGCGCGGCCGCCGAGCCCACCGCCGAGCCCGGCCCCGCCGACGGGCCCGATGCCGCCGGGCCTGATGCCGCCGGGCCCTCCGCCGATCCCGATCCCGCCGCCGGGCGGGTCCGGCCGGTTCCGGACCGAGGCCTTGATATCAAGTCGACTTGAACTTCTAGTTTCCGTGGTGCGCGACCGGACCGGCCGCGACACGCACCGCGATCCCAGGGAGTCGGGGCCATGACCATCACCACCACGAACACGAACCTCGCCGCGCTCGAACAGCGGGTCCAGGTCCTCACCGACCGCGCCGAGATCACCGGCCTCATCGACGGCTACCTGCTCAGCCTCGACATGGTGCCCCACGGCGGCGGGCGGTTCGACGAGGCGTGGGCACGGCGCTACTTCACCCCCGACGTGCGGATCACCACACCGGTGGGGGACCACGAGGGCATCGACGGGCTGGCCGAGTCCGAGCAGGCGACCCTCGGGAAGTTCGAGCGGACCCAGCACGTGGGCGCCAACTACATGATCGACCTGGACGGGGACCGGGCCGCGGTGCGCTGGAACGCCGTGATGGCGCACGTCCACCTCGCCTCGACCCAGCAGGCGCGCGGCGAGGAACCCGGCGGCCACTTCGACGTCGGCGGCACGTTCACCGGCGAGGCGGTGCGCACCCCCGACGGCTGGCGCCTGCGAAGCCTCGACGTGCGTGCCGTGTGGACGAACGGCAGGGGCCCGCTCGTCCTGACCCCGAAGGCCGGGGCGACCCTGCGCGACCTCGCCGGCGGGGCGTGACGGCGGGGCGTGACGGCGGCCCCGGAAACCAGCCGGGCACCGGCGCTCCGCTTGCCTGCCGGCCGGGCCGCGTGATCGGATGGCGCGAGCATCGCGTGCCGGTGACGGACTGCGTCAGGCATGGAGGTGCGCAACCGAAGGGACCGCCCCCGTGGCCTCCCCCTCCACCGGCCGTACGGCCGCCCTCAGCCTGCAACTCTCCCGCGCGCACCAGGACTTGCGCCACCGCCTCGCCGACGTCCGCGCAAGCCTGGGCCGGCCCCGCCGCCCGGACGGCGACGACAACGGACTCCTCGCCCACTGCCTGGCCTTCTGCACCGCCCTGACCAACCACCACCAGGGCGAGGACACCGGCCTGTTCGCCCAACTCCTGCGCGAACGGCCCGACCTGGCGCCGACCGTCGGCAAACTCGTCGAGGACCACGGCCTCATCACCCACATCCTCACCCGGGTGCGCCACCTCGCCGACCGGGCCGCCGGCGCCGCCCCCGGCGCCGACCCGGAGGCCATCGCACGCGAACTCGACGGGCTCGCCGCCATCATGGAATCCCACTTCGCGTACGAGGAACGCGCCATCGGCGCCGCCCTCGACACGGGCGTCGCCGACGACGGCTGGTCCGAGCCCGTGCTGCGCTTCGGGACACCGCGCAGCCCGGCCCCGTAGGACCCGTCCAGGGCCCGGCGCCGTAAAACCCTTCGCCCCGCGCGGCCCGCCTTCCCTACACTCGCCACGCAGCCGCGCCGACGCGCGGCCCGACGCGACGAACGTGACGCACGAGACGAGGAAAGGGGGGCGAGCGGCCATGCCGAAGCACAGCGCCGCCACCCCCTCTCCCGCGTCGCGGTACGAGGTGATCATGGTGTCCCCGTCCTCCCGGTGCCCGCTGCGCGGCCGGCACCGGAGCAGTGCCGCCACCGTCTGACACCGGCCCCGTCCGACCGCAGGGTCCGTCCACACAGCCATATCTGATGACCAGTCAGCCGGCGGGCACTGCCGAAATCGCGCGCCCACCCCAGAAGCGAACCGCCTCGAAAGGCACCCGGGCCATGCGCACCCACACCACCACCGCCACCATCGCGAACACCATCGCCGCCGTCCGCAACCTCGGCATCCTCGCCCACGTCGACGCCGGCAAGACCACCGTCACCGAGCGGATCCTCTACCTCACCGGCACCACCCACAAGCGCGGCGAGGTCCACGACGGCACCACCGTCACCGACTTCGACCCCCAGGAACGCGCCCGCGGCATCACCATCTTCGCCGCCGCCGTCAGCTGCGCCTGGGCCGGGCACCGGATCAACCTCATCGACACCCCCGGCCACGTCGACTTCGCCGACGAGGTCGAACGCTCCCTGCGCGTCCTCGACGGCGCGGTGGCGGTCTTCGACGCGGTCGCCGGCGTCGAGCCGCAGAGCGAGTCGGTGTGGCACCAGGCCGAACGCCACGGCGTGCCGCGCATCGCCTTCGTCAACAAGCTCGACCGCGCCGGCGCCGACCTGGACACCGCCGTCGCCGCCATCCGCGAACGCCTGCATCCGCGCCCGCTCGCCGTCCAACTGCCCATCGGAGCCGAGGAGTCGTTCACCGGCGTCGTCGACCTGGTGCGCCTGCGCGCCCTCACCTGGCACGACGACGGCACCCTCCACGAAGGCCCCGTCCCCGGCCACCTCGCCGACCGGGCGGCCGAACGCCGCCGCGCCCTGGAGGAGGCGGTGGCCGAACTGCACCCCGACGCCCTGGAGGAGTTCTGCGCCCACGCCACCCTCGGCGCCGCCACCCTCACCGCCGCCCTGCGCGACCTCACCCGCACCGGCGAGGCCGTCGTGGTGCTGTGCGGCTCCGCCTACCGCAACCGCGGCATCGAACCGCTCCTGGACGCCGCCGTCGCCTACCTGCCCTCCCCGCTCGACGTCCCGCCCACCCGCTCCGCCGACCGTACCCAGCAGCGTGAAACCGACCCCCAACAGCCCCTGACCGCCCTGGCGTTCAAGGTCACGGCCGCCCCCACCGGCCGCCTCACCCACCTGCGCCTGTACGCCGGCACCCTGCACAAGGGAGCCACCGTGCTCGACACCACCACCGGCCGCCGCGAGCGCATCGCCCGCATCCTCACCGTCCTGGCCGACCGCCACACCGAGACCCAGAGCGCCCGTGCCGGCGACATCGTCGCCGTCGTCGGCCCCAAGCACACCCGCGTCGGCGCCACCCTGTGCGACGCCGAGCACCCCATCGTCCTGGAGGCCCCCGTGAGCGCCGAACCGGTCGTCACCGTCGCCGTCGAGGCCCGCCGCGCCGCCGACACCGACAAGCTCGCCGCAGCCCTGGCCCGCCTGGCCGAGGAGGACCCGTCCCTGCGCGTGGCCACCGACCCCGAGACCGGCCAGCGCACCCTGTCCGGCCTGGGCGAACTGCACCTGGAAGTCGCGGTGGAGAAGGTCCGGCGCGAGGCCGGCGTCGAAGCGGTGGTCGGCCGGCCGAAGGTCGCGCTGCGCGAGGCCCTCGTCGAGGGCGTCACCGGCTTCACCTACCGGCACGCCAAACAGGACGGCGGCGCCGGGCAGTTCGCCCACCTCGTCCTCGACGTCCACCCCCTGCCGGAAGGCACCGGGCAGGGGTTCGCGTTCGCCTCCACCGTCACCGGCGGACGGGTGCCACGCGAGTACGTGCAGGCCGTCGAGGCCGGATGCCGCGACGCCCTCACCGAGGGACCGCTCGGCGGCCACCCGGTCACCGGCGTCGCCGTCACCCTCACCGACGGGGCCACCCACCCCAAGGACTCCTCCGAGCTCGCCTTCCGCACCGCCGCCCGCCTCGGTGTGCGCGAGGCACTGCGCGCCTCGCGGATGCACCTGCTGGAACCGCTCGCCGAGGTGAGCATCACCCTGCCCGAGGACGCCCTCGGCGCCGTCCTCGGCGACCTCGCCGCCCGCCGCGGCCACGTCCGGGCCACCGAACCCGGCCCCGGCACCACCGCCCGGGTCAGCGCACTGGTACCGCTCGCCGAACTGTTCGGCTACGCCGGGCGCCTGCGCGGCCGCACCCAGGGCCGCGGCACCTTCACCACCCGCCCGGCCGGCTACGCCCCCGCCGGCTGAGCAGTGCCGCCCGGCCCCGCCCTTCCCACGGCGGGGCCGGGCGGCGCCCGCTACAGCGCCCCGGCGTCGGCCGCCGCCCACGCCGACGGGTACAGCGGACGCCAGCCCAGCTCCCGGCGCGCCGCCGCCGTGGACACCTGTCCCTCCCACGGGTCGAACGGCTCCTGCGGCGAACCGCCCGGGTGGACCTGCCCGTTGAGCGCGTACAGGTCCCAGGCCGTCAGCGGCGCGTCGTCGCCGACGTTGTACGTGCGCCCCTCGATGCCGGGCGCCACCACCGCGCGCCACAGCGCCCGCGCCACGTCCGCGTGGTGCACCACCGCCAGGCGCTGGTGCGCGGGCCAGTTCGCCGCCCACCGCAGCGACTGCTCCAGATGCGGATCTCCCTGCCCGTACACGAACGCCAACCGCGCCACCACCAAAGGAAGTTCGTCACCCAGCGCGCGCAGACCCGACTCCGCCTGCGCCTTGGAAGCCGCGTACACCCCCCACGCCGGATCCGGCGCGAGCCGGTCGCCCTCCACCGCGGGGCGCCCCAGCCCCCGCCCGTACACCAGGTTCGTACTGGTGTGGACGAACCGCGCCACCCCGGCCTTCGCCGCCTGCCGCCCCAGCGCTACCGCCGCGTCCCGGTTGACCGCCCACGCCGCCTCGTCCGGCACCCCGCGCAGCGCCGCCGCCACGTTCAGCACCACCTCGGCCCCCGCCAGCGCCCGCGCCCGGTCCGCCTCCTCGCACAGGTCGCCGACCACCACCTCCACCCCCGCACCCGCCAGAGCCGCCGCCTTCGCCGCGTCCCGCACCAGCACCCGCACCGAGGAGCCGTCCGCCCCGGCCCACCGCACCAGCCGCGGCACCAGCCGACTGCCCACCGCACCGGTCGCGCCCGTCACCAGGATCTTCGCCATCGCCCGCCCCCTCCAGGGGAGTTGTTCTCCTCCGACGCCCACCACCCTGCCCGCGGCACGAACGGCGCGGCAGAGACCCCCCGAACCAGGGACCGGCGATCCCTGGTTGCCGCGCGCCCCGGCCGGTCAGACTGGGGGCATGATCGACCGAGCGGCACTGGCCGACTTCCTCACCCGCACCCGGGCCCGGCTCGCCCCCGCCGACCTGGGGCTGCCGCCCGGGGCGCGACGGCGCACACCCGGGCTGCGCAGGGAGGAAGTGGCGCAGGTGGCGGGACTGTCGGTGGACTACTACGCGCGCCTGGAGCAGCGTCGCGGCCCGCAGCCCTCGCCGCAGCTGCTCGCGGCCCTGGCGCGGGCACTGCGGCTGAGCGAGGACGAGCGCGACCACCTGTTCCGCCTGGCCGGGCACGAGCCGCCACGCCGACACGGACCGCTCGGGCACGTACGGCCGGGACTGCTGCTGATCCTGGACCGGCTGCACGACACGCCCGCCCAGATCGTCTCCGACCTCGGCGACGTCCTCGCCCAGAACCCGATGGCCGCCGCCGTCTTCGGCGACGCCGCCGCCCTCGCACCCGAGCGGCGCAACCTGCTGCTGCGCTGGTTCACCGAACCGGACACCCGGGCACTGTTCCCGCCCGAGGACCACGAGGACCTCGCCCGCGCCCACGTCGCCGCCCTGCGCGCCGCCCACACCACCCGCCCCGGGGACCGGCGCGCCGCCGAACTGCTGGAACAACTCCTCACCGCCGGAGGGGAGTTCACCTCCCACTGGGAGCGCCACGAAGTCGCCCGGCGGCGCAGCGGCCGCAAGCGGGTGCTGCACCCCGTGGTCGGGCCGCTGGACCTGGAGTGCGAGGTGCTGGCCGCCGGCGGCGAGGACCAGCTGCTGCTCGTGCACACCGCCGCGCCCGGCAGCGAGTGCGCCTCCCGACTGGAACTGCTGCGCGTCGTCGGCGCCCCGGCCCCCGCCTGAGACCCCGCTGCGCCGTGGCGGGGGCCGGGGCCCGTAGGCTGGGCCGGGCCGTCATGGCACAGACCGTCACCAGAACACACAAAAGCGACCGACCGACAGAAGCGGGCAGGCAGGGGCAATGCAGTTCGACGACCAGGGGGACCTCGACACCTCGCAGGTGGACGACCGGCGCGGCATCCCCGGCGGGAAGCTCGCCATCGGCGGCGGGGCCGTGGGCCTGATCGCGGTGCTGGTGGCGGTCGTCCTCGGGGTCGACCCGCAGCTGCTGGGCCTGTCCTCCGGCTCCGGCTCCTCCGGCTCCTCCGGCGTGCGCACCGAAGGCGAGGCGCAGAAGACCTGCAAGACCGGGGCGGACGCCAACAAGCGCCAGGACTGCCGGATCGTGGCCGTCACCAACAGCCTCCAGGAGTTCTGGCGCACCGAGCTGCCGCGTGCCGCCAAGATCCCGTACAAGAACGCCGAGACCGTGCTGTTCACCGGCCAGGTCTCCACCGCCTGCGGCGCGGCGACCTCGGCGGTGGGCCCGTTCTACTGCCCCGGCGACAAGAAGGCCTACTTCGACCTCGGCTTCTTCAACGACCTGTCCGCCCGCTTCGGTGCCAAGGGCGGCCCGTTCGCCGAGTCCTACGTCGTCGCCCACGAGTACGGGCACCACATCCAGACCCTCACCGGCGCCATGCAGAAGGTCGGAGGCGACCGCCAGGGCGCCACCAGCGGCTCGGTGCGCCTGGAACTTCAGGCCGACTGCTACGCCGGAGTGTGGGCGCACCACGCGACCACCACCCCGCAGGCCTCCACCGGCCGTCCGCTGATCGCCTCGCTCACCGACCAGGACATCGCCCTGGGCCTGGACGCGGCCGCGGCGGTCGGCGACGACCGGATCCAGCAGCAGGCCACCGGCCGGATCAACCCGGAGGCCTGGACGCACGGCTCCGCCGAGCAGCGCAAGGCCTGGTTCACCACCGGCTACCGCAGCGGCGACCTCGCCCAGTGCGACACCTTCTCGGCCGCCAAGCTGTAGCAGCCCCCGCCGTCACAAGCCCCCGTCCGCCTGCCCCGCCCCGCGCCCGGTCCCAGCCGGCGGGCGGAGGCGCACGGAGGCGGGCAGACGCGCCTGCGCGTCCCGGAGCAGCGCCAGGGAGCGCCGGCAGTCGGGGCTGTCGACGCCGACCCGCACCAGCGGCAGGCAGGTGGCGGCGCGCCGGGCGACGGCGGGCACCAGGCCGATGCCCAGGCCCGCGCTGACCAGCTCGGCGATGGCAGCGGCCTCGTCGCTCTCGCAGACGATCCGCGGCACCAGGCCGCGCGCGGGGCGAACGGCCGCTGCGGCAGGCGGCGCTGCCGGCACCCGGGGCGCGCGGCTTGACCGGCCCATTGCGCGGGCCGCGCCCACCGGGCGTACGGGCGGGCGCAGGGGCCTGCGGGTGCGCGGCGGGGCCGGGCGGGACGCGGCGAACGCAACCGGAACATGACGTTCCGTCCGGTTAGGGACGAAGTGCCGGACCTTCACGGGTCTCCCATCAGATGATCACTCTGCTGCCGGAATCCCGACCCCCGCAGTACGGGGCGGTCCACTCCAATTCCCTTCGCACACACCCGAGCAGCGAAAGGCCACCACCCCCATGACCCGCCCCGCCGATCACCCCACCGCCGACCGGATGCTGCGCGACGCCGCCGCCCGCCTGGACCGGCGCCGCTTCCTGACCGTCACCTCGGCCGCCGCCGCGCTCGCCTTCAGCGTCAACCTGCCCTCCGCACACGCCGCCGACAACGAGATCGCCCCGCGCGCCATCGGCGACAACCCCTTCACCCTCGGCGTGGCCTCCGGCGACGCCACCTCCGAAGCCGTCGTGCTGTGGACCCGCCTGGCCCCGCGCCCGCTGGAGCCCGGCGCCGGCCTGCCGCCCACCGGCTCGGTCAAGGTCGGCTGGGAGATCGCCCGCGACGAGAAGTTCCGCCGCGTCGAGCGCCGCGGCACCGCCCGCGCCCACGCCGAGTTCAACTACGCCGTCCACGTGGACGTCGACGACCTCGACGCCGGACGCGAGTACTGGTACCGCTTCACCGTCGGCCCCTGGTCCAGCCCCGTCGGCCGCACCCGCACCGCCCCGCCGCGCGGCAGGAAGCCCGACAGCGCCCGCATCGCCTTCGTCTCCTGCCAGGCCTACGAGGACGGCTACTTCACCGCCTACAAGCACCTCGCCGGCGAGGACGTCGAGGCCGTCTTCCACGTCGGCGACTACATCTACGAGTACGGCATCGACGCCGTCGGCGGCGACCGCAAGTACACCGACCGCACCCTGCCCGCGTACTTCAACCACGAGACCACCACCCTGGAGGACTACCGGCTGCGCTACTCCCTCTACAAGAACGACCCCGACCTCCAGGCCGCCCACGCCGCCCACCCCTGGTACGTCACCTGGGACGACCACGAGGTGGAGAACAACTACGCCGCCGGCATCCCGGAGAAGAACCAGGACCCGGCCCCCTTCGTCGCCCGCCGCGCCGCCGCCTACCGCGCCTACTGGGAGAACCAGCCGCTGCGCATGCCCCAGCCGCGCGGCACCGAGCTGACCCTCTACCGGCGCGTCCACTTCGGCCAGCTGGCCCAGTTCGACATCCTCGACACCCGCCAGTACCGCGACGACCAGGCCAACGGCGACGGCTGGCAGTACCCCACCCCGGAGTCCGACGACCCCAAGCGCACCCTGATGGGCGCCACCCAGGAACGCTGGTTCGCCGAAGGCCTGCGCCACTCCAAGGCCACCTGGAACGTGGTGCCCCAGCAGGTCGTCTTCTCCCGCCGCAAGAACACCACCGCCGACCGCTCCAAGCTCTCCATGGACGCCTGGGACGGCTACCCGGCCGCCCGCGAACGCTTCCTGCAAGCCGTCGACCAGTCCGGCGTCAAGAACCTCGTACTGCTCACCGGCGACGTGCACGTCGCCTACGCCCTGGACGTCAAGCGCGACTTCAACGACCCGAACTCCCGCACCGTGGGCGTGGAGTTCGTCGGCACCTCGATCAGCAGCGACGGCGACGGCGAGGAGAAGCCCTCCAACTGGAACAACCTCATGTCGGCCAACCCGCACATGAAGTTCTACGACGGGCGCCGCGGCTACACCGTCCTCACCCTGGACCGCCACCGGGCCCGCGCCGACTACCGGGCGGTCTCCCACATCACCCGCCCCGGCGGCACCCTGTCCACCGCCGCCTCCTTCACCACCGAGGCCGGCAACCCGGGCATCCGCCCCGCCTGACGCGCGTCGCGCAACCCGCCGGTCCCGCCGCCCTGAGGGAGGCGGCGGGACCGCTCACCCCTGCGACACCTCGTAGGCCTCGCGGACGGCCGCCGGGACGCGCCCGCGCTCGTTGACGAGGATGCCGTGGGCGCGGGCCCAGAGGCGTATCGGCTCGTCCTGCGGCCAGGGACCGGGCTCACGGGAGGCAGCAGGCCTGCCGGGGCCCGTCCAGTCCCCTGAGGGGACTCCCTCCAGCCGGTCCGCCGCATCCTGGAAGAAAGCGGACAACGAGGCGTACACGCCCTCCTCGGGACAGGACGCCTCCGCCCACGTTCCGACGGTTCCGGTGACCGTGTCCACGAACGTCCCGTACAGGCCGTCGCGTTCGGCGGCGATCGGCACCCAGGTGCGGCGCCAGAACGGGCAGTCGGGGTCCTCGGACGGTTCCATCTCCTCCAGGCCCATCCGACTGAGATACACCCGCTGAATGTCCGTCAGGCCCAGCAGCATGTGGCCGCCGGGCACGGGCACGCCGCAGCCCCGCGTCACCAGACACGAGGGCATGTCGGGCCGCACGCCGGCATCGATGCCGTTCACCAGGAGCCACTCCCGCAGCTCCCGCGGCAGCGTCAGGCCCATGCGCCGCTCGGCCCGCTCGACGGCCTCCCGGCCCCCCGGACCGCCGAGCGCGGCGAAGACCGCCGGGTCGTGCCGCTCCAGCCACGCCGTCACCCGGCCCCACGCCTGCCGTACGTCTCCCGCCCCGGGTACCGGAGCTCCCATCACGTGCGACCCCCGCTGGTCATCCATGGGAAGACCGTACGCGGGGCCACCGACAGGGGGCAGTCGGACGCCGGCCCGCCCGTCGTACGGCCGGGCCGGCAGGGGAGTTTCGAGACCGATCGACTGATTTGTCATCACGGTTCGGCGACCTTCCGTCCGCCGGGGGATTAAATCGCTCCTCCCGACTCCCCGGCAGCGGTAGGTTTCCCGACGCACACATTCATGATCGTCACGGGGATTCACCATTTCCACTCAGTCTGCCGAGCCGTCCCACGGCGCCGCGCCCACCGAGCCCGCCTCCGACGCCACGGCCCCGGACCTGCCCGTCTACGGTGAGGGGCAACTCAGCTGCCGGCACTGCGGATCCGTCCCGGCCGTGGACGCGACCTTCCGCGGGCACCTGGGCCTCATCATCGTCCTGAAGTACCTGAAGACCCGGGGGCCGTTCTGCCGCAGCTGCGGCATCGCCACGCACCGCGAGATGACCTCCGACAGCCTCTGGCAGGGCTGGTGGGGCATACCCTCGATGATCGTCAACCCGATCATCATGCTGATCAACATCCCGCAGCGCCTGAAGGTCAACAAGCTGGCGCAGCCGCTGCCCGGCGCGCCCCGCCCGCCGCTGGACCCCGGAAAGCCGGTGTACCTGCGGCCCACGATCTTCGGCGTGCTCATCCCCGCGCTCCTGATCTCGGTGATCTTCCTCATCGAGAAGGGCGACCCCGAGTTCGCCAAGGCCGGCGACTGCATCCACAACAACAATCCGATCGCCGCCGCCCTGCCCGGCGTCATCGACAAGAACGCCGACGTCGAGGTGGTCCCCTGCTCCGACCCGAAGGCCGAGGCCCGCGTCGTGGGCCGCAAGGACGACACCAACGACGGCGAGAACGTGTGCCGGACGTCCTTCCCCACCTCCGACGGCTACTTCACCTACAAGCGGGGCAGCAACAAGTACACCCTCTGCCTGCAGAGCCTGGAGAACCCGCAGCAGAAGAAGCCGACCACGATCTTCGGCCCCGTGAACCCGTGACCCTGTGGTCCTTGGCGACTTTCCCGGGCCGGTCTGCCCCTCGACCTTCGATGTTCTGACGGGTCCGGGTGATCACGCGGCGCCGGCCGCGGCCCGTGCATGCCGGACGGCGTGGACTTCCTGACCGGTGGGCCGGTCAGGGCGGGCGGGCGGAAACCGGGCGGCGATGAACACCCGGCGGAACCGGTCCGGTGCGAGACCGGTTGCGCCGCCGGGGTGAGCGCGGTGCGGTGTCCGGCGTAGTGCGGTGCCGGCCGTCGGCGTGCCGCGGACCGTCGGCGGCGATGATGGCGACCACATCGAGCGGTCCACCCACGTGGGGCCGCGAGTCCAACCGGAATTCGGCTCAGGCCGGGTGACGCCTCATCGGGTTTCGTGCCCCGGCCGGCGGAACGAGGAGTCCCATGAGGCCCACCCCACCGATGCGGTCCCTGCTCGTCCTTCCCCTGCTGCTGGCCCTGGCGGGCGTCGCCGCGCCCGCGCAGGCCCTGACGCCTGCCGGCAGCGGCGTGCAGCCGTCCGGCCCCGCGGCCGTGACGGCCGAACGCGCCTGCGCACCGGCGCCGGCCGCTGCGGCGCACGCACCGACCGTGGCGCTGACCGCCCCGTCCGGCGAGGTGGCCGAGGTGCCGGCCGACCTGCGGGCGCCCTGCCTCGCCCTGATCCGGACCGACCTGCCCCGGCTGCGGCACCCGCGGCCGGACACCGAGCCGCCGGGCTTCGGAGCGCGCGACCTCCAGGCCGCCTACGACCTGCCCCGCAACGGCGGCGGGGACCGGACGGTGGCCATCGTGGTGGCCTTCGACGACCGCACCGCCGAGAGCGACCTCGCGGTCTACCGGGAGCAGTACCACCTGCCACCGTGCACCACGGCCAACGGGTGCTTCCGCAAGATCAACCAGAACGGCGGCACGACCCCGCCGCCGACCACCGACCCCGGCTGGGTGGCGGAGACCGCCACCGACCTCGCCGCCGTCAGCGCCGCCTGCCCGGACTGCCACCTCCTGCTGGTCGAGGCCGACAACGACCTGCTCCGCAACGAGATCCAAGCGGTCGGCCAGGCCTTCCAGCAGGGCGCCACGTTCATCTCGATGAGCTTCGGCGCGCCGGAATTCCCCAACCAGACGCTCGTCGACGCGTTCTTCTTCCACCGCGGCATCGCGTTCGTGGCCAGCAGCGGTGACAACGGCTACCCCAACCCGACCTACCCCGCGGCCTCCCAGTTCGTCACCGCCGCCGGCGGCACCAGCCTGCACCGGGTACACCACCGCGTGCAGCCGTTCACCCGCCGGGGCTGGTCCGAGAGCGCCTGGTCCGGCGCCGGCTCCGGCTGCTCGCTCTTCGACCCGAAGCCGTCCTGGCAGCACGACCCCGGCTGCGCCAACCGCACCATCGCCGACGTCTCCGCCGTCGCCGACCCCGGCACCGGCATCGCGGTCTACTTCACCGACCCCAACGACGGGGCCGGCTGGCACGTGATCGGTGGCACCAGCGTCGCCGCGCCGCTGATCACCGGCATGTACGCGGTCGCCGGCACACCCGGCGCCAACGACTTCGCCGCCTCCTACCCCTACGCCCGGCCCCGGGCCTTCAACGACATCGTCACCGGCTCCACCGGCTCCTGCGGCGGCTCCTACCTGTGCACAGCGGTCCGCGGCTACGACGGACCCACCGGCATCGGCACACCTCACGGCGTCCGCGGGCTGCGGCGCTGACACACCCGCACACCGGGTCACGGCGCACCGGACCGCCCCCACGGCGCCCGGTGCGCCTGCGCATCGGCGGGGCTCTGGAGCTCGGTGGTGGGTTGCCCGGGTGAGTGACGGGGCGTCATCCGGCCGCGCAGACCGGCAGGTGCACGGTGACCGGGATACCCGGCGGCGCGGGGTCGACGAGGACCCGGCCCGCACTCAACACGCGGGCCGAAGCGATCGGCCGCAGCCCCGCAGCGCCGCCCTGGCGCGGGCCGCACCGGTACGGGTGATGGCCTCGCCGCCGCCGATCCCGGCGGGCCGGGGCGCGAGGCCCGCGCAGGGGCCGCAGATTCCCGAACGGGGCACCGGGTCATGGCACTTGGCGCACTCGGCGTACCCGGCCGCGACAGGCCGAACGGCGGCCGGGGCGGGTGGCATCTTGCGCTCCAGGCGGTAGCGGAGCACCGCGAGCGCCGAGTGCACCCGGGCGGGCAGGCCCGGCAGCAGGGCCTGGGCGAGGTCGGCGGGGCTGCTGCCGCGCTCCAGCCACTGTGCGACCAGGGGGGCGAGTTCACGCGCCTCGGCCTCGCCCAGGCGCAGGCGCGGCTCCGGGCGGATCACCCGGAACAGCGTGGCGACCGCCTCGCGGAGCTGCTCGTCCGGCACCTCCGGGACCTGGCCGCCTGCTTTCTGATGGGCCGTCATCTGCTCGGCAGGGAGGGAGGGTTCTTGGTGCCGGTCCTTTGGAAGGGCGCCGGCGCCGCCGGTGGCCGCTCGACCGGGAACCGGACGGGTGGCACCCGGCGGCACGAGCTGAGGGGTGTCGTAGACGTGGGTCTCGGTGACGATCGTGCCGTCGGGCCTGCGGATCTTCTCGACCCGGTAGTACCCGGCGGCGGTCAGCTCCTTCAGGGCCTGGCGGATCGCGCCGCGCCCCTGGGGGCTGGTGTCGGCCATGTGCCGGCCGTCCTCGCGCCGGCCGTCGGGGCGGGAGAGGAGGTCCGCGAGCAGGCCGCGGGCGGTGTACGAGAGCCGCCGGCACTGCAGCATGCCGTTGGGCAACACGGTGAAGTCGCGCACGTGGGCGCTACGATGAACACGCATCGGGAGTTGCTGCTCCTGTTGCCGGACCCCGGGGTGTTGGTAGCACCGCCGGGGTCGCCTGTTTTCGGTTGAGGTAACGGAACGTACCACGGCGGTCACGCACACAACGGGCGTTCGCGACAACTGCCCCGACCGAGGAGCCGTCCGCTCCTGACGGCCTCGCGCAGGAAGTCGGCGGGTCCGACTTCCTGTACCCGGGGGCCGCCCCGGCGGCCCCCGGCCCCCGGCGCCCGGCTTCACGCCTTGTCACCCGGGTGGTGGACGCTGAGGCTGCCGTAGGCGGGCAGAACGCCGGCCAGGTCGCCGGGTTTGCCCCGCAGTACGGAGTCCAGGAAGGCGAGGGTGGCTGCGGCGACGACGCGCGGGCCCTCGGTGCGGCCCAGGGAACCGACGATCGAGGGCACGGGCGGCAGGTACAGGGGGCCGTCCATGAACGTGAGATGTGCGGCGCCGGGGACGGTGAGCCGGTAGCTCGTCGCGGTGCCGGAGCCGAGGGCCTCGGTGAGGCGGGGCAGGTAGCGCGGGTCGGTTGCCGGGGTGACGGCCTGGGTGAGCGCGAGAGCCGGCTGGTCGAGGGCGGGTGAGGCGGGGCCGTGGGGGTAGCCGTCCAGATCGATGACGGCGTGGAAGCGGCGGTCCTGCCGGGCTGCCTGCAGGGTGGCGGCACCGCCCATGGAGTGGCCGGTCACCGCGGCCCGGCCGGTGTCCAGGCGTCCGGTCAGCGGGTCGGCGCTCTCACCCCGGTCCAGAGCGTCCAGCCGGGTGAGGACGAAGCCGAGGTCGGCGGCTCGAACCGCTGTCCAGCCGGCCGCCAGCTCCTCGTCCTTGGCCGGGTCGCCGGTGGAGGCGGTCTCGGTGGTGATCGTCCGGCCGTCGGCGAGGACGACGGCGGCGGAGTCGTACGGGTGGTCGAGGGCGGCGACCACGTAGCCGTGGCTGGCCAGTTCCTCCGCCCAGGCGGTGTTCTGGGTGCGCACTCCGCCCGACCCGGGAGAGAACAGCACGACCGGGAACCGTTCGCCGCCGCCGGCCACCGGGGCGTCGAAGACCGCACGGCTGCGGGCGCGCGGGACGCCGTCGACCAGGAACCCCGGCAGGCCGACGCCGCGGGCGAGGGCCTCGGAGACGGTGCGCGCCTCGTGCTCCGTACGTCCGAGGTACTGGGCCCGCCGCGCGCCCGCGGGGCTCCTCCGCGCGGGGTACCAGAGCTGGACCACGACCGTGCGCAGGTCGCCGGGATCGGCGGTGAAGGTCTCGGGGCGGTGCGGGTCGGTCCACTGCACCACGCGGGTGCCGACCGCGAAGCCGCCCGTCGGCTCGGGGAACACGGGTACGGGAAAGGCCCAGGCGGCCACCGGGCTCGTGGCGATCAGGCCGACGCAGGCCACCGACCCCGGCAGCGCCGGCCACCAGCGGGCCCGCCACGCCGGCCGGCCGGTACGGCGTCGCAGCAGGGGGGAGAGGGCGAACGGCAACGCGAAGGCGGCGCCCGCCAGTACCGGCAGCAGCTGCCAGCGGATCCCCGCCACGCCCAGCACGATCGCGGACGGCAGGAGAACCGCCCCCGCCGCGACCGTGACGCGCGGGCGGGCGGCGGGGGGAAGCCAGCGCGCCACCACCAGCGCGACGGCACCCATCAGGGCGAGGATTTCCAGGGGGGACATGGGCAGTCCCGCGATGTTCTCGGTCACCCGGCCATGCTCGGCGCCGGGCGTGCGCCGCCGCATCGATCACGGGTCGTCATCGTGGGCGACCGGGGTCGCAATCCGCGGCAGGTCCCTGTGCGACCGCAGTGGCAGTCGGGCACGCCGGATCGGCGGCCGCTCTGCGACCCCGGGAGGTAGCGGGACTCCTCCTGCGGTCGTATCCCGGCACGGTGCCGTCAGACGGTGGACTCATGTGCGGCGCGGGCCCGCGGCCTACGGTGACAGGGCCGCGGTACGTGCCGGGCGGCGCGAGGCGTACGGTCCCCGTACCCGACGCGGATCCGGCTGTCCGCGGCGGTGGCCCCGGCCGGGGCCACCAGGACGCCGAACCGACAGGAACGTGCGATGACCGAGGCGGCCGCGGAACCCGGCCAGGCCCAACGGGTGCGGGACCGGTCGCGGGACCGGTCGCGGGCGTGGTGGGCGAGGACGGCCCCACGGCTGACGAGGTACGCCGGCCCGGCCTCCGCACGGGCGGCGCGACCGGTGACAGCCGCCCGGCGCCTGGGCTCCCGGCTGCCGCCCGCGGTGTGGGACGCGCTGCTGGCGACGCTCCTGCTCCTCAACGTCATCACCACGCGCGCGCCGCACGAGCTGCCGGTGGCCACGGCGCTCACCGCCGCCCTCGCACTGCCCCTGCTGTGGCGGCGCCGGGCCCCGTTCACGGTGTTCGGCGCCGTGGCGGCCGCGGCCTTCGTCCAGTGGCTGACGGACGTCCAACTGCCGGCCGACGTCGCCCTGCTGGTGGCCCTCTACACGGTGGCCGCGAACGCGGGCCGGCGCGGCACGCTCGTCGCCGGTGCCGTCGTGGAGACAGGGGTCCTCCTGGCCTGCCTGCGCTGGACGACGGAAGGCGCGTTCCTGGCCCCCTTCGTCGCGGCCACCGCGATGACCGTCGCCGCCGCCGTCCTCGGCGTGAACGTGCGCACCACGCGCGCCTACCTCGCGGCCCTGGAGGAACGGGCCGCACGCCTGGAGCAGGAACAGGAACAGCAGGCGCGACTGGCCGCCGCCGAGGAAAGGACCCGCATCACCCGGGAGATGCACGACATCGTCACCCACAACCTGTCCGTCATGGTCGCGCTCACCGACGCCGCCCTCTACGCGCAGCACCGGTCGCCCGACAAGGCCACCGCCGCGATGCTCCAGATCTCCGGGACGGGCCGGCAGGCCCTGACCGACATGCGGCGCTCGCTGGGCGTCCTGCGGACCGACGAACCGGACGCGCAGCGCCACCCGCTGCCCGGCATCGCACAACTGGAGGCCCTCGCCGACCAGATGTGCGCCGCCGGACTGCCCACCCGCCTCGACGTCCACGGCGGCCACACCCACATCCCCGCCACCGCACAGCTCACCGTCTACCGCCTGGTACAGGAAGCCTTGACCAACACCCTCAAGCACACGCCCGCCGGCACCCGCGCGAGCGTCCGGATCCAGTGCTCGACCGTCACCGTCACCGTGGACGTCACCGACAGCGGCCCCCGCCCGCCACATCCCGCCGCCACACCGTCCGGCCACGGCATCCCCGGCATGCGCGAGCGCTCGGCCGCCTACGGGGGGACGCTGAAGGCCGGACCGCTGCCGGGCGGCGGCTGGCGGGTCCACACCCGACTCCTCCTCGACGGCTGCGCGGCGGTGTCCGCATGACGATCCGCATCCTGATCGCCGACGACGAAGCACTGCTCCGCATGGCCTTCAGCACGGTCCTGGAGGCCCAGCCCGACATGGCACCGGTCGGCGAAGCCGCGGACGGCGCCCAGGCCGTGCGCCTCGCCCGGGAGCTGCGCCCCGACGTCGTCCTCATGGACGTCCGGATGCCCGGGACCGACGGGATCGAGGCGACCCGGCAGGTCATCGGGGTCTGCCCGCAGAGCAGAGTGCTCATCCTCACCACCTTCGACCTCGACGAATACGCCTTCGCCGGACTCAACGCCGGAGCCTCCGGCTTCCTGCTGAAGAACACCAGGCCCGAGGAACTGCTCACCGCGATCCGCAACGTCGCCGCGGGCGACGCGGTGCTCTCCCCGCGGATCACCCGCCGCCTGCTGGAGAGCCTCCGCCCGCACATCCCCGACGGCCGCAGCGCCGACCACGACGAGCGGCTGAGCCGGCTCAGCGCCCGTGAACGCGAGGTGCTCGTCCAGGTGGGCTGCGGCCTGTCCAACACCGAGATCGCGGCCACCCTGTACCTCGCGGAGGCGACCGTGAAGTCCCACCTGGGGCGCATCCTGCACAAGCTCGAACTCCGCGACCGGATCCAGGCCGTGGTCTTCGCCTACGAAAGCCGCCTCGTCCACCCGGCATGACGCCACCGCCCCGGGCCCGCCCACCCGGTGCGGTCGCGGGACCCGCCGTCTGCCGCACCCGGGCTGCCCTGGCCACCAACCGTGCGCAGGAAGTCGGCCCCGCCGACTTCCTGCGCACAGTGCAGGTGGTCCCCAGGTGCAGGGCGGGTGTCATCAAGCACGCCCTCAGCCACTGCCGCACCCGGCGAGCGACTCCCCGATGTCCATCCTGCCGCCGGGCAGCGCCCACATCCCGTTGTCGGTACGGCGCTGGAGCAGCACATGGCCCGCGTCGTCGACCACGACGACGGACGCAGCCGGGACCAGCGAGTTCGCCTTGGGGGCGTCCGGGTCGTCCCTGTAGTCATGCCTGGGCATGATCCACCGTCTCCGGAAGGAGCGGGCCGCAGGCCCGGACCCTGAACGCCGCCCGGGCCTGCGGTTCAGACGTCGCCGAACTCCCCGCTGCAGACAGCGGCGACGAACGACTCCCAGGCCTCGACGGCAAAGATCAGAGCCGGGCCTTGGGGGTCTTTGGAGTCACGGACCCTGCCCGGGTGCGCATCATCCACCTCGATGCAGCCGCCCCCGCCATTGCTGTAGGTGCTCTTGCGCCACTTGGCGCCCGTTGGGTCATGCATGGTCCAGTTCCTTCCGTGCCTCCCGGATCATGGCCAAACTGTCCGGCTGGCTGAGCGCGTTGACCTGGAGTCGATCGTATCGATCGACCCATCGGGCCACCGTCCCGGCATCTTGTTCCAGGTATCCCCGTTGAAGCGTCTCCGTGTACCCGACCAAAGCGCGATTCGGGAGGGTCAAGAGCGTGACGGGGTGGGACAGTGGTCGATCCTCGGCGAGGCGGTACGGGGCAATCTGGATGATCACATTCGGGTGATCACTCAGACGCTCCAGGTGAGAGAGCTGCATGGCCATAGTCTCCCGACCGCCGATTGGTCGGCGCAGGGCACCCTCGTCCAGGACAGCATGGATCGTCGTGCCCCGTTCGAGCATAAGTTGGCGTTGGGCCAGCAAGCCGAGCCTCCCGTCGGCTTGTTCCCGAGTCGCTTCCCCACGTCGGACGATGCCGGCTTCGTAGGCTGCGCTGTAGTCCGGGTGCTGAAGTATGCCCGACACCATATCCGTGTCGAACAGTCTGGCTGTGATCGCTTCGCGCTCCCGGCGAAGGTACTCGGAGAACCCCGGCAACAGAGCGCCGTTCTTCCAGCTCCACCACAGCCCCGTCAGGGCACCACCGGCGTCGAGGGCGGCGTCCACGCGTTCTACGAACTTTAAAGACGGGGCTTGTTTGGCTCTCTCCACGTTCGAGATGTAGACGTTGGAGTACCCGACTTGCTTGCCGAGTTCGATCTGCGTCATCCCCTTGGCCTGGCGTGACCTGCTGATTTGAACAGCAAGAGCCTCCAGTGGAGATGACGTTGGGTCAAGTGTGCGACGAACCAAGATCGCCCTCTTTAAAATCTGCCGGACTAGAGATTTGAAACTCTTCCGATCCTAGAGCAGGCTGAGCCACCCTGGTAGTCATTCGGTTACTGACCGAAGCCGCCCGCTGGGGCGGCAGGCGCACGACCTTCACGCAGACACCCATGCCCGAAGGCCGGAGCTCCTCGGATTCCCTCCAACTCAACGAAGCCATAGAGGACTTCAGCAGATTTGAAGGTGAGGATCCGCCCGGAAGTGGCGCCTGACCGTTGGATGACGCCGCACCAGGAAAGGCCCAGCGCACGGCGCACTCCATTCGCACGCACCCCCTGAGGTACTCCCCATGCTCAAAACCCACCGGCCCCGTACGTTCGTCGCGCGCCTCGACTCGCGCACCGAATCCACGCCCCTGGCCCGGTACTTGCTCCGGGCCTACCTCGCGGGGCTGCCCTCTGGGCACTGCTACCGCGACACCGCCGAACTGCTCCTCGGCGAGCTGTTCGCCAACGCCGTCCAGCACTCCGACGCCCCCGGCGACCGCCACATCGAGGTCCGCTTCGCCCTCGTCAACTCCCGCCTCCGGCTGGAGGTCCACGACGCCGGCAGCGGCCATCCGTCCCTCCGTGTCGCTGCGCCGGACGACGAGCGCGGGCGTGGCCTTCTCCTCGTCGACCAGCTTGCCGAACGCTGGGGCTGCGCCTCCCGGCCCGGCGGCATCGGCAAGTTCGTCTGGGCCCTCGTCGCCCCCGCCCCCGCTCCCGTCCTCGTCACCGCCTGAAAGCCCGAATCCCACATGCGCCTCGCCACCCTGGCCCGCCACGCCCTCTCCCGCGGCACCACCCCAGCCGCCACCTACGCCCTCCTTGCCCGCCGCACCCACAAGCCCCTGCCCTCCGCCCGCGCGGTGTGCCTCGCCCTGACCATCCCCCTCGCCGAGACCACCCGCCGCCTCGACGACTGCTACGACGCCCTGCTCGCCAACCCCCGCCCGAACTCCGAGACCGACACCGGCGAACTCCTCGAAGCCCTCGGCGTCTTCGACGTCCCCGCCTCCCTCACCCCCACTGAACTCGCCGTCGTCGACCACTTCCTCGCCGCCGTCGACGCCATGGGCGGCATCCGCCCCGGCCACCAGCACGGCCTCACCCGCTGGTTCACCACCGGCAACCTCACCGCCGCCTACCTCTCCCTCGCCGCCGCCCAACCCCTGCCCCGCACCGGCGACCCCGCCCGCTACTGGACCGCCCTCGTCACCGCAGGCGAACTCCTCACCACCACCCCCAACCCCGACACCCGCATCACCTACGCCCTCACCCACTGCCGCACCCAAGCAGCCACCCGCACCTGAACCCCACCGCGCAGGAAGTCGACCCCGCCGACTTCCTGCGCAGCACGGCCGAACCGGCCTGATCAGCCGAGCGCCTCCACCGCCGCAGGCCCGCGGCGAGCCTGTGGGGCAGCCGGACCCGAGGGCCGCCAGTTGCCGGCGACACCGGCCGGCGCTCTTCCGCTTCCGCGCACCCCGGCACCAGGCGCCACGGACCACCACCCGGCACGGTGGCCGGGCGAGGCCGCACTCCGGGGCGCTCGTACGGGAAGCGACTGGGAGCACAACGTCAAGGTGGTGCTGGACTGCATCAACAAGCGTGTCTGCCTCACCCTGACGCACTACCAGTACCGGGCATTGATCCCTCCCGAGGTCGGTGGCGGGCCGTACACGTTCTGGCGGGGGCCGGGCCAGAACCTGCAAGCCGCCCAGGCGGAGCTGGACAGGCAGCCGCGCGGCAAGACCGGAATCATGATGAGCCCCTGGCCGGAGATCGGCTTCTCCTGACCTGGGCGGCCCGGCACGCGCCGAAGGCCCCGGCGCCCCCGCCCGCGATGCGACGGGGCGGGGCGGGGGCGCCGGGCCGGACTTCCCTACCCGCGGCCGCTGCTGCGGGTGCGGCGGGTGAGGGAGTCGAGGACGACGGCGGCCAGCAGCACCGCGCCGGTGATCATGTACTGGATGGCCTGGGCCGCGTGGACCATGTCCAGGCCGGTGGTGATGGACTGGATGACGAGGATGCCCAGCAGCGCCGACCAGGTCTTGCCGCGGCCGCCGAAGAGGCTGGTGCCGCCGATGACGGCCGCGGCGATCGCGCTCATCAGCACGTTGCCGCTGCCCAGTTGCTTGTCGGCGGAGCCCTGCTGGGAGGCGTAGAACAGGCCGCCGAGGCCGGCCAGGAACGCGGAGAGCACGAAGACGGAGATCCGTACCCGGGCGACGTTGACGCCGGCGCGCCGGGCGGCTTCGACGCCGCCGCCGACGGCGAAGACCTGCCGCCCGTAGCGGGTGCGGCGCAGCACGAAGTCGGTGGCGAGGACGGCGCCGAGCAGGACGACCAGGGACAGCGGCAGGCCGCGGTCCTGGTTGAGGGTGTAGGCGGTGGCGAGGGTGAGGACGGCCAGCGCCCCCGCGCGGATCGCGCTGTCGGCGGCCGGCGGTGCGGTGAGGCCGGCGGCGCGCCGGCGGCGGGCGGTGCGCAGGCGGGCGGCCAGGTAGAGGGCGGGGGCGAGGACGGCCAGGCCCCAGGCGTAGGCGATGTCGCCGTCGCCGAGGAAGGTGGTGTCCAGGCTCGCGACGACGCCGTCGTGGCGGTTGTTGACGGTGCCGGCGTCGCCCAGGACCCACTCCTGCAAGCCGCTCCAGGCGAGCATCCCGGCGAGGGTGACCACGAAGGCGGGAACTCCGACGCGGGCGAAGAACAGGCCGTGCAGCAGGCCCATGGCGCAGGCCACGCCCAGGGCGGCGAGGATCGCCACCCACTCGCTCCACCCCTGGCGCACCGCCAGCACCGCCGCGATGGCAGCGCTCGCGCCGGCGACCGAGCCGAGGGAGAGGTCGATCTCGCCGAGGATCAGCACGAAGACGACACCGACCGCGATCAGGCCGGGGCCGGCGATGAAGCGGGTGATGTTGGTGAGGTTGTCGGCCTGGAGGAAGTGGTGGGTGACGGACTGGAAGACGACGGCGATGACGACCAGGCCCACGACGACCGGCAGCGAGCCGAGTTCGCCGGAGGCCAGGCGCCGTCGGGCGGCCCGCGCCCGGCCCGCCCAGCCCTGTGCGGGCGGGTGCAGCCGCGGGTCGGCGACCGGAGAGGGGGTGGCGGGTGCTTCGGGGGTGCTCACAGGGCCTCGGCCTCCTCGGTGTGCTCGGTGCGGCGGGCCCGGCGGGCGTGGGCGTTGTCGGTGGCGCCGGTGATCGCGGCGACGATCTGCTCCTGGGTGGTGCCCGCCACCGGGAAGACGCCGTTGTTGCGGCCCAGGCGCAGCACGGCGACGGTGTCGGCCACCGCCCGTACGTCGGCCATGTTGTGGCTGACCAGCACGACCGCCAGGCCCTGCTCGCGCAGCCGCTCCACCAGGTCCAGGACCTGGGCGGTCTGCTCGACGCCGAGCGCCGCGGTGGGCTCGTCCAGGACGACCAGGGCCGGTTCGCCGACCAGGGCGCGGGCGATGGCCACCACCTGGCGCTGCCCGCCGGACAGCGCGGCCACGGGGGTG
This sequence comes from Kitasatospora sp. NPDC093102, assembly GCF_040683915.1. NCBI lineage: Bacteria > Bacillati > Actinomycetota > Actinomycetes > Kitasatosporales > Streptomycetaceae > Kitasatospora > Kitasatospora sp. NPDC093102. The sequence continues at coordinate 70,315 of NZ_JBFBFA010000015.1, read as the reverse complement.
CGCACGTCGGGGATGCGGATGGCGAGGGTGTCCAGCAGCCGGCGGGCGTGCTGCTCCATGGCGACCTCGTCGAGCAGGCCGCGGCGGCGTTTCTCGCGGCCGAGGAAGAGGTTGGCGATGACGTCGAGGTTGTCGCACAGCGCGAGGTCCTGGTAGACGGTCGCGATGCCGAGGGCGGCGGCGTCCTGGGGGCGGGCCAGGCGGACCGGCTCGCCGTGCCAGGTGAGGGTGCCCTCGTCCACGGGGTGGACGCCGGCGACGGTCTTGACGAGGGTGGACTTGCCGGCGCCGTTGTCGCCGACGAGGGCGAGCACCTCGCCGGCGTGGACGGTGAGGTCGACGTCGGTGAGGGCCTGGACGGCCCCGAAGCGCTTGGAGACCGAGCGCAGCTGGAGGACGGGTGCGCCTGTCACGGGAACAACCACCTTGGGGGAGCAGCTACTTGATGGGCTACTTGAGGCCGGCGGCGGCGCACGCGGCGGCGTAGTCGGCGGTGCAGATGTCGGAGGCCTTGTAGATGCCGTCGGCCAGGACGGTGGAGGCGATGGTGTCCTTGGTGACGATCTTGGCGTCCAGCAGCTTGGTGGGGATGTTCTTGGCGGTGTCGCTGTCGACGCTCGCGGTGGCGATGGTCTTGACGTCCTTGCCCTGGAGGAGGGCGACGGCCAGTTCGGCGGCGGCCTCGGCCTGCGGGCGGTAGGCCTTGTAGATGGTGTACGCCTGGTCGCCGTTGACGATGCGCTGGATGGCGTCCAGGGAGGCGTCCTGGCCGCCGACGGGGACCTTGATGCCGGCGCCCTTGAGCTGGGTGATGATGGCGGCGGCCATGCCGTCGTTGGCGGAGTAGACGGCCTGGAAGCCGTTCTTGCCGAACTCGGTGACGGCGGCGGAGATCTTCTGCCCGGCGACGGCCGGGTCCCACTGCCCGGACTGCTCGTAGACGACCTTCTTGACCTTGCCGTCGAGGATCTTGTGCGCGCCGGACTTGAAGTCCGCGGCGTTCGGGTCGGCCTCGTCGCCGTCGATCATGACGATGTTCGCCTCGGCGGCCTGCGCGCCGAGCGCGGCCAGCAGGGCCTGGCCCTGGAGTTCGCCGACCTTCTCGTTGTCGAAGGAGGTGTACGCGGCGACCGGGCCGGCGGCCAGGCGGTCGTAGGCGACGACCTTGACGCCCTTGGCGGCGGCCTCCTGGACCCAGTCCTGGGTGGACTTGGCGTTGTACGGGTCGAGGATGATCACCTTGACGCCCTGGGCGAGCAGGGTGTCGAACTGCTGCTTCTGCTTGGCGGCGCTGCCCTCGGCGTTGTTGTAGAGCACCTTGCACTGCGCGCACAGGGTCCTGACCTTGGCCTCGATGAACGGCCGGTCGAAGGACTCGTAGCGCACGGAGGAGGCGTTCTCGGGCAGCAGCAGGCCGATGGCGTTCGGGTTGCCGGAGGAGGCGGATGCCTCGTTCTTGGCGCCGCCGGCCTTCCCGCAGGCGGCGGTCATGGACAGGGTCAGCGCGAGGCCCACGGTGGAGACGAGGGCGCGACGCAGGACGGCGTTCATAGGGTGCCTCTCCCTGGGGTCGCCGCGGCTTCGCGGCGGGGTGGGAGGAGTCAACCCTGGGCGCGTACATGACGTCAATAAGTAAAACCAGCCTGCCCGCAATCCACGTCCACTCGTTATCTTCGTGAACACGCTTCAGGGGGAGAGGACATGCGAAAACGGGAGTGCCCGCCGGTCCCCCGTGCGGCGGGCACTCCCTGCTCAAAGCTGACGACACGTCAGGGACGGTCGAGCGTGATCGCGTTGATCGGCCCCAGGTCGTAGTAGACGCCCTTCGGGGAGGAGAGGTCGTAGACGCAGTCGGCGCCGCCCGAGCCGCGGCACAGGCGGGCGTGCGCGCCGCCGGTCTGGTTGTTGAGCACCCAGTGCATGCCGTACTGGCCGCTCAGGCTGTGCGCGCCGTAGCTCCAGTAGACGGCACTCGGGCTGACCGCCGGGTCCTGGCCCTGCGGGTAGACGCAGACCGCGCCCGACGGGCAGCCCGCCCAGTCGCCGTCCGCGGCACCGGCGCCGCCGGCCCCCATCGTGGTCAGGGCGGCCAGGGCCAGGGCCAGGGCGGCGGCGGCGTGGGTGATCCTGCGCATGAGTGGTTCTCCCTTGGCTGGTACGAGGACGGACGATCGATCCGCCCGATGCCCGTCAGCCTAGGAATCCCGCGCCCGCAGCGGTCCCTGACATCTGACAGGGGCGCGCCTGCTCGCCCCGCGAGCCCGAGGCCCCGCTACGGAAGGGGGAGCGCGGCGGCCCCGGCGACCAGCGCCGGCAGCTCCCGCATGTCCGCGAAGGTCCGGGTGCCCGGGCCCGCCAGCCACGCCTGCGGGGTCAGACCGCCGTGGAAGCCGAGCGAACGCATCCCCGCCGCCCGCGCCGCGGCCACCCCGTACTTGCTGTCCTCGACCACCAGGCACGCCGCCGGCTCCACACCCATCGCGGCAGCCGCGTGCAGGAACAGGTCCGGGGCGGGCTTGCCGCGCTCCACGTCCTCGGAGCTGAAGATCCGCCCGGCGAAACGCGCCAGCAGCCCGGTCCGCCCGAGCGTGGAGCGCAGCCGCGAGTGGCTGCTGGAGGACGCCACGCAGTCCGCCACCCCGGCCCGCTCCAGAACGGCCAACGCCTCCACCACCCCCTCCACCGGGGCGAGTCCGGCCGCGAACACCTCGTCGTACAGGTGCTGGAAGCGCTTTTCCCAGCCCGCCTCCAGCGGCACGCTCGCGTGCGCCTCGATCTCGGCCGTCATGAACGCGTGCGAACGGCCCAGGAACCGCTCGACGATCTCCTCCTGCGACAGCGGCCACCCCACCTCGGCGACCACCCGCGCATCCACCCGCACGGCCAGCCGCTCGCTGTCGAGCAGCACACCGTCGCAGTCGAAGACCACCAGCTCGACGGGAACAGACATGCCGCCACCCTACGGGGAGCCCGCCACGGGACGGCCGGGGCGTTCGAAGGGCGGGCCGGGACGGGGGCGTCAGAAGGAAACCCCCGCGTCGACGGCCCGGCACCGCACGCCCCGACCTCGCCGGCGCGGCGCCGCTGTCCTGGTGCCGGGGCCTGGCCGGCGGGCGCTACACCTCGCCGGCCCCGCACGGCGTCGGCACGACCCGGGAGATCACGGCACTTCGGATGCTGCACCTGCGCGAGGAGTTCGTGCACTGGGAGGAGGGCAGGCGGCACGCGTTCTGCGTCACCCGGGCCGGCCTGCCGCTGTACCGGCGCTTCGGCGAGGACTACCTGGTCGAGCCCCTCCCCGCCGGCGGCACCCGCTTCACCTGGACCTTCGCCTACGAGCCGACCCCACTGCTGCGCCGCCCCGCGGCACTGACCGACCTGCCCGGGGCGGCGTTCCTGCGCACACTGATCGCCGACACCAAGCGGCACTTCGGCGCGGCGTGAGCCCTCGGGCCCGGGGGCTCACGCCCCCTGGCCCCGGCTCAGGGGCCGTAGGCGTGCGGGAAGACGCCCACCGCCTCGACGGCCGCCTCGTGCGGATCCGCGTCCGGCCGCCGACCGGCTCCCGGGCTTCGACGCCTGGCGTGCGGAGGCCCCCGGCGGCGAGGGCCTCCGCGCCCACTGGGTCCTCCTCGCCGAGCACGGGCAGCGGACCGTCGCCGTGACGGCCGCCCGCTACTCCCGTGACCAGCGGCTCTCCACCACCCCGCACCCGTACGCCGACACCCCGCCCGACCGGTACCCGTGCTCCACCAGCCACGGCCCGGACACCCGGCTGCCTGCCCCCGCGAACCCGGGATTGACGAACAGCCGCAGCTCCTCGGCCAGTCCCTCGCGCAGCAGCGAGGCCACCAGCCCCGCACCGCCGAAGCACAGCAGCCGCCCGCCCGCCGCCTGCTTCGCCCGTGCCACCGTGTCCGCGAGCTCCCCGGTGAGCACCTCGGTGCGCGGCCACTCCTGAAGCGGCCGGCCCGCCCGGGACACCGTGAACTTCGGCAGCGCCCCGATCGCCCGGGCGAACTCCCAGTCCCCGTCGCCGGGGTGCAGGGCGGCCATCCGCTCCCAGTGCCCCAGGTACCCCTCGTCGGTCATCGGCCGGCTCAGCAGGATGCCCGAGGCCCCCGCCAGCAGTGCGTTGAACGAGGCCCGCAGATCCGCGCTCCACGGCCAATCGGGCCCCCAGTTCCACAACTGCCAGTCGGCCCCGGGGACTTCGCTGTCCACGAAACCGTCCGCCGACACCTGCATCGCCACGACCAGCCTGCCCGTGCCACCCATGTCGCACCTCCCTTGTCCGTGCAGGCTAGAACACGGGCCTGACAAACGGGCGGAGCCCGGACAGGGGCGCGGGGAATGCCCGCGGGGCCGGAGTGCGGGGGTGTCGTCACCCGATCGAGTGGCCGGCGTTGGCGTTCCACATGGCGGTGGTGGGCGCGTGGGTAGCGTCGGTCCATGATCGTGGAATCGTCAACCGGCCTGACGTATCGACGATTTGACTTATTGTCGTATCAGTAAAGAGGCATCGTCGCATGGCAGAGAAGCGCCTGAAGTCCTGGGGCAACAACCGCTCCGGCCAGCTCGGGGACGGCACCTGGGCCGACCTCCGCACCACGGCCACCGCCGTGCTCGGTCTCACCAGCGCCGAGGTGGTGAAGATCGCCGCCGGCGGGTTCGGTTCCTCCACCGGTCACGGGCTGGCCCTGCTGACGGACCGTACGGTGCAGTCCTGGGGCGTCAACGGTGCGGGCCAGCTCGGCGACGGCACGGTGTTCAGCCACAACGTGCCCGGCCAGGTGGTCAACCTCTCCGACGCCACCGACATCGCCGCCGGCGGCGCACACAGCCTCGCCCTGCTCGCCGACGGCACCGTGGCGGCCTGGGGGCAGAACGGCCACGGCCAGCTCGGCAACGGGACCGGCGCCGACAGCAGCGTCCCGGTGCGGGTCGAGGGCCTGGCCAAGGTCGTCGCCATCGCCGCCGGCCTCCACCACAGCCTGGCACTGCGCGAGGACGGCACCGTGTGGGCCTGGGGCTACAACAGCAACGGCCAGCTCGGGGACGGGACTTCGGCGAGCAGAGGCATCCCGGCGCCGGTGGCCGGCCTGACCGGGGCGAGCGCGATCGCCGCCGGCGCCGGCCACAGCCTCGCCCTGGTCGGCAAGCCGGGTAACGGCGCCACCGTGAAGGCCTGGGGCTACAACGCCACCGGCCAGCTCGGCGACAACACCACCATCAACCGCTTCACCCCGGTCGCCACGCAGGGCGCCTGGTCGGGCGGCGTCTGGCAGATCGCGGCCGGCTGCAACCACAGCCTGGCCGTGGTCGACGGCGACAGCCGCCTCAAGGCCTGGGGCCAGAACACCGCCGGCCAGCTCGGCGACGGCACCACGGTCTTCCGCATCACCCCCGTCACCGTCCCCGGCCTGACGGGCGTGCAGCTGGTGGCCGGCGGCCGGGAGCACACCGTGGCACTGTCGGGGACCAGCACCGTGCACTCCTGGGGCAGCAACGGCTCCGGCCAGCTCGGCGACGGCACCACCAGCGACAGCACCACTCCGGTGCCCACCCTCACCGCACTCACCGGCATCGACAAGCTCGCCGCCCCCGTCGGCGGCGACTTCAGTCTCGCCAACTGAGGCGCCTTGACAGTGCCCAGCCGCACCTCCTGTCACAATGCCGTGAGCGTTCCGTAGCCGCCACAACGCAGACAGTGAGGTAGTCATGTCGAAGGTCAAGCTGAGCACCAACCACGGCGACATCGTTCTCCGGCTCGACGCGGAGAAGGCCCCGGCCACGGTGGACAACTTCCTCCAGTACGTCCGGGACGGGTTCTACGACGGGACGGTCTTCCACCGGGTCATCGACAACTTCATGATCCAGGGCGGCGGACTCGAACCCGGCATGAAGCAGAAGAAGACCCGCGACCCCATCCAGAACGAGGCCGACAACGGCCTGAAGAACACCAAGTACTCCGTGGCCATGGCCCGCACGATGGACCCGCACTCGGCCACCGCCCAGTTCTTCGTCAACGTCGCCGACAACGACTTCCTGAACCACACCGCCAAGACCGCCCAGGCCTGGGGCTACACGGTCTTCGGCGAAGTGGTCGAAGGCCAGGACGTCGTCGACTCCATCAAGGCCGTGCCCACCGGCACCAAGGCCGGCCACCAGGACGTCCCCAAGGAGGACGTCGTCATCACGAAGGCCGAGATCGTCGAGTAGACCCGGGAACGGTGGAACAGGAAGTCGGCCCGGCCGACTTCCTGCTCACACGGCTACGCGCCCCCCGGCCGCAGGAAAGAGCGGCCCCCGGCCCGGTGGGGGAGACCGTCAACGAGCAGCCGGATCCGCTCCCTTGACCGCAGCCGGTTGCCGGCCCTGCTCCGACCAGGCCGGCGCCGCCACGCGTGCCCGCAACTCGCACAGATCACCCAAGGTGTTGACAGCGCACCAGAAGCCACCGACGCGGTACCCCGCCAGCTGCCGCAGCCGCACCAGGTACGGAAGCGTCGTGTCCGCGTGGTCCCCCTGATCCGGCAACAGGGGGACGACACCGGGCGCGAAGGCGTACACGCCGCCGTTGACCGTGCAGGCGGCCGGAGGCGGCGCGGCAAGCTCGGCGACCCTCCCCAGCGCATCGCACACGACCGTGCCCCGGGGCAGCCGGGGCGGGACCAGGGCGACCGTGGCCAGTGCCCCGTACCGCAGGTGATGAGCGCCCAGCGCGGTGAGCGGAAAATCGGCCCAGATGTCGCCGTAGACAGCGAACCACGGCTCCTGCGGCGCCGGAAGCGCACCGGCGGCGAGCTTCAGCCCTCCACCCCGCCCCCGCGCGCGGTCCTCCACCACCACGGTGGTGCGGACCGGCAGGCTCGCCGTGCGCACGTAGTCGGTGATCACCTGCGAGCGGTAGCCCGCCGAGACGACCACCGTCTCCACGCCCGCGGCGGCGAACCACTCGATCTGATGGCGCAACAGCGGTGCACCGTTCACCTCGACCATCGCCTTGGGACACAGGTCCGTGTACGGGGCGAGCCGCCTGCCGCGCCCACCCGCGAGGACCACGGCCTGACGGATCCGGGGAAGAGCCTCCGGCAACCACATCCCCGACCTCCCGGGAGCGACGGCACAGCATCGGAACACCCGCCGCGAGGCACGGGCGGAGCGTACGGATGCGACGCGGGCAGCCCCGACGCGCCGTAGACAGATACCCGACCCACTCACCGTGAAATCCCTCGCCGCGCACGGCGGTCACCGGCACACGGACCCCGCGGCCGGTGACCGGGACGGTGGAACAGGAAGTCGGCCCGGCCGACTTCCTGCTCCGAGCGGCCGGCCGGGCCCGGAAACCGGATGACCGCAACCGCCGCCGTCCTCGACAATGGCACATGCTGACCGACCACTGGCCCCTGCTGGGCCTGCGGCTGACCACACCCCGCCTCGAACTGCGCCTGCCCACCGACGACGAACTCGCCGCCCTGGCCGAACTGGCCGCGGAAGGCGTCCACGAACCGGACCGCATGCCCTTCCTCGTGCCGTGGACCGACCTGCCCCCGGCCCAACGGGCGCGCTCGGTGGTGCAACACCACTGGCTGCGCCAGGGAAACTGGTCCCCGGACGACTGGGCCCTGAACCTGGCCGTCCTCGAGAACGGCCGGGCCGTCGGCCTGCAGACCCTCGCCGCCCGCCACTTCGCTGCGTCACCGTCAGGTACTGGTCCTGCAACAGTGCGGCGGCCCACCACCGCACCCGCCGCAAGCGGCCCCTAGGCTGCCCCGCATGAGTCTGTCAGCTTCTGCCGTCGCCGCCGCCAGCGCGGCCTGGGTGTGGACACCGCCGGACGCCGAGGTCGTCGAGGGCGACGAGTGCACGATCCTGCGGCTGCCCGACTATGTCGACTTCGACCTCTCGGTCGTCTCCTTCACACCGGCCGGGCCGCTCGGCCCGGCCGTCGACGCGGTGCTGGAGCGGGCGCGTGCGTTCGGGCTGCCGACGCTGGACTGGCAGGTGCTGATCGGCTACCCGGCCGCACTGGCCGCCGAGCTGTCCGCGCGCGGCGGGCGGGTGAAGCTCGACCTGGAGGTCCTGGCCGTGGACCTGAGCCAGGGCGCACCCCGGCTGCGGCCGCCGACGGTGGGCGTATCGCCCGTCTGGGCAACGGACTTCGCGACGGCCAGGGACGGGGCGGCGGTCGGGGTCACCGGGTTCGGCGGCGAACTCCCGCCCGACGAACAGATCGAGGAGCTCGCGGCCAGGAGCGCGAAGGCCGTTGCGGCCGGCGAGGGCGGCATGGTCGTCGCGTACGTGGACGGTGAGCCCGCCGGAACCGGCAGCGTGAAGGTGGCGGACGGCGTCGCGCGGCTGTCGGGCGGGGCCGTGGCACCGTCCTGGCAGGGCCTGGGGGTGTACCGGGCGGTACTCGACGCCCGGCTGTCCTACGGGGTGGCGTACGGCGCGACGATGGCCCTGGTCAAGGCCAACGCGGCCACGTCCGGGCCGATCCTGCGGAAGTCGGGCTTCACGCCCTTCGGCCCGGAGCCCGTCTACGCCGTCCCGCTGCGTGAACTGCCCGGGACTTCGGTCCCGGGCAGTTGACCCGCAGCTAGTAGTAGCCCTTCGAACCGTCGAGGAGCTCCCGGACGATGTCGGCGTGCCCTGCGTGCCGGCCCGTCTCCTCGATGAGGTGGATCAGCATCCAGCGGAGGTTGGCGCCGCCGGTGCGGAAGCCGGAGTGGCGGCCGGCGTCGTCCAGGGAGGCCGCCGCGACGATCTCGTTGCTGCGGGCGCACTGGGCCTCGTACTCCGCGAGCAGCTCGGCGAGGGGGCGGCCGCCGGTGTGCCAGTCGGCGTCCTCGGCCGACTCGTCGAACGCCGGGTTCTGCTTCTCGTCGCCGCCGAGGAACAGCACCTCCAGCCAGAGGTGTTCGGTCCAGCGCATGTGCGAGACGAGGCCGGCCATCGTCATGGTCGGAGAAGTCGGGATGACCGAGCGGTGCGCGTCCCGGTCGTCCAGCCCCTCGCACTTCCAGCGCAGGATCTGCCGTTGCAGGTCCAACCAGCCGATGAGTGCGGTGCGTTCGTCCGCAAGGAGTGGGGGGCGTTCCAGTTCCGATGCCATGGCGGTGCAGGCTACCGGGGCGGTCCGACGGGCGCACCGGATTTACGCGTGCGGCCGGGTGGACCGGGCTCGGGCGGGAAGTCGGCAGGGCCGGCTTCCCGCTCAGGCCGCCGCCGTCGCAGTCGGGGCGGCGGGGCCGATGGCTGCGGTCAGCGGGCGTCGAACTCGCCGGTGCGGACGGCGGTGACGAAGGCCTGCCAGGCGGGGGCGGGGAAGAGGAGAGCCGGGCCGGAGGGGTCCTTGGAGTCGCGTACGGGCATGACGCCGATGAAGCCGTCGGCGACCTCGATGCATGCGCCGCCGGTTCCGCCGCTGTACGAACTCTTTCGCCAGGACGCCGCGGTCAGGTTGACATCCACTCCAGGTCTCTCCTTGCCGCACGGATGAAAGCCAGCGATTCGGCCTGGCCGAGGGCCTCGACCGCAAGCCGATCGTAGCTCCTGGCGAGTGCGGCAACCGACTTGGTATCGCGGTCGATGTAGCCACGCGATTCAATTTCGCCGTAAGCGAGAACTTTGCGGTTCGGCATGGTAAGGAGATAGGTCATGTGTGTGAATGGCCGGTTCTCGCCCATGGAGAACGGAGCCACCTGGATGACTACGTGGGGTCGAGCGGACAACTGCTCAAGGTGAAGCAGTTGTTCGACCATGACATCGCGTCCACCGATGACCCTCCTGAGGCAGGCCTCGTCCAACACCACGTGTACGAGTGGAGGAGGAGTCCGTCCCAGGATTTGCTGCCGGGCAAGCCTGAATTCGACGCGTTCCTCGGCCAGCTTTTGGGTTGAAAGGCCCTGCCTTACGTAACCCATCTGGACTGCGGTTGCATACGCCCGGGTCTGTAGAAGTCCGGCGACGAGATCGACTTCGAAGATCCTCATCTCTTCGGCAAGAGCCTCGTAGCGGGAGTACTCCGGGAAGCCCTCCAGGATCGCGGAGTTCTTCAGCTGATACCACATCAACATCATGGTGCCGCCCGTGTCGAGCGCGATGTCGGAGAGTTCGGCGAGCTTGCGACTCGGCGGCCGGTGCGCAAGTTCGACGTAGGAGAGGTGTGAGGGGGAGCACCCGATGAGCGGGGCCAGCTCCTCCTGGAGGAGGCCCCTGGCCTCTCGTGAGTTGCGGAGTTGGATTCCGAAGGGCGCCCAGGGGCTCGACTCCGGGTCAATCTTCTTCTTGTTCATGGTGGCCCTCAACTTCCGTGTGGCCTCTTGGCAAGTAGCAGGCCGCTTCCGATGCTAGGTGACCTTGCGCCACCATGTGCACAGAACGTGAAACTCCGATCGCAGAGGGTTCCATCCCATGGCCCACGACCAAGCCCCCCGCCTCCACGGCTACGGCGTCCGCTGGGACACCGAGGCCGACCGCTACCGGGTCCGCAACGAGATGACCGGTGAGTGGCTGCGCCAACCCGACGGCGAGCTCGTCTCTTTCGTCTTCTTCGGGGACGCCTACAGCGCCTGGCGGGCCTTCGAGGTCCACAAGCGGCCGGGGGAGCGGTGATGTCCTCCACCCTCTCCCGTGCGACCGCCGAGCAGCGCCGCCAGGCCGCCGACGTCCTGGACGACCTCACCACCGTCCTCGCCCTCGGCGGCGTCAAGCTCCCCACCCTCGAAGTCGACTGGGCGGGCGGCCGCCTGACGTGCAGCTACCTGCTCCACCTCACCGCCCGGCCGCTCGACCTTCTCCGGATGGTCGACCTGTTGCGCAAGGGGCTGCGCTACGAGCGCCTCACCTACGACGACTGAACACCCCTGCCGCGTCGAGAAAGTGACCTCCCCCGTGCAAGACCCCCGCCTCCTTGCCAAGCCCCCCGTCTGCCGGCTCGGCTGCCTCGCCCTGGTCCGCAACCAGCGCGGCGACGTCCTGCTCGTGGACCCCGACTACATGGACGGCATGATCCTTCCCGGCGGCGCCGCCCGCCCCGACGAGCCCCCGCACCTGGCCGCCGCCCGCCACCTGCACGCCGAGACCGGCCTGGTCATCCGCCTCGCCCACATCCTCGCGGTCGACTTCACCCCGGCCGACCGCTACCTGGAGCGCCTCACCCTGGTGTTCGACGGCGGCGCCGTCCCCGACGGCACCCAGATCACCGTCCCCGCGCAGCGCCAGAGCGGCCTGCTCGGCGCCCGCTTCGTCCCCGCCCGCAGCCTCCCGGACTTCATGGCCCCCTCCCAGGCCGCCCGCGCCGCCGAGGCCCTCGCCAACCGTTCCCTGCCCGTCCTCCTCCACGGCCAGCGCGCGGCCTGACGGTGCGTGGACACGCCTCGGCCCGGCGCGGACGTCCGAGCCGGGCCGAGGCATTCTCACTGGATCAGTCCAGGGCGAGGAAGCTGCCGACGTTCTCGTCCGGCCGGAACTCGCCCGGCCCCAGGGGGTTGAGGATCCTCGTCTGACAGTTGCCGTCGGGGAAGAGCAGGATGGTGCCGCCGGTCCGGTTGACGATCGCGGTGTCGGGGCCGAGGCCGGCGTAGCACTGGCCGCCCCGCGGGTCACGGACCGGCCGGAACTGGTCGCCCTTCTCCATGATCACGATGCCGGGGGCCGCCGAGGCGGTCGAGACGTTGACGGAGGACAGGGTGAGAACGCCGGCGGTGACCACGAGGGCCGCGCGCGGGCTGAAGCGCATACGCATGGGGGACTCCCGTACTGGGTGCATGAGGGGGTGTCGGCGGGAGTCCCGAAACCCCGAACCCGTCGGTGTCTCGCCACTCCCGGTGACCGATTACCCCGGTCCGGGGCCGGCCTCCACCGTGGGGCCGGTGGTTCACCCGAAAGGAATTCGCGTGCTGACCGATTCCATCCCTGATCTTCGGAGGGTATCCCCGGCTTCAGCCGGGGAGGGAATCCGATCCTGGGATCGGCGGTGCGGAGCGCCGCCGCGTCCCTACGTGCCACAACGCTCGTGGTGTCTTCTGTCAGTGGTGTGTGGCATGTTGATTGCCGAGGCGGTGGAGGGGGTGGGTCGTGTTGATTCGTGCGTACAAGTTCCTGCTGCGGCCCACCGTGGGCCAGCAGCAGGCACTGACGGAGATGCTGCGGGATCACTGCTCGCTCTACAACGGGGCGTTGCAGGAACGTCGGGATGCCTGGCGGCATGTCTCCGGGACGACGGTCCGCTATGGCGATCAGTCCGCGCAGCTCAAGGAGATCCGGGCGTTCGACCCGGAGCGTCAGGGCCGCTGGTCCTTCTCCTCCCAGCAGGCCACGCTTCGACGGCTGGACAAGGCGTTCGCCGCGTTCTTCCGCCGGGTCACGTCCGGCGGGAAACCCGGATACCCACGCTTTCGCGGCGTGAACCGGTTCGACACGGTGGACTTCCCCAAGAACGGCGACGGCTGCCGCTGGGACTCAACCCCGCACGACCCGGTGACCCGCGTCCGTTTCCAGGGCGTCGGCCACGTCAGGGTGCACCGGCACCGCTCGGTGGCCGGCACGGTCAAGACGATCTCGGTCAAGCGTGAGGGCAAACGCTGGTACGTGGTGCTGACGGCCGAACAGGCCCGGCCCGAGCCGCTGCCCGCGACCGGATCCGTGGTCGGCATCGACATGGGCATAGCCAGCTTCCTCGCCGACTCCGACGGCGGGTTCGTTCCCAATCCCCGCCATGGCCGGAAGGCCGCGGCGAAGCTCGAAGCCGCCCAGCAGGCCCTCTCCCGGTGCAAGCGCGGGTCGAAGCGCCGCCGTAAGGCTGTGGAGACCGTGGCCAGGCTGCACCGTAAGGTCCGCCGTCAACGGCTCGACCACGCGCACAAGACCGCCCTCGGCCTGGTCCGCGCGCATGACTTCATCGCGCACGAGGACCTCAGGATCCGCAGCATGGTCAGGGCCCCCGCGCCGAAGCCTGATCCCGGCCGGCCGGGTGCCTTTCTCCCCAACGGGGCTGCGGCCAAGGCGGGGTTGAACCGCTCGATATCGGATGCCGGATGGGGGGTGTTCCTCACGATCCTGCACGCCAAGGCTGAAAGCGCCGGACGGGAAGTGATCGCCGTGGACCCCCGCAACACCTCCCGGACGTGTCCCGCATGCGGACACGTCGCAGCGGAGAACCGGCCCACCCAGGACACCTTCCACTGCACCGGCTGCGCCCACCGGGCGCACGCCGACACGGTGGGAGCCGTCAACGTCCTACGGGCCGGGCTGGCCCGTCGCAACGCCCGCCCGGGTTAGCGAGAAGCCCCCGGCATCAGCCGGGGGAGGAGTCACCGCGATCCTGACGTTCCAGGGCAGTTGGAAGTCCGTCGAGCACGGCGTCGGCCGGCTCGTCGACTTCTGGGCACCGCACGTCTGACGTCCCCCGGTGGACGCTCCCGCTGCCGAACGGCCCGGTCGGCCCGGGCCGTTCGACAGCGGGCCGCGGGGCGCCGCCCTTCAAGCGTCACCCGGCGCGGGTGCGGGGGTCCGAGCAGATCCTGAACTGTCCGACGGCGCTTGCCCGGCGGTGCCCGGTGGCCGGGATCAGGCCTTCCACGCGCCCCAGAAGACGTCGGCGTTGTCGCCGCCGCCGCCCTCGCGGGTCGTGCGGAAGATGCCGCGGTCGGTGCCGTTGTCGTCGTAGCTGTTGGAGCCGACGTAGGGGTTGGCCCAGTGCAGCACGACGGCCTTGCCCTCGCGCCAGCCGTCCTCGCAGTTGTACCCCCGGAAGGTCACCGTGCCCTCGGTGCCGGTCATGAATCCGTTGCTCTCCGACTGGAAGGTGAAGTCGTTGGTGTTCCCCAGGGTCTGCGGCGGCTCCTGGCCCTGCGTCCAGATGCCGTGGGCCAGGGAGTAGTCGGTCCGGTAGAGCGTGCAGCCGGTCCCGTTGTGCAGGTGGATCGCGGTGCTCCGGGCGGCCGAGAGGGCGGCCCGGGCGGGCTGGGGGGTGGTCGGGGCGGCCTGGGCGGTGCCGGTGGCGATGGTGCCGAGTCCGATGGCGGCCACCGCGGCCAGCGCCGCGAAGCGTGCGGAGGTGCGCATGGTTTCCCTCGATTCCGTGTGTCTTCGGTGGGTGGCGCAGGCTGTCTCCCGCGCCGCGATGAACGATGCGCAACACCGGTCGACAAACGATGGACGGCGCGATGAACGGCGCGGCCCGCGCCGTTGACTGCTCCGTCCACCGGTCGTCGGTCGGCGGGGCGTACGAGCATTCGACGGCGGCCCGGGCGACGTGGTGCGGTGGCACCACCACCGGCGCACGGCCAACGCCGCTCCGGTGCAGGGCTGTTGCCGTTCCCGGACACTCCCGGGTCCTCAGGTTGGGCATGATCACGGTCCGGGGGAGTGACACGGGGGAGCGGCACGGGGGAGGCGTGATGCGGCGGACGGCGTGGGGCGGGTGCGCGGCGGCGGTGGTGCTGGTGCTGGCGGCGGTGGCCTGTACGGGGCAGGGCGGCGGAGGGCAGGCGCCGCCGAGCACCGTGCCTGCGGTGTCGGCGACGCCGACGGTGCACTCGGTGGTGCTGCCCGAGCCGGCTCCGGCGTCCAAGCAGTGGATCGCGGACGAGCTGGCCGGCATGCGCCTGCAGCGCTGTCCCGTCCCCGCGCTGTCGAACCCGATCGTGCTGGACGACGACGGCCAGGACCGGGCGGACGTGCTGTGGCTCGTGGACGACTCCCACCTGTGCTCCGCCTCGCTCACCCGGGTCGACGGCGGGCTGTCCACGGAGATCTACGGCAACCGGACCGAGGTCCTCACGGCCAGGCACAAGCCGAAGACGATCGGCGACTACCGGCGGCTGTCGTTCTTCACCTTCTTCCCGGGCGACGTGGGGAAGGTCGAACTGCGGGGCGACGACACCCACTTGTTCGGGCCGGTGCACCAGCGGGTGGTCGACCTCGGCGGCGGGAAGGCGGTGACCGTCGTCCAGTACGCCTACGCCGAGCCCGTACGGACCTCGGACGACCCGCCACGGTCCCCGCAGCCGACCTGGACCCCGGGCTCCACCGCTTTCCAGGAGCCCGAGCTGTGCCCGTCCGGCCTCGAACCGTGCCGCTCCGCGAACGTCTGACTCTTCGCCCGCCTGCCCGCCCCGTGCCCCCGTTCAGCCCAGTACCGCCGCCACCGCCTGCGGGGTCCAGTGCCCGGACGCGCCAGGGCGGGTGGCGAGGTAGCCGGCCGAGCGCCAGGGGCCCCAGCCGTGGGACTCGGCCAGGCCTGCGGCCAGGGTGCGCAGGTAGGGCGGGGCGGGGGCGTTGAGTTCGGCGCCGGCCACGCCCCAGGGCGCGGTGAAGGTCAGCAGCGGGTGCCCGTCCAACTCGCCGACGTGCAGCAGGGTTTCGTAGCGGCCCGGACCCAGCTCGGCGCGTCCGGTGGTGAGCACCGGGGTGAGGTCGAGGTCGGTGCCGGGGGAGCGGAGCATCTCCTGGCCGGCGATGTCGCTGAACTGACCGGCCGTCAACAGGTAGGCGCGGCACGGTACCTCGCCGTCAGCTGCCGGGTCGTAGAAGGCCGAGCCGCCTCCCCAGGTGAGCGAGCGCCCGGCGAAGTAGAGCGTGCCCGGCAGCACGGTGGCCACCGCCCGGCGCGGCGGGCGCCGGTCGCGGCAGCCGGGGTAGTCCTGCGTTCCGCCATTCGGGCGGCCCCCGCGCAGGTAGCAGGCCAGGCGGGCGGCGTGTAGGTTCGAGCCGTACGCCACATACCAGACGAGCGGACTCGTTTTCCGGCCAACTTCGGGCCTTCGAGGGCTGTTCCCGGCCCCGCCGCCGTCAGCGGAATCCCAGCCTGATGGGCCGTTGCCCAGCCCGCTCACAGGAAGGAGCCGCGGTGAGGGGCGCGGAAGACTCCCACACGAAGATGTGAAAACCGTGAACAGGCCGATGATCCGACCAGAACCCCCCGATTCGGTAGCGGCCCCCTCATTACCGGTACCGTTCCGGACGCCATGCCGTTCATCACTCTTCCCTCTCCCGTCGCGCTCCTCCGGTATTCGGCGATTACTCTTCACCAGCGAAAACGATCGAAAACCCACGAAATATCTTTCGATTCATGCCGTTGCCACCCCTGTGTGGCATCGATGATGAGAATTTCCTTTGATCGCCCTTCGCTGCATCCAGCCGACTCCCAGCGGAGTCATGGTGAGTGGGCGCTGTCCCCGTAGGCGGCAACGGCCTCACCCGCCGTCACACCCGTACGCGCCCCCAGAACCCCGGAGCCGAGGAAACCCATCCATGGACGCACGCCACGACACGGCCGGCCCAAGCACGCTGCACCGCCCCCATCCGGGCCCCGCGGCGGGTTGGCCGGTGGCCCAACCCGCCCACCCCCGCAGCCTGCTCGACATCATCGCCACCACCGCCGACGCGTACCCCCACGCGCCCGCGCTCGACACCGGCGACACCGTCCTCGACTACCGCGCCCTGCTGCACGAGGTCGACACCCTCGCCGGGCAGCTGGCCGGCCACGGCATCGGCTGCGGCGACCGGGTCGGGGTCCGCATCCCCTCCGGCACCGCCGACCTCTACATCGCCATCCTCGCCGTCATGCGCTGCGGCGCCGCCTACGTCCCCGTGGACGCCGACGACCCCGACGAACGCGCCGAGATGATCTGGCAGGACGCCGCCGTCTGCGCCGTCCTCGGCCCCGGGCGCAGCCTGCACGCCGCAGCCGCCACCCGCCCCCGCGGCCGCCCCGCCTGGCCCGTGGCGGCCGACGACGCGTGGATCATCTTCACCTCCGGCACCACCGGCCGCCCCAAGGGCGTCGCCGTCACCCACCACTCGGCGGCCGCCTTCGTCGACGCCGAGGCCCGACTCTTCCTCCCGCAGCAGCCGCTCGCCCCCGGCGACCGCGTCCTCGCGGGCCTGTCGGTGGCCTTCGACGCCTCCTGCGAGGAGATGTGGCTCGCCTGGCGCCACGGCGCCTGCCTCGTCCCCGCCCCCCGCTCCCTGGTCAAGGCCGGCACCGACCTCGGCCCCTGGCTCGTCGAGCGGCGCATCACCGCCATCTCCACCGTCCCCACCCTGCTCGCCCTGTGGCCGCAGGAATGCCTGGACGCCGTACGCCTGATCATCGTCGGCGGCGAGGCCTGCCCCGCCGAACTCGTCGACCGCCTCGCCGTCGACGGCCGCGAGTTCTGGAACACCTACGGCCCCACCGAGACCACCGTCGTCGCCACCGCCGCCCGCATGCTCCCCGGCGAGCCCGTGCGCATCGGCGCCCCCCTCGACGGCTGGGAGATCGCCGTCGTCGACCAGGCCGGCAACCCCGTCCCCTGGTACGAGAGCGGCGAACTGCTCATCACCGGCGTCGGCACCGCCCGCTACCTCGACCCCGCCAAGGACGCCGAGAAGTTCAGCGCCCACCCCGCCCTCACCTCACCCCGCGTCTACCGCAGCGGCGACCTCGTCCGCAACGACCCCGAAGGCCTCGTCTTCCTCGGCCGCGCCGACGACCAGATCAAACTCGGCGGCCGCCGCATCGAACTCGGCGAGATCGACGCCGCCCTCCAGGCCCTGCCCCACGTCCGCGCCGCCGCCGCGGCCGTCCGCAAGACCCCCGCCGGCGCCGACCTGCTCGTCGGCTACCTCGTCGCCCAGCCCGGCACCACCTGCGACCTCACCACCGCCCGCCGGCAGCTCCTCGAACGCCTGCCCGCCCCGCTGGTGCCCGTCCTCGCCCTCGTCGACTCCCTGCC
The DNA here is from genome assembly GCF_040683915.1 of Kitasatospora sp. NPDC093102. Lineage (NCBI taxonomy): Bacteria > Bacillati > Actinomycetota > Actinomycetes > Kitasatosporales > Streptomycetaceae > Kitasatospora > Kitasatospora sp. NPDC093102. The sequence continues at coordinate 52,586 of NZ_JBFBFA010000015.1, read as the reverse complement.
CACCCGCACCTCCGGCAAGGTCGACCGGGGCGCCCTGCCCTGGCCGCTCGCCACCACCGGAGACGCCCATCCCGCCGAGGAACTGGACGGCACCGCCGGCTGGCTCGCCGGCCACTGGGAACGCCTGCTCGGCATGCGCCCCGGCGCCGCCGACGACTTCTTCGCCCTCGGCGGCTCCAGCCTCACCGCCGCCCGCCTCGTCTCCGAACTGCGCACCCGCCACAACGGCGTCTCCGTCGCCGACCTCTACGCCCACCCCGTCCTCACCGACCTCGCCGCCTACCTCGACACCCTCACCCCGGCCGCCGCACCCGAACAGACGACCACCCAGGCGCCGCCCCGCAGCCGCACCGTACGCCGCACCCCCCGCAGCGCCGGCCTCTGGCAGACCCTTCTGCTCCTCGGCATGTTCACCCTCGCCGGACTGCGCTGGATCCTCGTCCTGATCGCCCTCGACAACCTCACCGGCAGCCACCTCACCTGGGCCCCGCACAGCTCCTGGTGGCCCGTCGCCGCGGGACTCCTCCTCCTCTACAGCGCCCCCGGCCGCACCCTGCTCGCCTCCGCCGGCGCCCGCCTCCTCACCGCCGGCATCCGCCCCGGCAGCCACCCCCGCGGCGGCCACGTCCACCTGCGCCTGTGGGCCGCCGAACGCTACACCACCATGTTCGGCACCGCCGCCCTCGCCGGCACCCCCTGGGCCACCCGCTACGCCCGGGCCCTGGGCTGCCGCGTCGGCCCCGGCGTCCAACTCCACACCCTGCCCCCCGTCACCGGCCTCGCCCGCCTCGGCGCCCACAGCTCCGTCGAACCCGAAGCCGACCTCGCCGGCTGGTGGCTCGACGGCGACACCCTCCACCTCGGCCACATCGACATCGGCGAAGGCGCCCGCATCGGCCACCGCGCCACCCTCATGCCCGGCGCCCGCATCGGAGCCCGCGCCGAGATCGCCCCCGGCTCCTGCGTCACCGCCACCGTCCCGCCCGGCGAACACTGGTACGGCTCCCCGGCCCGCCCCGCCGCCGGGCCCTTCGCCGACTGGCCCACCATCGCCGCCCCCGCCCCCCGCGGCTGGAACCTCGCCTACGGCCTCGGGTTCGCCCTGTTCGGCCTCATCCCGGTCATCGCCGCCCTGCCCGCCCTGCTCATCATCTACCCGATGATCGACACCGACGCCACCCTGACCGCCGCCCTCGTCCAACTCCTGCCCGCCACCATCCCCCTCGTCGCCATCACCTTCGCCTGCTACGCCGTCCTGATAGCGCTGCTCATCCGCCTCCTCTCCCGCCCGCTGCGCCCCGGCTTCCACCCCGCCACCGGCCGCGTCGCCTTCTGCGCCTGGGCCGTCAGCCGCCTGGGCGACACCGCCCGGCGCACCCTCTTCCCCTTCTACGCCAGCCTCTTCACCCCGGTGTGGCTGCGCCTGCTCGGCGCCCGCGTCGGCCGGCGCGTCGAAGCCTCCACCGTGCTCGCCCTGCCCGGCCTGATGCGGGTCGACGACGGCGCCTTCCTCGCCGACGACACCCTCGTCGCCCCCTACGAACTGCGCGGCGGCTGGCTCCACCTCGACCCCTCCCACGTCGGACGCCGCTCCTTCGTCGGCAACTCCGGCATCGTCGGCCCCGGCCGCCACCTGCCCGACAACTCCCTGGTCGGCGTGCTCTCCGACACCCCCGCCCACGCCCCCGAAGGCTCCTCCTGGCTCGGCCGCCCCGCCTTCGCCCTGCCCCGCGTCGCCGACACCGGCGCCGAAGGGCGCACCTACGACCCGCCCCGGCGCCTGATGTGGGCGCGCGCCGGCGTCGAACTCTGCCGGCTGCTGCCGATCGTCCTCGCCGCCCTGCTCGGCGACCTCGTCCTGGTGACCCTGCAGGAACTGCGCGACGACTACGGGCTCGGCGCGGCCCTCGGCGCCGCCGGACTGGTGCTGTTCGCCGCCGCCGTCGTCGCCTGCGCCGTCACCACCGCCGCCAAGTGGCTGCTCGTCGGACGCTTCCGCGTCGCCGAGCACCCGCTGTGGTCCTCCTTCGTGTGGCGCAACGAGCTCTACGACACCTTCGTCGAGGAACTCGCCATGCCCTTCGGCGGCCACGCCATCACCGGCACCCCCTACCTGAACGCGTGGCTGCGCAGCCTCGGCGCCCGCATCGGACGCGGCGTGTGGTGCGAGACCCACTGGCTGCCCGAGACGGACCTGGTCACCGTCGAGGCCGGCGCCAGCGTCAACCGCGGCACCGTCCTGCAGACCCACCTCTTCCACGACCGCGTCATGCGGCTCGGCCCCGTCCACCTCGCGGCCGGCTCCACCACCGGCCCGCACTCCATCGTCCTGCTCAACTCCTCCCTCGGCGCCGGCACCACCGTCGGCCCGGCCTCCCTGGTCATGCGCGGCGAGAACGTCCCCGGCGCCACCCGCTGGCTCGGCAACCCCGTCGCCGCCTGGAACGCCGACCCCACCCCGCCCGCCGGACGACGCCGCCGCCGGGCCACCGCATCGGTGTGACGCGGATCACCCCCGCGGGGTGATGAGTTCGCGGTGCGGTCACGGTCCTCACCCGTGACCGCACCGCGTCTCCTTTTCCGCGGCCGGCCGAAACCGGCCCTTCCGGCCGCCGCCCCGGGTCCGGGGGCGTGCAGGAACTACTCCAGCGGGGTGCCGGTGCGCGTCGGCCTGCGCCGGAAGCCGGCGGGGCCGACTTCCGGTGTGCGGGCTGGGGTGCTGTGGCCGCGGGTGTCCTGCCGGGGCACTGCCGGCGGGGAGTCGGGCAAGGGGCCGTCCGTCGTTCCCGCGGCGTACGGAGGGGCGCCCGGGAGCCGGGGCCGCCGTCGGCACGATCGGAAAGGCGGCGGCCCCGGCCCCGGTACGGGGTCCGTACGGGCGGGGCATCGACCGCGATGCCCGTACGGCTGCGGTCGGCACCCATTCCACGACTTCAACAGCACTTGAAGTCAAGCCCCGCCCGAGGCGAGGCCCCGCCCGAGGGCGCCGCTCCGGGGCGGGGTAGCCTCGCTCCCGGCGGGGCCTGCGGAGGACAGACACGGACAAGACGGACATGGGCGGGCGGATGACGGAGCAGCAGCACAGCTACTGGCGGGCGTCGGACGGTTCGGCGGTCAGCGCCGGCCAGGCGCACATCGTGTGGACCAGGGCGGCCTACCCCGCCCTGGTGGAGGTGGCGCGCCGCTACCACGCGGTGATCACCTACGCCGACCTGGCCGAGGCGGTGCAGGAGGCCTCCGGGGTGCGCACCCGGGTCAACCAGCGGCACTGGATCGGCAAGGTGCTGTCCCTGGTGATCCGCGAGGCGCACCGGCGCGGGGACCCACCGCTGACCGCCCTGGTGGTGCACGCCACGGACGGCAGGGTCGGCCCCGGCTACCAGGAGGTACTGGCGGTGGCCGGACAGCCGCCGGTGGCCGCGGAGATGGACCGCGAGCAGCACGCGGCCGCCGCCCGACTGGCCTGCTACCGGCACTTCGGCGCCGACCTGCCCGCCGACGGCGGCACGCCCGCCCTGGCCCCGCGCCTGCGCGCCTCGGTGGAGCGCAAGGCCGCCGCCACCGCCCCGCCGCGCCCGCCGGCGATCTGCCCCACCTGCTTCCTCCAGCTGCCCGCGACGCGGGTGTGCGACTCCTGCGGGGCGACCATCGCGCCGTGAGCGGGGGCGCACGGCGGTGAGCGGTGCGCCGGGGTGGGCCGTGGACGCGGCCCGGCCCCGGCGCCGACGGCCGCCGAGACCGGGCCGCGATCGTCGTGCGGCCGGGGCCGCCTCCACCGGCACCGGCGGCGGCGGAAGGGCCGAACAGCCGTCACACGGCGGCGGGCAGGCGGCCGGACATCCGGTTCGGCAGGGCACCCGGTCCGGCAGGGCATCCGGTTCCCGAGGACGGGCGCCGGACCCGCCGTCAGCCCACCGGCCCCTGGGCGGCGACCAGCCGCGCCCGGCCGTCGCGCAGCCGGTAGGACAGGCCCACCACCGCCACCTTCCCCTCGGCGACCCGGGCGGCCAGCGCCTGCGAGCGCTCCACCAGCAGGTCCACGGTCTGACGGATGTGCTCGTCCACGATCCCGTCCCGGTCCTCGATGCCCGCCGCCCTGGCCGACAGCACGCTCGGAGTCACCCGCTCCACCACGTCCCGGACGAAGCCGCCCGGCAGCCGCCCCTGCTCCAGGGAGTCCAGCGCCGCCGCCACCGCACCGCAGGAGTCGTGCCCCAGCACCACCACCAGCGGGCAGTCCAGCACGCTCACCCCGTACTCGATGCTGCCCAGCGCCTCCGCACCGGTGACGTGCCCGGCGGTGCGCACCACGAACAGGTCACCCAGGCCCTGGTCGAAGATGATCTCGGCGGCCAGCCGGGAGTCCGAACAGCCGAACAGCACCGCGAAGGGCCGCTGCGCCGGGGCGAGCGCCGCGCGGCGCCCGGCGTCCTGGTTGGGGTGCTCGGGGTTGCCCGCGACGAAGCGGGCGTTGCCCTCCATCATCACCCGCAGCGCCTGGGCGGGATCGGTCAGGAAGTCGTCCGTCGGGCCCTGCGACGAGCCGTCCGCCAGGGGGGAGACCGGGCCGGACTCGGACGCGGATATCGGTGTGGGGATCATGGCAGCACCCTAGATCGCCGCAGGTGGAACCCGCAGCCGGGGGTCACGGTGCGGACGGCCGCCGCAACCCGCCGTCGGCGGCCCGGCGGCCCGGCGGCTACGGGGCGGGGCGCACGGCGAGGACGGTGACGTCGTCGCGGCTGTGGCCGCCGCTCCAGTGACGGGCCCGTCGGTCGAGGGCCTCGGGCAGGGCGTCGGCGGGGGTGGCGGCGAGGTCGGCCAGGCCCCGTTCGACCGGGTAGAACGTGCCGGAGGCGTCCTGCGCCTCGGTGATGCCGTCGGTGAGCAGCACCAGTACCCCGTCCCCGGGCAGCGCGAAGCGCCGTACGGATCGCAGGTCGCCGGCGGGGGCGGCCAGCGCGGCGAGGCCCAGCGGGATCCCGGGATCCAGGGTGACGGGCTCGACGCGGCCGTCCGGGTGCAGCAGATAGGGGGAGAGGTGGCCGCAGTTGACGGCCCGCACCTCGGTGGCGGCCTGCACCTCGGTGGCGGAGCGTTCCTCGGTGGCGGCCTGCACCTCGGTGGCGGAGCGTTCCTCGGTGGCGGAGCGCTCCTCGTCCCCGCCGGGGCCGCGGACGCACAGCACGGTGGCGGTGACGAACCGTTCCTGCTCACCGCTCTGCACCGCGTAGGCGTTGTGCCGCTCCACCGCCGCCTCCAGGGCGTCGGCGACGGCGGCCAGGTGAGGCTCGCGGAAGGCCGCCTCCCGGAAGGCGCTCAGCACCGCGAAGCCCGTCCCGATCGCGGGCAGGCCCTTGCCCTGGACGTCACCGACCAGCACCCGGGTGCCGTGCGGGGTGGCGGCGATGTCGTACAGGTCGCCGCCGACCAGGGCGTCCTGCTCCACCGGCCGGTACAGCCCGTCCAGACGCACATCCGACGTGGTGACGGGCAGCGGGCGCAGCAGCTGGCGCTGGAGGGCGACGGCGCTCTGCCGTATCCGGGACAGCTGCCGCTCGCGCCGCACCCGCCGCGCGCACAGGCCGATCACCGCGCCCTCCGCGGCGATCACGCCCAGCAGGGTGCCCAGCCGGGCCGGCAGGTCGCCGGGCGGGAACAGCACCGAGTGGACCACGACCACGGCGGTCACCCACACCGAGACGGCCACCGTCTGGACGACGGTGCCCAGGCCCGCCAGCAGCGCGGGCAGGAACACCAGCAGCAGCACCAGACGCGAACCGGTGCCGCTGGCCGCCTGGACGAGCAGGGTGACGACGGTGGCGGCCAGCACACCGAGGACCACCGTCCGGTTGCCGGGCGCGCGCGGGGCGGTGGATTGCTGGTCGTCGCCGTCCACCCCTGTCGCCCTTTCCGCCGTCCGGCCGTTGCTCCAGGGTGGTCGGCGCGGCGGGGCGGGCGCGAGCGGGCTGCGCCGTGCGGGGGACACCGGGCGGGCAGCCCGTCCGTCGGCGGCACTCGGTACGGTGGCCGGTGTGTCCACCTCGTCCCCACCCTCCCGTGTGTCCCCCGCGAACCGCGTGCCGCTCGACGACCTCGTGCGGCTGCGCCGGGCCCGGGACCGGATGGACCGCGAGTACGCGCAGCCGCTGGACGTGCCGGCGCTGGCCCGCACCGCGCTGATGTCCTCCGGCCACTTCTCGCGCAGCTTCCGTGCCGCCTACGGCGAGACCCCGTACAGCTACCTCATGACCCGCCGGATCGAGCGGGCCAAGGCGCTGCTGCGGCGCGGGGACCTGAGCGTGACCGAGGTGTGCATGGCGGTGGGCTGCACCTCGCTGGGCTCCTTCAGCACCCGCTTCACCGAGCTGGTCGGGCAGAGCCCCAGCGCCTACCGGGCCCGCGACCACGAGCAGGGCGCGGCGATCCCGGCCTGCATCGCCAAGATCCGCACCCGCCCGGTGCGGCGCGCGGGAGAGAAGGAGACGGCGGGGGAGACGGCGAAGGGCGCCCGGCGGGACGGCGTCCCCGGTGCTCCCGTAGCGTGACGGGCATGAGCATCGAACTCGCGCAGTGCTTCATCGCCGTCGACGACCACGACCGGGCGCTCGCCTTCTACCGGGACGTCCTCGGCTTCGAGGTGCGCAACGACGTCGGCTTCGAGGGCATGCGCTGGGTCACCGTCGGCTCGCCCGACCAGCCCGGCGTCGAGATCGTCCTGGAGCCCCCGCTGGCCGACCCGCACGCCTCCGAGACCGACCGCCAGGCCGCCGCCGAACTCCTCGCCAAGGGGCTGCTGCGCGGCGTCATCTTCCGCACCGACGACTGCGACGCCACCTTCGAGCGGCTGCGGGCGGCCGGCGCCGAGGTCCTGCAGGAGCCGATGGACCAGCCCTACGGGGTGCGCGACTGCGCCTTCCGCGACCCGTCGGGCAACATGCTGCGCTTCAACCAGCCGCGTACCAGGTAACGGCCGGCCGTAGGCGCGCGGCGGCGGCCGGACGGGCCGGATCCGGCGGCGCAAGGGCGCGCGAGGTGCGGGGTGCGGGGGTGCGGGTTCAGGCGGAGCGGGCCGGGACGGGGTAGTCGGGCAGGGCGATGTCGCCGGCCTTGGCGAACTGGGCGGCCAGGACGGGGCGCAGCGGCCAGCGGCCCATCCAGCGCATGGAGGCGGCGCGCAGGCGGATCATCAGGGCGCTGTCGGGGGCGTAGCCGTTCAGGCCGCCGGGCGGCAGCTCCTGGGCGCGGGTCACGTAGGGGCGCATCAGCTCCTCGTAGCGGGCGAAGGCGGTGCGGAAGTCGCCTGCGGCGGCGGCGAGTTCACCGGCCAGCAGGTAGGCGCCGACCAGGGCGAGGCTGGTGCCGAGACCGGTGAGGGGGCTGGGGCTGTAGCCGGCGTCGCCGAGCAGGGCGACGCGGCCGCGGCTGTAGTGGCCGAGGCGGATCTGGCCGAAGGAGTCGAAGGCGAAGTCCCCGGCGGTGCGCATCCCGGCGAGCAGCCGGTCGACCTCCCAGCCGGCGCCGGCGAAGCGCTCGGCGAGCAGGCGCCGCTGGGCGGCGGTGTCGCGGCGGTCGTACGCCAGGGGCGCGCAGCGCAGGCCGAGGGAGGCCTTGACCTCGCCGGGCAGCCGTCCGGGGCGGGCACCGGCGACCAGGCCGCCGGGGGCGTTGTACATCAGGAACCAGCCGTCGAGGGCGAGGGCGAGGGCGGGGTCGTGGACGGTGAACCAGGCGTGGTAGCCGCCGAGGGGGCGGTGGTGGGCCCCGCCGCCCGGGAAGGCGAGGCGGCGGACGGCGGAGTGCAGCCCGTCCGCGCCGACGACCAGGGCGAATCGGTGGGCGGGGGCGTTCTCGAAGGTGACGGTGACGCCGTCGGCGTCCTGGTCGAGCGCGGTGACGGTGTCGTCCCAGAGGTACTCGACGCCGTCGGTGGCCTCGCGCAGCAGGTCGGCGAGGTCGCCGCGGAGGATCTCGATCTCGGAGACGATGCCCTCACCCTCGAACAGATCGACGGGTATCCGGGCGGTGGTCCGCCCGCGCCGGTCGACCAGGGCCATGCCGCGCTGCTCCACGCACAACGCGCGGGCCCGCTCCATCAGGCCCATCCGCTCGATCACGGTGCGCCCGGCGCCGCGCAGGTCGACGGCCTGCCCGCCGGGGCGCGGGGCGGGGGCGCGCTCGACGACGGTGGGGGTGAAGCCGTGGCGGCGCAGCCAGTAGGCGAGGGCGGGACCGGCGATGCCGGCGCCGGAGACGAGGATGTCGGTGTCGGTCGTGCGGTTGTCCATGCCGAGGAATGTACGCCGTACGCATGCCTTCAACAAGCCTTTTTGCTACGGGATTTGGGGCTGGCGCACTAGTGCGGTGGGGTGCTTTGCGGCAGGCCGGGCGGCCTGCGGGAGCGTTCGCGCAGACGGGCGGCCCGCCGGGTGCACTAGTGCACTTTTCCGCGCGGAGCCGGCCCGCGCCGGTCACCCGCGCGGATGAGACCGAAGGCCTCGTCCGACCCGCACGTGATCACGGCTCGACGCGCACCCCGGTACGGCACCATGGTGCGATGGACAGCACTCGACAGACAGTCAGCTCCGGCTCCCCCCTCGAACCTCGGATCGGCTTCTCCCGGGCCGTGCGCAAGGGGAACCACGTCGCGGTCGCGGGCACCGCCCCGCTCGGCGAGGACGGTGCGACGGTCGGCCAGGGCGACGTCCACGCCCAGACCGTCCGCTGCCTGGACATCGCCGAGGCCGCCCTGCGGGAGACGGGCGCCACGCTCGCGGACGTGGTGCGCACCCGCATCATGCTCACCGACATGAGCCAGTGGCGGGAGGCCGCGCGTGCCCACGGTGAGCGCTTCGCGCAGATCCGCCCGGTCACCACCTTCGTGGAGGTGTCGCGCTTCATCGACGAGCGGTGGCTGGTCGAGGTCGAGGTGGACGCGGTGATCGGCTAGCCGACGGGCAGGGCGGCAGGCCGGCAGGCCGGCTTCCCGCTCCGGGGTGCCGGCGGGACGGCTGGATCAGCGTGTGGGCGTGGGTGCCGGGGCGGTCGGGGCGGCCATCAGGGTGCGCAGAAGGTCCTCGCCCAGGGCGAGGCCGGCCTGCGACTGGTCGGGCAGCCCGTAGTCGCGGTACCACTCGGCCGGCGCCTCCGGGTGCGGGCCGCTGACCGCGACCCGGCCCTGCCCGTACGGGGTGACGGCGGCGGCGGTGCGGCCGTTGGGGTAGCGGGCGAGCACGTCCGTGCCCGGGCCGTCGACGTCGAAGTACGGGCCGTCCTGGAAGTACATCCGCTGGGGGCGGCCGCGCCACAGGACGTCGACCAGGCGGTCCCGCTCGTCGGTGACGGTCGTGCCCGGGGAGCGGATGTACTGCCCGGAGTCGCCCGGCAGGAGGTCGAATCCCGGGTCGCCGGCCAGGTAACCGCCCATGCACAGCCCCAGGAAGCGCCCACCGCCGCGGACGTAGGCGCGCACCAGGTCCGGGGAGAAGCCCGGGTCGCGCGCCAGCAGGCTCCACGCGGTGGCCACCTCCTGCCCGTTGGTGCCGCCGGGCTGCACGTACAGTGCCACGCCCGCCAGCGCCGCCGGGCCGAACCGCACCTGCTCCCCGGGCCCGACGAACCGCACCGCGAACCCGGCCCGCTCCAGCAGCCCCCCTGCCGCCTCCGGGCATCCCTCGCAGGCCGCCGGCCCCCGGTACACCAGTGCCGGCGGCCGCCCGTCGTCCTGCCCCGGCGGTGGCACGTCCTCGCTCTGCGGCGGCGTTCCGCCGCACCCCGCCGCCAGCACCAGCATCACTGCCGCCACCAGTCCCGGCACCCGCCCGACCCGCACTTCCGCCACCCCTCCCGAACCGCCCCGCGCCGCCTGCCGCCACGACGCTACGGCCCGCCGGGGGGCGGACCGGGCTCCGTCCCCCGGCCGGGTGGGTCCGTGCGGCCCCGGTTGACGGAAAGAGGGGCGAAACGGACTGCCGGGGCCAGGAGTTCGCCGCGGCGGTCAGCTCCTCGCCGGAGCGCTCCGGGACGCCCGGACAGCGGCCCCGGCCCGCGCCACCGGCCCCGGCTCGCGCCGCCGGCCACGGTGAACCCGGGGCCGGGAATCGGAGCGGATCGGCATCAACCACCGCAGGGCGGGGGCCGGCCCCCGCCGACGGGCACAGCGGGGACTTCGGGAGGAACGGGATCGGGTGCGGCCGATTTCCGCGGAACGCCGATCGCCCCCGCGTCCCACGGGCACAATGACCTGATTCGAGACCTGGTTCGAGACCTGGTTCGACGGGCGGGAGGGGACCCATGGGCAGGACGGACAACCCGCAGGACCGGCGTCCATGGCACGGGCGGGCGGCGGCCGGGCTGCTGCTGCGTGGCCTGCTCACCCTGATGGGGCTGGCGGTCGTGGCGTTCGGCTTCGTCCGGTTCGACGCCGCGTACGACGACCGCACCGCCTACTACGACGCCCCCGCCTGCGGGGCCCAGGCCGCCGGGCCGCAGGAGGACTGCCTGCGGCTGGAGAGCGGCCGGGTGACGAAGAAGTGGATGGACCCCGGCAACGATTCGACCTCCTACGGGATCGCGGTGGCGCGGGAGAACGCGCCGAGCGACACCTACGCGGTCAGGGAGTCTTTCTACGACGCGGTGGACGTCGGCTCGGTGGTGGAGCTGAGGTTCTGGCACGGCCGGGTGGCCGAGATCGCCTACCAGGGGCACCGGACCGACCCGCCGAGCACCCCGTGGCTCGCCATGCTCTGGATCGGGCTGCTGGTCGGCGCGGGGACGACGGTGCTGGCCCGCGGCCTGGCCGGGCCGTCCCGGGGCGACTGGAGGGCTCCGGCGGGAACCGCGGTCGGGTTGTTCCTCGCGACCTGGTTCGGCGGCGGGCTGATGCTGTCCCAAGGGTGGCCGTGGGCCCTCGCCATGGGCCTGTCGGCGTCGGCCTGGCTGATCGCCGCGGTCTTCGCGGTGGCGGTGGCCTGACCGTGACGGCGGCCGCCCGGGCCACCGCCCGGGCAGCTGCCCCTTCCACCGGCGCTCCGGCCTCCAGCCCGCGCAGGAACCGCCGGAACCGCCGGAACCGCCGGAACCGCCGCTCGGCGCCCGGCCGGATCCGCTCCCGGCGCCCCGCCGGTGACGCCCTACCGGCGCAGCAGCGCCCCCAGCACCGCCGAGAGGTCCTGCTCGGCGATCGACGGGTGCGCCAGCAGCACCTCGCGGGCCGCCGTCAGCACCGGGCCGCCGCCGGCCAGGGCGAGGTCCTTGGCGGCGAGGCGGACCGGGAAGTCCGACTCCGTGCTGAACGCCCGGGCCACCACCCCCGCGAGCGGCCCGGCCGACAGCACCTCCCGCGCCTGCTCCTGCGAAACGCCCAACTCCTCGGCCACCGCGAGGACTTCGCCGATGACGGTGACGGAGGCGACGATCGCGCCGATCACCACCACCTTCAGCGCCGCGCCCGAGCCCGGGCCGCCGCAGCGCCGCACCCGGCCCAGGTGCTCCAGGACGGGCTGCGCGCGGTCCAGGCCGGCGTCCTCGCCGCCCGCGAAGACCACCAGGTCGCCGGTGGCCGCCGGGCCCACGCTGCCGATCACCGGGGCGTCCACCAGGGCGACGCCGTCGGGCAGTCGGGCGCGCAGGCCGGCGGTGGCCTCCGGGCCGATCGAGGACATGTCGATCCACAGCGTGCCCGGCGCCAGCTCCGTCGTGAACTGTCCGGCCACCTCGGCGACGGCCGCCGGGTCGGACAGCATGGTGACGACGACGTCCGCGCCGCGCACGGCCTCGGCCGGGGTGGCGGCCTCGGTGAGGTCCCCGGCGCGGCCCAGGGAGCGGTTCCAGACGGTCAACGGGTGTCCGGCGGCGGCGAGCCGGCGGGCCATCGGCAGGCCCATCCGGCCCAGCCCCAGAAAAGCGATCTTCTTCATGGCCACCACGCTAGGAAGCCGCGAGCCAGGCGACAAGCGAATGTCCCGCATGATAGTCATGCCGAATGGACATGGCTTGGCTGGATGTCTTCCGCACCGTCGCGTACCTGGGCTCCTTCACCGCCGCCGGCGAGCGGATGGGCTTCACCCAGTCCGCGATCTCCCGGCAGATCGCCACCCTGGAAAGGGAGTTGGGCACACCGCTGTTCGACCGGCTGGCGCGCGGGGTGCGGCTGACCGAGCACGGACGCGCGCTGCTGCCGCACGCCGAGGCGATGCTGGAGCGGCTCGACACCACCCGGCGCGACCTGGACGCGCTCACCGAACTCACCGCCGGGCGGCTGCGGGTGGGCGCCTTCGACAGCGCCAACGCAGCCCTCGTCCCCGGCGCCCTCGCCGCCTTCCGCGCCGCTCACCCGGACGTGGCGATCAGCCTCACCGAGGGGCTGGCGGCACACCTGCTGGACCTGCTGCGCGAGGGCGCGATCGACCTCGCCCTGGTCGCCTCGTACACCGAACCCACCGACGACGGCGATCAGTTCGACTTCCGCCCGCTGATGGAGGACCCGGTGCTGGTCGCCCTCCCGCGCGGGCACCGCCTCGCCGGACGCCGCCGCCTGCGGCTGGCCGAACTCGCCGACGAACCGTGGATCGCCGCCCGCCGGCACGCCGAATCCACCCTCCTCGCCGCCTGCGTCCGCAGCGGCTTCCAGCCCCGCATCGAGTACGCGGTCTCCGCCTGGACCGCCAAACTCGGCCTGGTCGCAGCGGGACTGGGCGCCACCCTCATCCCCTCCCTGGCCGCGCGCGTCAGCCGCCCCGGCATCGCCCTCATCCGGCTGCATCCGGACGACACCCCGGTGCGGCAGGTGTACACCGCGACGCGGCGCGGGCAGCGGGTGCCGCCGGCGGTCGAGGCCTTCGGGGCGTTCCTGCGGGAGGCCGCCGCGGGCCGTTGACGGCGGGCCGGGCCGGGTGGTCGCGCCCCTCGCGGGCGGTGGCGCCGCCTCAGTCGGCCGTCGGACGCACGCGCGGGCGCAGGCGTTCGCCCTGCGGTCCGAACATGATCAGGTATTCGGCCGGTCCGCCGGGCCCGGTGTTGGCGACCCCGTGCGGGGTGCGGGTGTCGAACTCGGCGACCTCCCCGGCGGTGAGGACGAGGTCGTGTTCGCCGAGCGCCAGCCACAGGCGGCCGGAGAGCACGCACAGCCACTCGTACCCCTCGTGCGACACCTGCCGTGGCCGCGACGGCGGGTCGTCGGTGGCGGGCAGGACGTGCTTGTGGGCGTGCAGACCCCCGACGTACCGGGTCAACGGCAGCACGGCCTTGCCGTCCGCCGGGCGGCGGGGGACGGGCCGGGGCGCCTCGCGCGGCGCGGCGGGCGCGAGGCCGGCGAGCTCGTCCAACGAGACGCCGTAGACCCTCGCCAGGTGCAGCAGCAGTTCCAGGTTCGGCTTGCGCCGGCCGTTCTCGACCCGCGACAGCGTGCTGAGGCCGACGCCGCTCGCGCGGCTCGCCTCGGTGAGGGTGTGGCCGTGCCGTTCCCGTACGGCCCGCAGCCGGGGCCCCATGGCGGCCAGCACACCGGCGACGCCGTCCTCGGCCGGCACGCCGGTGATGTCGTCCTCGGCCATCGCGACTCCTCCCCTCCTCGGTGCGGGGCCACGCGGACCGCCCCTGTGCTGCAAGTTTGCCAAAACGTCAAGGCCGGTCGCATCCCCCGGCCGCCGCACCGCATGATCGGTGCGCAACCACGGCCACCGGCACCCCGAGGAGAAGCCATGCACCAGCCCGCACCGTCCACAGGCCTGCGCCACCGCACCGTCGACGCCCCCGCCGGACGGCTGCACCTGGTCGAGCAGGGCGCCGGGCCGCTGGTCCTGCTCGTCCACGGCTTCCCCGAGTCCTGGTACTCCTGGCGCCACCAGCTCCCGGCCCTCGCGGCGGCGGGGTACCGCGCGGTCGCCCTCGACGTGCGCGGCTACGGCCGGTCCTCCAGGCCGTCCGCGACGCGGGAGTACCGGATGCGCGCCCTCGTCGAGGACAACCTCGCCCTGGTGCACGCCCTGGGCGAGCGGACGGCGGTGATCATCGGGCACGACTGGGGCGCGAACATCGCGGCCGCCTCCGCCCTGCTCCACCCCGAGGTCTTCCGCGCGGTGGGCCTGCTCAGCGTCCCCTACACCCCGCCCGGCGGCCCCCGCCCCAGCGACGTCTTCGCACGGATGAGCGGCGACCAGGGGGCCGGGAAGCAGGAGTTCTACGTCTCCTACTTCCAGGAGCCGGGCCGGGCCGAGACCGAGGTCGAACCCGACGTCCGGGGCTGGCTCGCCGGGTTCTACGCCGCCCTGTCCGCCGACACCATGCCGGCGCCGGGGGAGCCCGACCCGCACTTCGTCAGCAGCGGCGGGACCCTGCGCGAGCGGTTCCCCGCGGACCGGCTGCCCTCCTGGCTCACCGAAGCCGATCTCGACCACTACGCCGGGGAGTTCGAGCGCACCGGCATGACCGGAGCACTCAACCGCTACCGGAACATGGACCGCGACTGGGAGGACCTCGCCGACCTCGACGGATCCCCCCTCACCCAGCCGTCCCTGTTCATCGGCGGAGCCCTGGACGCCTCCACGACCTGGATGGCCGACGCCATCGACGCCTACCCGGCCACGCTCCCCGGCCTGGTCTCCTCCCACATCCTGGACGGCTGCGGCCACTGGGTCCAGCAGGAACGCCCCCAGGAGGTCAACCGCCTGCTGACCTCCTGGCTCGCGGAGGTGTCCCAGCGGTAGCGGACGAGAGCACCGGCGCAGCCGCAGACCGGCCGCGGGACCGCCCTGGTCAGCAGACGGTGTCCGCGGCCGGCAGCACGCCCGCCGACAGGTAGGCGTCGACGGCCCGGCCGGCGCACGCGTTGTAGCCGTTGAGGTAGAGGGTGTGGACGCGGCCCGGGACGGTGACCAGGCGGGAGCCGGTCAGACGGGAGTGCAGGGCGAGGGCGCCCTGGTAGGGGGCGTGGCTGTCGCCGGTGGCGTGGAGCTGGAGGGCGGGGACGGCGTTGCGGACCTCGACGGGCGGCTCCAGCGGGGCGCTGCGCCAGGAAGCGCACGGGGTGGGGCCGTTGTACACCGGGCCGAAGACCGGCTCGGCGGTGCGGGAGCGCTCGACGGCCTCGCGGTACCACGCGGACGAGCGCGGCATCGCCACGTCGTCGCACAGGATGCCGACCGTGGACGAGAGGCCGGCGCCGCCGTCCGGGCCCGGGGCGAGGAGCACGGTCAGCAGCTCGTGCAGCGCCGGGCTCGCCTGGACCGGCTTGCCGTCGGCGGCGTCCAGCAGCTGCCGCAGCACGTCTGCGTAGGCGGCGTTGTCGCGGTCGTCGCCCTGGCAGAACGCGAGCAGGACCGGCAGCAGGGCGCCGTCGAGCCGGTAGCCGTCGACGGCGATCGGCGCGGCCTCGGCCCGGCGCACCAGGTCCTCGACGGCGGCCCGCACCGCCGCCGGGGTGGAGCCCAGGTGGTGGACGGCGTCCTGCGGCGCGGCCCAGGCGGAAAAGCCGTCCAGGGCACGCTCGTTGGCGCCGGCCATGTCCTGGAACGCCCCGATGCCGTACCGTGCCGGGTCGAGCGCGCTGTCCAGCACCAGCCGGTCGACGCGCTGCGGGAACAGCTGCGCGTACACCGCGCCCAGCAGCGCACCGTAGGACTGCCCGAAGAAGGAGGTCCGCTGCTCGCCCAGCGCCGCGCGCAGCACGTCGACGTCCCGGGCGGTGTTGCGGGTGGTCAGGTGGGGCAGCAGGTCGGGGTACTTGTTCCAGCAGGCGTCCGCGTCGGCCTTGGCCATGCGCCAGGCCTGCTCGAAGCCCGCCCGGCCCGTGCCGGCCGAGCGCAGCCAGGTGCCGCGTGTGAGGCCGCAGTCCAGGCCGCCGCTGGCGCCGACCCCGCGCGGGTCCATGCCGACGAGGTCGTAGGCCGCCGCCGTCCCGGGCGCCATCTGTTCCCGCAGCGCGACCGGCATGTCCAGCCCGCGCTCGCCGGGGCCGCCGGGGTTGGTCTGGAGTATGCCGCGGCGCCCCGCGGGGTCGGCGGACCGGATCCGGGAGACGGCGAGCGACAGGGTGCGGCCCCGCGGCTCGCGGTAGTCCAGCGGGACGGTCAGGGCCGCGCACTCGGCGCCGGCGGCGGCCAGCTGCGGGTCCTGGCAGACGGCCCAGGCGAGCGGCTGGCGGTGGTAGCGCTCCAGCGGGTCCGAGGCGGCCGACGGAGCCGAGGAGGCCGGGCCGGCTGCGGTGAGCACGGTGGCCGCGGACAGGGCGAGGGCGGTGGCGAGCGCCGGTGCGGTCTTCATGTCGGCCAGCCTAGAAGGGAGTTGACCACCGAAGGGATCAGGTCTGCGGATTCGCCTTGACCTCACGTCGGCTTGAGGTCCTACGGTCGGTCGCATCCTGACGATCAGTTGAAGGAGCACCGGACATGACGATCAAGACCTACGAACCGCAGATCATCGCCGCCCAGCCCATCGGGGCCTGGACGGGCGAGGTCTACCGCCGGGTGGTGGTGGAAGGCCTGCGCGAGCAGCTGGCCGTGGAAGGCCTCACCCAGCCGCACTGGTGGACGCTCAACCACGCGGCCGGCCGCCCCGGCGGATGGACCCGCACCACCCTGATCGAGCGGCTCACCCCGTACGACGACCAGGACACCGCCTTCGACGCCGTCTTCGACGACCTGACCGCCCGCGGCTGGCTGACCGAGGACGCCGACGGGGCGTTCACCCTGACCGAGGAGGGCGAGGCCGGCCGCCTGCGCGCCCGCGAACGCAACCTGAAGATCAGCGAGCGCGCCCACGAGGGCATCGGCACCGACGAACTCGTGACGACGATCAACGTGCTGCGCCGCATGGTGGCGAACATGGGCGGCAACGGCAACCTCCCCGACTGACCTTTCCCGACATGGCGGAGGAACCCCCGGACCCCGGTTCCGGGCCTCCGGTGCCGCCCAGGACGCAGGAGGAATTGACCCATGGAAACGGTCACTGATTGCCACCTGATCGGGGGCCTTTCCGGCCGTAGGTTGGTCACATGACGACGACGAAGAACACCGCCGCCCCCGTACTGACCCGCTGCGCCGAGGCCGAGACCTGCACCGACCCGAGCGCCACCATGACGCTGCTGGCCGACTCGGCCCCGGCGGAGGGCGGCTTCACCGTCTACCGCTCCACCTTCGCCGCCGGCGCCGCCGGAGCGCCCGCCCACCTCCACACCCGGGCGTGGGAGCTCTTCTTCGTGATCAGCGGCTCGTTGCGGGTGCTGGTCGGCGACGAGGTCACCGTGCTGGGCGCGGGCGACTTCCTCGCCGTGCCCCCGCACACCCCGCACGCCTTCGCCGCCGCCCCGGGCGCCGAGGCCGACGTGCTGTGCGTGTTCACCCCCGGCATGGACCGCTTCGACTACCTGCGCCTGCTGGGCAGCGTCATGCGCGGCGAGAGCGACCCGGGCGCGATCGCCGCCTCGGCGGAACGCTTCGACAACCACTACGTGGACAGCCCGGCCTGGCGGGCGGCCCTGGCGGGCAACGGCGCCTGAGGCCCGCGCGCAGCCGCTCGACGGGCCGGGTCCGCCCGGGTGTGGAACCGTGGTAGCCCGGCAGTGTCCCGGTTGCGAGAGGAGTGGCCATGTCGTCGAAGCGCCGCCGCAAGAAGAAGGCCAGGGCCAGGCGCGGGGCCAACCACGGCCGCCGCCCCCAGTGCTGAGCCGCGGCTGAACGGGTGAGGACGCCCGGACGGCCTTCCCCGGCCGGTCCGGGCGCGCCGCCCTCGCTCAGCGCCGCCCGCGCCCCAGGAAGCCCCCGCGCGCCACCTTGTGGTACTGGCAGTAGCCGACCCAGTTCGCGCCGAACACCAGCTCCAGGACCACGCCCCGCCCGTCCGCGCGGGCCTCGCTCAGCAGCTGCGCCGCGTCCGCGTCCGGCGGGGTCTGCTCCAGCACGAAGAGCCGGTTGATGTACGGGCCCGCCGGAATCGGGTCCCGGGGCGGGATCTCGGGCCGGTCCCAGGTCAGGGTCGCACCGGGGCTGGACAGACAGGGGGAGTCCATCCGCCAGCCGTTGGCGTCGATGCCGCCGTCGCGGTACCAGCGCAGCGCGTGGTCCAGGCTCCCGCTCGGATCCGGCCCCTGGCCGTGGGCCTGCCACTCGGCCACGTCCGCCGCCGCGATCCGGGGCAGGACGTCGAGGACGTCCTCCCGGATCACGAAGTAGGCGCGGGCGTAGATCCGGCAGACCAGCAGCGTGTGTCTGGGGTGGTCCGAACCGTGGAAGGTCGGACGGGTGGACTGGTCCAGGACCTGGGTCAGCACGTGTTCGACCCCCTCCACCGCCCCCAGCGCCTCGACCAGCCCCCGGATCCGCTCCCGCTCCGCCGCCCGGGCCGCCTGCGCCTGCGGTGAGTTGACCAGCTTGAGCTTGCGCCGCTCGGTGGGCCAGTGCAGCGCCCGCAGCTCCTGCACGCCGTTGAGGAGCGGGTTCACCAGCATGGCGACGAGATAGACGCAGCTCGTCGCCACGTCCTTCAGCAGCTTCTTCACCAGCAGGGGGTCCTCTCGGGTCGCACGCGCGTCTGCGCCCACACCCTGCCCCGCCCGCGCCCGGCCCCGCAATCCGCTCCTGTGCTCAACTCCCCTCCGTGCCTGACCGGTTGCCGAGCGCGCCCACCGGATCAGAGCGCCACCTTCCCGGAGACGGACAACCACGGCAGAATTCCAGCCGTGAACGACCCTTTGAGTGAGGCGTGGGACTTCCAGGCCCGAGCAGCAGCGGAACAGGACGACTTGTGCCGGATTCCCGGCGGGTCGTGGATTCCGCCCATCTTGCAGGACCTGGTCCTCGCCGCGAGAAGCACCTCGCTGAGCCGCTACTACCCGTTCACGAGCCATGCAACGCTGCGGTTCAGCACAGGGCCCCAGTGGTGGCTCGGCGACGGAGACATCCTCGCCGTCGCCATCGCGCTCGTCCCCGAAGGGCGCTATCTCGTCTACACCCAGACATCGCACGACGGGCCGTCCTCAGCGGGACTCGAAACCACCAGTGCTGACGAAGCGGCCGCCACGGCAGAACAACTGGTGAACGCCGCCGGCTGAGTTCAAGCGCCGGACCGCCGAGCTGTCGGCCGTTCGCGAGCGTGCGGGCTCGCTCCCGGGCGCCGGTGACCGTGGACGGCGGGCCCGGAGAACCCGGGCCCTAACGTCCGAGGTGATCGGCGAGGGCCTCGATCGTGCGGCGCCGCGCGGTGTACATCGACACCGCCGAGCCGTCTGCGAAGTGCAGCCGGAACCGCGCCATCGCCTGCAGCCTCGGGCGCCGCTCCACCCGCAGGACCAGCTGCCGCGGAGCGTGCCACAGCAGCTCGCCGGCCTTGCGGACGTCCAGCGCCGTGACGAACGCGGTCCGGCGGTCGGTGACGGCCAGCAGCCTGGTCCGCGCCCCGCCCGTCGTGGTCGGAAAGCCGCTCGCGAAGCTGCCCGACTGCCCTGACACCGCTCCGAGTTGTCCCAGCTTGTTGCCGACCCGTGCCCCCATCCCGTCCCCGACCCCGCGCGCCCCGGCCACCGGCACCACCGTCGCGACGTCCAACAGGTGCTCGCCCGGTTCCAGCAGCGGTTCCACGGCATTGCGGTAGCGGTTCATCAGAGCTTGAGTCATGCCGTCAGACTAGATGGCCAGGTGGACGGCGGCTCGACGCGCCCGGTGATCCGAGTGGGGCCCGGCGCGCCGTGGAGCTGGGCGCCCCGCCGAGGTGAGGCGTACGCGGGGCTGAACCCGGCAACGAATCGACGCCGAGTCCGTCGTCGGATCCGACCCGCGTGAACGTGTACACCACAGGCGCCAACTCCCCGATGGCGCACGCCCTCCGACCCGCCGACCCCAACGGCCCGCGCGGCGCCGCCGTACCCGGACCCCTGCTGATTGCACCGGACCTGACCCGGGCAGGCCCCGGCACCCACCGCAGTCCGGCAGGACGGCATGCCCCCGGCGAACGGCCGCCACCCGGGCGCCCATGACCGTGCACCTCACCCCCTTCACCCCGAAGGAGTCCTGACCATGCGCAAGCTCATCATCGACCTGGTCGAGCGCACCGTCGCCACGTACGCCGCGGCGTTCCTCGGCCTGCTGCTGGCCGACAGGTTCGACCTGACGTCGTTCAGCGCGCTCAAGGCGGCGGCGGTAGCGGCCCTGCCGGCCGCGCTGACCGTGGTCAAGGGGGCGGTGGCGACCCTCGTCGGCGACCCGAACTCGGCGGCCCTGCTGGCCCGCAGCCGGGACTGACCGAACCGGCATCCCGCCGGGGCGCGCTTTCCTCCCGAATGAGCGCCGCGTGCCGGCCGCCGCTATGCGGCCGGCCGGCACGCGGGGCGGTCACGGGGCGTCGAGGGAGCAGCGCTAACCAGCGAACTCGCCCTCCCGAATCGCGGTGATGAAGGCGCGCCAGGCGGTGGCCGGGAAGACGAGCGCCGGGCCGTGGGGGTCCTTGGAGTCACGTACGGGGACGAGGCCGGGGAATCCGGGGGCCACCTCGATGCAGTCGCCGCCGTCCGGGCCGCTGTAGCTGCTCTTGCGCCAAACCAGACTCACGCCGGGAACTTCCCCTCCCGAATCGCGGTGATGAAGGCGCGCCAGGAGGTGGCCGGGAAGACGAGCGTCGGGCCGTGGGGGTCCTTGGAGTCACGCACGGGCACGCGGTCGGGGAACCCTGGGGCCACCTCGATGCACTCGCCCGCGTTGTCCCCGCTGTAGCTGCTCTTGCGCCACAACGCCCCGCTCAGCTCGGCGTTCTGCATGTCGGTATTCCTCCATTGCTTCAGCGATAAGGGCGTAGGAGTCGTCGACCGAGAGTACAGCTCCACGGACAAGATCAAAGTCCCGGCGGGTCTCCTGCACGACCGAAGGGGCGTCACTGAAGTGACCTCGATACAGGCTCTCCGAGTAGACCCACTCCTTCCCGTCGGGCATCTCCAGCAGCACCACTGACGTGGTCGGCAACTTCCGGGCCTTGAAGGCGAACGGCGCTACCTGGATCAGCACGTTCGACCGTTCCCCCACGGAGAGAAGGTGCTCCATCTGCCTTCTCATAGTGTTCGGTCCACCGATGGCGCTCCGGATCGCGCTCTCATGGAGGACGACGATCATTGACGGCCCGCCATCGGCCAGGAACCGGTCCTGCCGGCTCAGCCGAGCCGCCACTCGCTCGGCCAGCCACTCCGGGTTGTTCCGGGCATCGCCGAGGCGGAAGATTTCGTAGGCATACTCCTCACACTGGAGCAGACCGTTGATCCGCATGTACTGAAGCACCCGGGCCGCCGCAGCTTCTTCTTCCAGCTCGACGTACTTCTGGAACCAGTCGGGGTGCTCGATGTCCGCATGCCAGTCCACCCGCTCCCACAGTCGAACCAGCAGGCCCCTCATGCCGAGTACCTCGTCGGCTCTTTCGACGGTGTCCCTGTTCATCGAACGCTTGCCGCTCTCGTATCGGGTGATCACCGTTCGGTGGCAGTGGAGGAGCTTGCCCAGCTCTTCCTGCGTGTAGCCCGCCTGCTCGCGGGCGAAGCGGAGCGCTTCGCCGAACATCACCGCTGGGCTCGACGTGAGGCCGTTCTCCAAACGCCGATGTGGCATCCCAAATCCCCTCAGGTGATGCGGGCCTCCGTGCCCCGACTTGATCGTCACCGTAGCCCCAGCGTCTGATCATTGATACCGGAATGCGATCTTTTGCTTGCACAGCGTCATGCCGCGCGCCCCCATCGCGCGCCCCTTGCCCCGCGCAGGAAGTCGACCCTGCCGACTTCCTGCGCACTGGGCCCGCCCGGTGCCGGTCGCCTGACAGCGCGGACGGAGAGCTGCCGGTGAAATGTGAGTGGCCTCCGGGACCGTGGGAACCGGGCGTGACCGGCTGCGACGCGCGGTCCCGCCCGTACCGCCAGATCACCACTCCGAGTTCCAGGAGCCCACCATGCCCTCCCTGCCCCAGGCCCCACCGTGGGACGTCCACCGGCTGCCCCGCGCCGAGGGGCGGCGCTTCCTGGTCACCGGCGGCAACGCGGGCATCGGGTACTTCGTCGCCGAGCAGCTCGCCGCCACCGGGGCCACGGTCGTGCTCGGCAGCCGCAACCCGGTGAAGGCGCAGGCGGCGATCGCCTCCATTGGCTCGCGCGTCCCCGGCGCCGACGTCAGGCACGTACCCCTGGACCTGGCCGACCTCGCTTCGCTCGGCGCGTCCGTGGACGCGCTCGGGCTGGACCGTCTCGACGCGGTCGTCCACAACGCCGGTGTGGCGCTCGACCATCCGCCGCGCCGCGAGACCGTCGACGGGCACGAGCTGATGTTCGCCACCAACCACCTGGGGCACTTCGCGCTGACCCACCACCTGGCACCCCTGCTCGCGGCCACTCCCGGGAGCCGGATCGTCACCATCGGAAGCTTCGCCGCCAAGTCCGAGCACCTGGACCTCGACGACCTCCAGGGCGCGCACGACTACCGGCCCAAGCGCGCCTACGCGCGCTCCAAGCTGGCCCAGATGCTCTTCGCCCTCGAACTCGACCGCTGCCTGCGCGCTGCCCGCAGCACGACGCTGAGCGTGCTCGTCCACCCCGGCGGCGCGCTCGACTCCCTCACCCCCTCGCGCCCGCCGGTCCACGTCCGCACCACCGGCGAGCGGCTGCGCCACCTGCCGCTCGGGCTCGTCGTCCAGGGCAAGGACGCCGCCGCGTGGCCCGCCGTCCGGGCCGTGCTCGACCCGGGTGTGCGCGGCGGCCAGATGTGGAGCCCCCGCGCGTTCGGGCTGCGCGGTGCGCCCAGGATCGAGCCGCTCTGGAACCACCTGGCCGACACCGCGACCGCCGCGCGGCTGTGGGCGGCCAGCTGCGAGCTGACCGGTCACGACCTGACGTTCGCGCACCGGGCCTGACCGCTGTGCGTCAGGGTGATGTCATCACAGCCGTGCCGTCGGCACCGGTCACCGCAGCTACTGCCCCGACTTCCCACGCACGCCAACTCGCCGGCACCGCACCGTCGATGCTGTCAGGGTGGCAGCCGTGCCGAGTGCGCGCCAACCTCGCGGCCATGCGCCGGGCCGTCCGCGGCGGAGGCGCCGCGCGCGGGGCCGACGCGATCGAGCGGTACCTCCGGTAGCCCGACTGCCCGCGCAGCGCCGCTCTGCGGTGGGGGGCGTGCGGCCCGGCGGTGGCGGATCGGTGGCCGGGAGCCGTCACCACCGGAGTCCCGGCCACCGCCGGGAACGCAGAGAGACCGCTCGGGCCACCAGGGCCGGGCGGTCTCTGCTGTTCGGGCGGACCCATGCGCCAACACGGCCCGCTGCCGATGTTCCCGAATTGTTGGAGTGAACAGCGCCCCCGGGTTCCGGACCCGCGGGTCCGGGTGACGCCGCTGCAAATCGTCACATCCAGCCAGGACGGCTCACAAGGGCATGCTGCACAAAGGCGCATCAAAATCCGGTTTCATTTCGCTGAACTGCGCCTTCCTGATAGGGCGTTCACGAGATTGCGGCCAGGGGCCGGGACCGTGGCGCATCAATCTTCGCGATGTTCACCGAACCGATTGGGATTCACCCGTACGCCTGACAGAGTGTGATGCCACCGGGCACACAGTGCGACGCCAACCGCACAAGTGCCCACCAGTTGGAGTGGACAGTGATATGGAGGCCTCCTCGATGGCGAGGAAACGGAACAAGCGCGCCCACACCCCTACCCACTGCGCGGCAGCGGAACCGGTACCGCTGCGCCCGCGCCCGTACCGGCCGCTCGTGGTCGGTGAAACGGCCGTGGTCGTCGTCGTGGTCGTCCTGACGGTCGCGCTGGCCGCCGCCCTGGTGGCGACGGGCATGTCGGCCGGGGCCGCGTTCGAACTGGCCGCGGGCGGATGCCTGTTGGCCGCAAGGCTCCGACGGGAGCGGGCCTAGGAAGAGCGCCTGTCTGCGATGGGACGCCGAGAGAATCCGATCGAGGCGACCGAGCCGGCGCTGGGCCGGCTGGCCGTCTGGCTGCGAGAGCAGCGCGAGCAGGCAGGGTTGACGTACCGTCAGCTCGCCGCCCGGACCAACTACCACCCCACCACCCTGCAACGGGCCGCCGGCGGGCGCTCCGTGCCGAGCTGGAAGGTCGTCGAGGCCGTCACCCGCGAATGCGGCGGCGACCTCAAGACGGCCCGGCGCAAGTGGGGCCAGGCCAACTACTGGGCCCACGTGCCCCGCCCCTCGGGCAGCCGGCGGCTGCGCGCACCCCGGCGGGTCGACCCCGAACAGGTCGACTCCTTCGCGGACCTGCGCCGCGCGATGCACGAGATGCGCCGCAAGGCCGAATGGCCCTCCCTGAGGGAACTGGACCGCCGGGCCCGCGACCGGGGCGGACGCCTGCCCTCCAGCACCCTGGCCCTGGTCCTCAAGGGCGAGGCCCCGCTGCGCAAACCCGTCTTCCTCGCGTACATGGAGGTCTGCGGGGTCAGGGAGACCCGCCGCGCCCTGTGGGCGGCGGCCTGGGACCGGACGAACAACGCCCGCACCCCGCTGCCGGTCAACTCGCGTACGTACCAGAGCGAGTTCGCCCGGGCCATGCAGTCCTCCAGCGCCGGCACCCCGACGGACATCCTGTTCCGGCTGTGGGCGACCCTGCGCAACAGCCTTGCCGCCGAACGGGACGAGGGCCCCGGTCACCCCGCTGCGGCTGGCCGCGAAGGCACCGACGACAGCCCGTCGGTGCTCGTGTGACCCGGTCCGCGGCCGGGGAGCGCCACCCGCGCCCCGGCCGCGGACCAGCACCCACCCGCGCCACCTCGGGACACCACCATGCCGACACCACCACGCCGTCCGGCGACCCCCGGGCCCGCCCTGGGCCTGTGGGCGCTGCACGACCTCCACCTGCGCCACTACCTCGACTACGCCGCACTGCTCCTGCCGGACGCCGACGCGCAACTGGCCGTCCGCGACGCCTTCGAGGAGCTGGGCGGCCACTGGCTCGACGCCCTGTCCACCGCCAGCCCGGCGGCCTGCGCCTGGCAGGCGGTGCGCCGCCGCGTCTGCACGCTGGCCGGCCCCCGGCCGCTCGGCCCGGTCGCCCACCTCACCGCCACCCAGCAGGACGTCCTGCTGCTGCACCTGGTCCTCGACCTGTCCGCCACCGAGGTCGCCGCCCTCACCGGCACCGAGCCCGCCGCCGTCCACGTCCAGCTCCGCTCCCTGGCCGCCGCCCGGCGCTGACCGGGCCGCAACCGAACCATCCCGCAGGAGGACCAACGTACGGGCCGCACCTGCCGATCGGCAGACTCGGAACGCGGATGCGTCCCGAGCGCAGGCCGTCCCGCTGTTGAGCCGGCCGGCGGGCCGGGGCCGTAGACGCGGACGGGGGCGCCCTCCGCCGGAGCGGGCGCCGCGGCGTCAGGAGACAGGCATGCTCAGGTTCCACGGCGCGTGGCGGATCACCGTCGTCGGCAGGAACGCCGACTTCGACCAGCGGGCGGTCGTGCGCGGCGCGTACGGGCTGCGGGTGCTGCCCGGGCGGGTCGGCGCCACCATCGAGGTGGACGAGGAGAGCTGGACGCTGTCCCTGGAACACCACCTGTGGGGCCGCAGCTGGCAGCCCAACCTGCGCACCACCCCCGGACCGGTCACCGAACACGGCGGCCTGCGCAGCCAGTTGCTCACCAGCAACGACTGCCACTGGCCGGGCAAGGCGCTCGAATACGTCAACTTCGTGCTGCGCCTGGACCAGGCCGTCGCCCCGGGCGCCGCGCCGGTGCGCACCGCCCGCCCCCTGGAGACACCGATCGCCGCCCCCGTCCAGGCCGTCCGCACCTCCTCCTCGGGCTGGGCCGAACCCATGACCGAGCCCTCGACCGGGCCCGGTCGCGAACGCGAGCGCGAGCACGGCACCATCACCGCCGGCTGATCCGGCGCGGCTAAAGTCCCAGGTGAGAACCATCGCGCCCGAGGAGAGCCCGCCATGCCGACCGACCCCGCCGCCACCGCAACCCCCGCCGCGCGTCCGCACCCCGCGCGCCTCGGCCTGGGCACCGCGGCCGTCGGCCGGCCCGGATACATCAACCTCGGGCGCGACGCGGACCTGCCCGCCGAACGCACCGTCGACGCCCTGCGCGAACGCACCCACACCCTGCTCGACGCCGCGTACGCCGCCGGCGTGCGCTACCTCGACACCGCCCGCTCCTACGGCCGCGCCGAGGAGTTCCTCGGCCAGTGGCTCGCCGAACACCCCCAGGCCGCGGCCGAGATGACGATCGGCAGCAAATGGGGCTACACCTACACCGCCGACTGGCAGACCAGCGGAGTCGCCGCCCACGAGGTCAAGGAACACTCCACGGCCGTCTACGACCGACAGATCCACGAGACCCGCACCCTGCTCGGCGACCACCTGGACGTCTACCTGGTCCACTCCGTCACCCCCGACAGCCCCGCCCTCACCGCCCCGGCCCTGCACCAACGCCTCGCCGCCCTCGCCGCCGAAGGCGTACGGGTGGGCCTGTCCACCAGCGGCCCCGCCCAGGCCGACACCATCCGCCGGGCCCTCGCCGTCACCACGGCCGGCCGGCCGCTGTTCACCGCCGTCCAGGCCACCTGGAACCTGCTGGAGGCCTCCGCCGCCCCCGCCCTCGCCGACGCCCACACGGCCGGCTGGCTCGTCGTGGTCAAGGAGGGCATGGCCAACGGCCGCCTGGCCGGCCGCAACGCCACCGGCCCCGACACCGCCCCGCTGCGCACCCTCGCCGCCCGCACCGCCACCACGCCCGACGCCCTCGCCCTGGCCGCGGCCGCCGCCCAGCCCTGGGCCGACATCGTCCTGTCCGGCGCCGCCACCCCCGAGCAGCTCACCTCCAACCTCGCCGCCGCCGGCCTGCGCCCGACACCCGAGGACCTCGCCGCCCTCGACACCATGGCGGAGCCCGCCGAGGCGTACTGGCGCACCCGGGCGGGGCTGCCCTGGTCCTGAGGGGCCGGTGGGGGAGTCTGCCGTGGGTGTCGGGGCTCGGCGGTGGGCGGGGTGGCAGGGCGGTGCCCTGGTGGAGCCTGCCGGGGCGTACCGGCGTACCGGCGTACCGGCGTGCGGGCGTGCGGGCGTGCGGGCGCAGGCGGGCCGGGCCGCCGAGCCCGCCCGTTGTCGGTGCCCGCCCCTACGGTGAGCCGCATGACCGAGCACCCGGACCTCGCCGCCGCCCTCACCGCCCTGCCCGTCGACCTGCCGCCCGGCCGTCTGGTAACCGAGGACGACGGGCGGCAGCCGCTGCTGTGGATCAGCGACGCCCCCGCCCCCGCCGGGCTGTGGCGCCGGCTGCACCGCGCCCACCCGCAGACCGGGCTGTGGCCGCTGCTGCTCACCCCGCTGGACCGCAGCGGCGACGACTACCGGCCCTGGCTGTCCGGCGAGCTGTACCCGAGCGACGCCTCCGTACCCGACCTCTACGACCCGGCCGCCCTGCTGAGCACCTGGTGGGAGACCGGCGACGGCGAGGACGAGGACGACCGCGGGGACGAGGACGAACTCGCTGAGATCTTGGCCCCCTACGGCCTCACCTGGCCCGGCACCGCCCCCGCCGTCACCGTGCCCGACGGCGCCGCCGGCACCGAGGCCCGGGAGCTGGCCGAGGTGCTGCAGTCCGTCGAGGACGCCCGCCTCGGCCTGGTCCGGGCCGACAGCGGCGCCCACGCACTCGCGGTGTGCGGCTGGAGCGGCCCCGCGAACCACGAGAACGACATCGCCAAGATCGCCGCCGTGCTCGCCGACTGGGAGCGCCGCTTCGGCGCCCAGGTGGTCGAAGCCGGCTTCGACACCCTGGAACTGAGCGTCCCCGTGCCGCCCGCCACGCTCGCCGAGGCGCTCCCGCTGGCCGCCGAGCACACCGCCTTCTGCCCCGACCTCGTCTTCCAGGGCACCGGCACCCTCACCGAGTACGCCGAGCAGCTGGTCGGCTCCCACCAGTGGTCCTTCTGGTGGGACTGACCTGACCCCGGGGCCGGGGGTGCGGGCCCGGCGCCGTCCTTGCGGTCCTGCTCGGAGCCTGACCGGGTGGCGGGGGTGCCTCAGTACTCGGAGCTGGGTGCCGCCGCGACCGGGCCGAGGTCCGGCTCGTCGCGCAACTCCACTGCCGTGCCGTGCCGTTCGAGTTCCAGCACGACCAGCTCGTTGGCACCGGCCTGCCACAGCGGGGCGGGGGCGTAGAGGGTGCGCTGGGGGCCGGCGGAGCAGTGGCGGCCGAGCAGGAAGCCGTTGAGCCACAGCAGTCCGCGGCCCCAGTCGGGCAGGGCGACGAACGCGTCGGCGGGGGAGGGGAGTTCGGCGGTGAAGCGGTGGAACGCCGGTTCCCCGTCACCGGCCTCGACGCCGTCGGTGAAACGCAGCGCGGACAGGTCGGTCAGCGGCAGCGGACGGATCTGCCAGTCGAAGAGCCGCTGGTGGCCGTGCGAGACGCCGCGGGTGATGCCCTTGCGGTCGTCCATCTGCGGGCCGTAGTTCACCCGGCCCAGCGCCTCGACCAGGATGTCCAGCACGACCCCGTCGGGCCCGGTGGCCAGCGCCAGCGTCGCGCCGGGGGAGTTGCGCTCCAGCACCCCGAGCGGGCGCCCGTCCGCGAACACCTGCGCCCGGTCGGCCAGCCCGTCGATGCGCAGCGGCAGTTCGGGGCGCGGTCCGGGTACGCGGGTGCGGTAGTGGAGCAGGCCGCGGTCCTGGCCGACCTGCTCCATCGGCAGCGGCGCGGCGTGCCGTTGCGGCTGCGACAGCGCATCCAGGGCCTGTGCCAGCGTCGCGCGCCCGTGCGCCTGTTCCAGCCGCTGCGGTGCCACCCGCGGCGGCGGGTCGGGCAGTTCGCCGTCCGGCAGGGGAAGGTAGCGGCCGATGACCTCGCGCAGGGCGTGGAACTTCTCGGTCAGCTCGCCGGCCTCGCCGATCGGCGCGTCGTAGTCGTAGCTGGTGACGGTCGGCTCGTAGCCGGCGTCCAGCGGGTGGGCGCCGCTGTGGTTGGCGCCGGCCCACAGCCCGAAGCTGGTGCCGCCGTGGGCCATGTAGAGGCTGACGGAGGCGCCGGTGGCCAGCAGTTCGTCCAGCGAGGCGGCGGTCTCCTTCGGGTCGCGGACGTGGTGGGGCAGGCCCCACTGGTCGAACCAGCCGATCCAGAACTCCATGGCGGTCAGCGGGCCTTCGCCCTGGTGGCGGCGGAGCACCGCCAGGCGCTCGGGGGCGCGCGAGCCGAAGGTCACGGTGGCCAGGTGGCCGGGGATGGCGCCGCCCTGCTGCATGGTGTCGTGGGCGCCGTCGGTGGTGAACAGCAGGCAGTCCACCCCGCGCTGCACCAGGCCGTCGCGCAGGTGGGCGAGGTAGGCGGCGTCGTCGCCGTAACTGCCGTACTCGTTCTCCACCTGCACCGCCACCACCGGCCCGCCCCGGCTCGCCAGCAGCGGCAGCAGCTCGGGCACCAGCGCGTCGAACCAGCCGTCCACCTCGGCCAGGTACGCCGGGTCCGCGCAGCGCAGCCGCAGCCCGTCCACCGCCAGCAGCCGGGCCGGCAGCCCGCCGAACTCCCACTCCGCGCAGATGTACGGGCCCGGCCGCAGGATCACGTCCAGCCCCAGGCCGGCGGCCAGCCGCACGAAGCGCGCCACGTCCCGCCAGCCGGTGAAGTCCACTGTCCCGTCGGGAAGTTCGTGGAAGTTCCACGGTACGTAGGTGTCCACCGTGTTCACCCCCAGCGCCCGCACCCGCCGCAGCCGGTCCTCCCACAGCTGCGGGTGCACCCGGAAGTAGTGCACCGCCCCGGCCACCACCCGGTGCGGCACCCCGCCCCGCACGAACCCGTCCGCGTCGTACCCGAGCACGCGCACACCCCGCCTTCCCACCGGAGACCCTGGCACCGCCGAGCCTAGCGAGGAACGGGCAGCGCGGGCCGACCACCGCGGCTCACGTGTCGTAGCAGCCGTTCCAGGGGAAGGAGAAGGCCAGCCCGTCCGGATAGAGCTCCATCCAGACGCCGCCGTCCTCCTCGTCCTCGTCCTCCTCGTCTGCGTCCTCCTCCAGGACCAGGCCGAACAGGGCTCCTTCGAAGCGGACCTCGAAGGGGGCGATGGCGATGTCCTGGTAGTGCCGCCCCGGCAGGGCGTCCAGCCACTCCTCCAGCAGCAGCTGGGCCGCGGCCACCGCCTGCTTCTCGCCGTCCGCCGTCGTGCCGGTGGACCGGATGCGCGAGTCCAGGTGGCGGCCGGCCTCGTCGAAGCGGTGGAGCACGGCGTGCCAGCGCTTCACGGCCTGCCAGTCGTCGCCGCTCCAGCCCTCGGGGAAGGCCGCGACGACGGACGCGTAGAACTGGCCGCCCTCGCACCGCCCGATGGTGCGGGTGCGGTAGTCGGGCAGGTACTGGATCGGGATGACCTCGGGAACGCTCATGGGCCGAACCTTAGGCCCCATCTGCGACAACGCGCCCCGGCGGCCCGCAGGTCAGCCGGTCGGCCTCGCCACAGGGGGGAGCGTGACGACCGGGCCGATCGACCGGCAGCCGTCGTAGGTCGTGACTCCTCCCCCGGCTGAAGCCGGGGGAGGGGTGCCGGCCGGCTACCGCGGCGCGGACGCGCTCAAGCACTGACTCCAGCCCCCACGCGAGCGCCGGCCGGCTACGGCTGTACGCGCTCGCGCCACCAGGCGACCGTCGCCCGCAGCTGCTCGTCCAGCGGCGTGGCCCGCACCGCGAACGCGCCCTCGTACGCGGAGCAGTCCACCACGAACGGCCGGTCGAACTGGTAGCGCACCTCCCGCAGTTCGCGCAGCAGCGGGGAGAACACCCCCGCCACGGCGAAGGCGGCCGCAGGCAGACGGCGCACCGCGACCGGCCCGCCGCCGGCCTCGGCGGCCAGCCGGTCGACCATCGCGCGCACCGACAGGGGAGGGGCGGTGGGCACGTGCCAGGCCCGGCCCCAGGCCCGCTCCTCGCCGGCGATCTCGGCCATCGCCCGGGCCACGTCCGGCAGGTAGGTCCAGCTGTGCGCGGTGTCCGGGTCGCCGAGCGCCGCGACCG
This sequence comes from Kitasatospora sp. NPDC093102, assembly GCF_040683915.1. NCBI lineage: Bacteria > Bacillati > Actinomycetota > Actinomycetes > Kitasatosporales > Streptomycetaceae > Kitasatospora > Kitasatospora sp. NPDC093102. The sequence continues at coordinate 21,603 of NZ_JBFBFA010000015.1, read as the reverse complement.
GGCGGCCCTTCAGCAGGCGGGGCACCGCCCGTGCGGCCAGGTGGCCGCCGTCGGTGACGCCGGGGCCGAAGAAGTCCGAGGCCCGCACCTCCACCGCCCGGATCCGCCCGGCCTCGTGCAGCGCCCGCGCCTGCTCCCAGGCCGCCGCCCGCACCCGGCCCTTGGGACCGGTCGCGGCGAGCGGCAGGTCCTCGGTCATCGCTCCCGCCACCGGCCCGTAGCCGTACAGGTTGCCGAGCATGACCAGCACCGCGCCGCTCTCCTCGGCCGCCGCGCACAGCGAGGCGGTCAGCGCGGGCCAGAGCCGGGTCCACTGCGGCAGCGGCGGCGCAGCGCAGCCGTGGACGGCGGCCGCACCACGGGCGGCCTGCGCCAGCCGTACGGGGTCGCTCGCGTCCAGGGCGAGGTGCTCGACGCCGGGGACGGCCGGCCCGGCGGGGCGTCCGGTGCGGGTGACGACCCGGACCTCGTGGCCCTGTTCGGCCAGCAGGCGGGCGGTGGCGGCCCCGGCGGGCCCGTGTCCGACGACCAGGTGGAAGCTCATCCGCCACACCTTAGGCGAGTTGTTCCAGAGGGCTCAGGTCAGTTGTTTGTGCATGACGATGCAGGGGCGGCCGTGCTGGACGTCGGGACGGCGGTCGATCTCCTGCCAGCCCATTGAGTTCCAGAAGGCCGAAGCCGTCGGGTTGTTCTCCAGGACGGCGAGGCGGATGCCGTCTCGGCCCTGGCCGCGGAACCGGTCCTCGACCAGATCCACCAGGAGCCGACCGATGCCCCGCCGGTGCTGATTCCCGTGCACGATCAGCAGTCCGATCCAGGGATGCCCGTCTCCGGGGTGTTTGTGCAGCAGGGAGACCAGGCCTGCGGTCCGGCCCTCGGTGTCGCGGGCCAGCAGGACCTCGCAGCCTTCGGTATCGGCTTCCTCGCGCAGGTCGGCTTCCACCCGGCCGGTCGGAATGTTCTCGGGGTCGTACTCGCCGGCGGCGCGGCAGTATTCGGGATTGCTCGCGTAGATGCCGACGATTTCGGCGATTTCGTCCGGAGAGAAACGGAGTGGGGAAAGAGACAGTGCGGACATGCGGGCAAGGGTAGCCAGCCGTGCCCGCTGTCTGCGTCAGCGTGCGAGGGGCCCAGTTGCTGCGGCCTTCGTCCCAGCGCGGGAAGCAGTGGACGGGCGAGCCCCGTCTCGTAGCGCCCCGGGCGGGCGGGGGGGTGCGTGGCGACGTGGTGTGACATGCCGTCGGCCGGGGAGGCCGAGAGGCCGGCACAAAAATTGGTATGGCAATCGTAAAAGTGGATCTATGCTGTCGGTCGTTCATGATCCCTTCACACGAAGCAGGTTTGCTCTCGATGAAGCTGCCCCGGGTGTCCGCTGTCGTCGCGGCCGCGGTCCTGGCCCCCGCCGTCCTCTTCCCCGCCACGGCCTCGGCCGCCGACGCCCCGAAGCCGACCGGCGTCTCCGGTCCCGACACCGGGTCGGACTCCGTCAAGGACGCCGCGCCCGAGGACGGCGACGGGCAGGAGCAGCGTGACCGTGCCGAGGTCGAGCGCATCCTCGCGGACTCGCCCAGCTGGTCCAAGGTGCGCGAGAACGCGGCGAAGGCCCTCAAGGGCGGCGCCGCCGAGCTGCGGCACTTCCTGACGGTCGAGCTGGACGAGAGCCGGCAGACCGACAACCGGGTGAGGGTCGCCCAGATCGAGGACCGCGGCGGCCCGGCCGTGAAGAAGGCCGCAGACCAGGCGCTGCGAGGCACCTACCAGGACGTCCTCGACTTCCTGGCGACCGGCCAGTACACGGCCCGTGCCGAGGACGAGGACCGCGCCAAGGTCGAGGCGATCCTCGCCGACCCGCAGACCGGCCGCGGCGTGCGCGAGGCGGCTGAGAAGGCCCTCAAGGGCGGCGCCGCCGAGCTGCGCCACTTCCTGGAGGTCGAACTCGCCGAGAAGCAGCGGCCCGACAACCTGGTGCGCCTCACCCGGATCGCGGACGGCGCCGAAGGGGCCGGCCCGGCGCTGCGCCTGGCCGCCGCCAAGGCCCTGGACGGCACCTACCAGGACGTCCTCGACTTCCTGGCGACCGGCCAGTTCGCCGCCCGCGCCGAGGACGAGGACCGCGCCAAGGTCGAGGCGATCCTCGCCGACCCGCAGACCGGCCCCGGCGTGCGCGAGGCGGCCGAGAAGGCCCTCAAGGGCGGCGCCGCCGAACTGCGCCACTTCCTGGAGACCGAGCTGCCCAAGCAGCGCGGCGACGACAACCGGGTCAAGCTCGCCCAGCTCATGAACACCGGCGGCCCGGCCGTGCGCGAGGCGGCCGGCAAGGCGCTGGACGCCGGCACCGACGAGGCCGTCGAGGCCTTCCTCAACGGCGGCTTCGCCAAGGCCCAGTTCGAGGACGACCGGGTCGAGGTGCTGCGCGTCATCGCCGACCCGGCGACCGGCCCGCACACCGCCGCGGCCGCCCAGAAGGCGATGGACGGCACCGCCGCCGACGTGCGGCGCTTCCTGACCACCGAACTGCCCGCGCTGCGCGCCGGCGACAACCGGCTCAAGGTCTCGCAGATCGCCGAGACCGGCGGCCCGGAGGTGCACAAGGCCGCCCTGGCCGCGCTGGAGGGCAGCGACGCGGACATCACGGCCTTCCTCAAGGAGGGCTGGGCCAAGGCCCGCGCCGAGGACGAGGCCGCGGCGGTCAAGCCCGGCAACGGCAACGGCACGGGCACCGACGGTTCCGGGCAGCAGCCGCAGACCGTCCAGCCCGCCGGCCTCACCGAGACCACCGGCACCGGGACCACCACCACCCGTACGGGCACCGGCACCACCGGCTCCGGCGCGCTCGCCTCCACCGGCAGCGACGGGCTCGGCTGGGAGGCCGGCGGCGCCGCCGCGGCCCTCGCCGCGGGCGCGGCGCTGGTCGTGGCCGCCCGCCGCCGCTCCACCGAGAGCTGACACCCCCTCGCGTCCCCGGCCGCCACGCACCCCGGCGGCCGGGGACGCGCCGCGTCCCGACGGCCCCGCCGCTCGTGCCCGGACGGCGGCTCAGTCACCGTCCCCACCGCTGTTCTCCACCCGGCGCGGCCGGTTGCGCTGGTAGCTGCGCACCGCCTTCCCCGCGCCGAGGGTGAGGGCCGCGACCACCCGGGTCCAGCGCGGCCCGCCCCGGTCGGCCCACACCACGCAGCCGCACCCCGCGACGACCAGGACCAGCACCCCCACCAGAACCGCACCGACCATCGCGGCCACCCGCCCTTCTCCCGACGTCCTGCTCCGTGTGACGTGCGGATCGTCCCACCCGGTTCGGCCGGGAAGCCGTCGGCTGTGCCAGGATGCGGTAACCGAACGGCCCTGGTCACCTCACCGGCCGTACACGACCCCGCCCGCCAGCCGCACCCCGAGGAGTCACCCCGTGGCCACTGCCCGGTTCGCCACCCTGCACACCACGGCGGGCCCGATCCGCCTGGAGCTGTTCCCGTTCCACGCGCCGAAGACGGTCCGCAACTTCGCCGAACTCGCCGAGGGCACCCGGGAGTACACCGACCCGCGCACCGGCGAGCCGGGCCAGGGCCCGTACTACGACGGCACGCTCTTCCACCGGGTGATCGCGGGCTTCATGATCCAGGGCGGCGACCCGACCGGCACCGGCACCGGCGGCCCGGGCTACTCCTTCGCCGACGAGTTCCACCCGGAGCTGTTCTTCACCAAGCCGTACCTGCTCGCGATGGCCAACGCCGGCCCGGGCACCAACGGCTCGCAGTTCTTCATCACGGTGGGCACCCCCACCCACCTCAACCGCCGCCACACCATCTTCGGCCAGGTCGCCGACGCCGCCTCCAAGGCCGTGGTCGACGCGATCGCCGCCACCCCCACCGAGGCCGAGCGCCCGGTCGAGGACGTGGTGATCACCTCCGTCGAGATCGAGCACTCCTGACCCGTTGACTGCTGACCCGGTGACCGCCGTGCAGGGCGTGTTCCCTCCCCGCCCGGTCCGCGGTGTGCGGGCCCGTTACGTCCACCAGACCAGCTGCCCGGGCGACGTCGCGATCGTCACCGTGGACTTCGAGCCCTGGGAGGAGGGCCTGCACATCGAGTCCGCCCCGGACGCCACGGTCGACGGCGACCCGGAGCCCGGGGAGACGGAGCGCTTCCACACCGCCCTGGCCGAGGGCGTACGCGCCGGGCTGGCCGGGCAACTGCCCGGCGTCCCGGTGGCGTTGGCGCTCGTGGTGCACCACACCGTCGTGCACCCGGTCGACTCGCGCGAGCACTCCTTCCGTACCGCCGGCCGCCTGGCGGTACGCGAGGCGCCGGCCCTCCTGGACGGCGGAACGAGCGCGACAAGGGGCCGCCGCCCGCCCTCCGGGCGGACGACGGGGGTTTGAAGACGGACCCTAGGCTTCGGCCGGTGACAGAGACACACCCCGTCGCGCTCGCCCCCGCCTGGGCGGTGCTGACCTCGGCCACCGAAGTCGACCGCGCAACAGGCTCCTCCTGGCTGACCGGACTCGGCTCCAACCGTGCCGCGCCCGCCGACCTGCTCCTGCGGCTCCTGGACGCCGGCCGGCACTGGTTCCTGTACCGCGAGGACCTGCCCGACGCCGTCCTGGACGCCGCGGTCGTCCACCCGGCCCGGCAGGTCCGCCTCACCGCCGCCGAGGCCGGTCACCTGTCACCGGCTCAGTGGGACCGGCTCATCGCCGCTTCGCCCGGGGCGGCCCGGCGCGGGCTGTTCACGGAGCTCGCCGAGCAGCACCTGAAGGCCCGGGCACGGCCGGGCGGCGGCCGCGGCATCGCAAGCGCCCCGCACCCCGACGCCGTGCCGCCCACCACCCCCGACGAGATCGCCGCGATGGCCGCCGAGGTCCCCGACATCGAGCCCGGGGACGTCACGACGGGCCTGTGGTGGATCGGAGCCCTGCACGAGGACGCCGCGGCCATGCGCCGACTCGCGGCCTGCCCGAAGCTGCTGGTCCGCCGCAGCGTCGCCAGGGCACCCCGCCTGCCCGCGGACGTCGTGGCCCTGCTCGCCCGGGACGAGGACCGCGTGGTGCGGCTCTTCCTGGCCGAGTCCTGCGACGACGCCCCGCCCGGGATGCTGCTGGAGGTGGCGGCGTGGTGGGACGGCAGCCTCTCCTTCCCCGGCCGCCCCCGCAACCACCCCAACTTCCCCCGCGACGGCCTGCTGCGCCTCGCCGCCGACCCGAACCCGCGCCTGCGGGCGCTCGCGCTCGACGACCCGGCCTCCACCGCCGCCCACGCCGAACAGCTGAGCCGGGACCCCGACCCGAGGGTCCGCTGCGCCGTGGCCAGGGACCCTCGGACCGCCCCCGAGGCCCTGGTCCGGCTGTCCGCCGACCCCGATCGGGGCGTGCGGGAAACCGCTTCGACCAACCCGGCGCTGCCCGCGGACGAGCTGGTGACGCGCCTGCTCGATCCGCACTGCGCCGAAGTCGCCGAAACCGCCGCCCGGAACCCCGCCGTCCCGGTCGCGGTCATGCACCACATGGTCACCCTCGCGACCGCGCACGCCGACGCTCCGGGGAGCGGGTGAGCCTCCGAAGGCCGTCGCCGGGCGGTCGAGGCGGCGGAAACGCGGGGCCGCCGCCCGGTGTGAACGCGGGCGGCGGCCGAGGAATTGACAGGTTCGTCAGGCGCAGGTGGTGAAGGTCGGGCTGGTGTTGGCGATGTAGAGGGTCGCGCCGCCGCTCGGGTCGGAGGTGAGCGGGACGGTGACGGTGTCGTCGGCGGTCCACGGGATGCCGCGGGCGTCGAAGGTCCAGGTGCCGGTGACCTTGCGGGCGAGCTCGGCCAGGGTGACCCAGCCGTACTCCTGCGGCGGGACGTTGACGGTGACGCTGTTGTTGACGGTGGTCGAGCCCTGCCAGACGTTGCTGTAGTTGACCTGGGTGGAGACCTCCGCCTTGAAGACGTCCCCAGGCGCCGCGCCGCCGATGTTCGCCCCGATCTGGCCGCCGAGGGTGCTGGACCAGCCGCTCATGGTGGTGACCGCGAAGTTCTGCTGGGCGGCGCTGCTGGTGTTGTTGAACCAGACCGAGGAGACGCAGACCTTGGGCAGCGGCGCCGCGGGGGCCTCGCTCTTCACGGCCCAGGAGCAGGAGCCGGGGTCCTTCTGGCACTGCTTGGCGGCGTGGTCGAGGGCCAGACTGCGGGCGGCCGCCGGGAAGCCGGTGGACCACTGCTGGTTGACGGTGCCGTTGCAGGCGTACTGGTCGGTCCAGGCGTCGTCGTACTGGGCGCCGGCCAGCAGGTCCAGGCAGGTGTTGTCGCCCGCGTGGCGGATCATGAAGGCGTCGGCGGCGCCGCCCGGAGCCGGCTGCAGGAACCAGCGCTGGCTGGCCTGCCCGGCGCAGGTCTGCTGGCGCAGGGCCGGGACGAACCAGGCGGCCAGGTCGATGCACTTGCCGGTGTCGTTGTTGACGATGGTGAAGGTGTAGTCCGAGGGGTCGACGTTCAGCCGCCAGGACTGGTGGTAGCCGGGCGCGGAGTTGGTGACGATGTAGGCGCCGTCGCCCGTGTTGCCGTTCTGGACGTCGAGTTGGCGCCCGTTGCTGAGCGACTTGACGGACAGGCACTGCTGCGGCGTGGTGCAGGCGGCGAGCGGGGCGGGCGCCGGGGCCGGGGTGGCGTGCGCGGGCGCGGCGGTCAGGCCCAGGGCGGCGCAACACGTCACCAGGAGGGCCGCGAGCAGGCGCAGCCAGGGCGCGGTGCGGCCAAGGGGCGTGGTGGCGGGCAAGGGTGGTGTCCTTTCGTCGGGGGAGAGGTGCGGGAGAGGGGCGGCGTTCAGGAGGCGGCGGCGAACGCCGCCTCCAGGCGCGGGACGTAGTCCGCGAGGTCCTGCGCCCAGCAGCCCGGGGTGTGGCCGCCGTGGCAGTCGGTGCCCCAGCCGGCGCCGTTGCCGTAGTCGACGTAGCGGTACGGCAGCCCGAGCGCGTCCAGGCGGTCCTTGACGCGCTTGGCGGTGCCCTCGGCCCAGAACTCCATGTCGGCGGGGTTGCCGTTGCCGTTGCCGGTGTAGACGGCGATGCCGGTGCCGGCGAGCAGGCCCAGGCGCGAGGCCGGGTCGGCGGCGTTCCAGCGCCAGTCGGCGTTGAACACCGGGTACGGGCTGCCGAAGATCGCGTCGCTGGAGACGGTGGGGCCGAAGTTCAGGCCGCAGGGGTGGCCGTCGCTGGGGCCGCAGAGCACGGTGCCGGCGTTGGTCAGGGTGGCGACGACGGCGCCGCGGATGATCATCTCGTCGGTGGACAGGTCGTTGGCGCCGGACATGGTGAGGACCTGGCCGAACAGGTCGGGGCGGTCCTGGGCGTAGTGCAGGGCGCCGAAGCCGCCCATGGACAGCCCGCCGACGGCCCGGTGGGCGCGGTCGGTGCGGGTGCGCAGGTTGGCGTCGACGAACGGGAGGACCTGGGTGAGGTGGAAGGTCTCCCAGTTCTGCGCGCCGGCGGCGGTGTTCTGGTCGAGCCAGTCGGTGTACCAGCCGCGCAGGCCGCCGTCCGGGATGACGGTGATCATCGACTGGGCGGCGGTCAGCGCGGGGTAGGCCAGCGCCGGGTCGCCCGGGTTGTCCGAGGCGCCGTGCAGGAAGTACAGCACCGGGTAGCGCTTGTCGGGGTGGGCCGCGTAGTCGGCGGGCAGCAGGATGCGGATGGTGTGCGGCCCGGCGACCTGGGGGGTGGTGACGGTGATGACGAAGTTGGTGGCGCTGCCGGTGGCGGCGCCGACCTGGGTCAGCCCGAAGCCGTCGCTCAGCGGCGGCGGCCCGTCGGCCTCCGCGCCCACGGCGGGACCGGTGACGGCGGAACCGGCCGCCGTGGCGGGCACGGCGGGTGCGGCGAGCGGGAGCAGGCAGGCGGCCAGGGCGGCGAGAGCCGCGCGGGCGCGCCGGAGCCGGGCAGGGGTCATGGGCGTCCTCGGCCTTCCGTGATCTGACTGATCGCCGACAACTCTTGCGAGCGGCCCCGCCCGGACGCCAGAGCACCCGGCGGCGCACCTGGGCCACTGGCGCATGTGCGCCGCCGGCGCGGGTAGCCTCCCCCGGCCCCGCCCGGGACATGACACGGCGGCGGGACACGATGACTGGGGGGCGTCGTGCACGACGTGCTGGAACCGGACTCCGAGCGCGGCCGCGTCTACCACAGCCTGGTCGGCCGGCCACGGGCCCGCGTGCCCGAACTCGCACGCGAGAGCGGCCTGGACGAGGAGGCCGTCCTGGCCGTGCTGCGCGACCTCGCCGACGAGGGCGTCGCGGTGGCCTTCGACACCACCGACAGCGCCGACGACCGCGACCACGCCTGGGAGGCCCTGCCGCCCGCCCGGGTGGTCGAGGCGGTACTGCAGCACGACGCGCTGCGCCAGGCCACCGCCCGCCGGGCCGGCGCCGAACTGGAACGGCTCTACCGCTTCGCCCGCCGCGACACCGGCAGCTACGGCGCGCTGGAGGTGGTGGAGGACCCCGCCGGGGTACTGGCCGCCAGCCGCCGCCTCCAGCTGGCCGCCCGCCACCAGGTGCGGGTCATCGACGTGCCGCCGTACTCCGGAAGCCACGCCCACTACCTCGACCAGGAGGTGCTCCAGCGCCGCCGGATGGCCGCGGGCGTCGTCTACCGCGTGATCTACCAGGGCTGCGCCTTCCAGGACCCGGTGGTCGGGCCCAACATGGCCCGGATGGTCGAGGCGGGGGAGCAGGCCCGCACCCTGGACGAGCCGCCGCTCAAGCTCGCCATCGGCGACGACGACCTGGCCATCGTCACCCTGCCCGCCGACGACCGCCCCGGCGTGGTGTCGCTGCTGATCCGCCCCTCCGGCCTGCTGCACGCCCTGACCGCGGTGTTCGAGACGCTGTGGCGCCTGGCGGTGCCTGCCTCCATGGCCGACGTCGACCTGTGCATCGACGAACGCGACCGGCGGATCCTCACATTGATGGCCGGCGGCGCCACCGACGACGCCATCGCCCGCCGGCTGGGGCTGGGGCGGCGCACCGTGGTGCGCCGGGTCTCCACCCTGCTGGCCCACCTGGGTGCCACCACCCGTTTCCAGGCCGGGGTCCAGGCGGCCCGGCGGGGGTGGCTGTAGGCGTCAGTTCGCCCGGCTGATGCGGATTTCGCGGTCGCCGAGGGGGAGGGCGAGGAGGAGTGTTCCCGGTGAGTCGCGAGTACCACAGCGTCAAGTGGCGCAAGAGCACATACAGCAACGGCCAAGGCGGTTGCATGGACGTGGCCGCCGGTGTCACCGGCCTCATCCCGGTCCGTGACAGCAAGGACCCTCACGGCCCGGCTCTCCGTTTCACTCCTGAGGCTTGGCGGTCCTTCGTCGCGGGTGTCCAGGCCGGCGACTTACCGGCCGGTTCCTGAAGCGGTTGTACCGGGCGGTCCCGCGGAGTGCGCGGGGCCGCCCGGCCTGTGTGGGCGGAGCACGGCAGCCACCCTGGACATCTGCCGCAGCCGAGGGCGCTCACCGGTGCGGCAGAATTGCCGGAAGCAAACCTTCCGGGAGAGTGTGTGCTGCTGCTCGACCTCAACACCGTGGCGCCCCGCGAGCGCGTGGACGCGTTCCACCACGCACTGACGGATTCTCTGGTGCCCAACGACGTCGCCCACGAGGAGCCGGACACCGGTATCCACGCACGCATGGAACTGTGGCGCGTCGGCGGCCTGGACCTCTTCGCCACCCGGAACTCGGGCTTCGAAGTACGGCGGACGGCCCAGCACGTGCGCCACCACAGGAGCAGCCCCATCGTCTCGGTCTCGCTCCAGCCCCTGGGCGTCCACCGGGCCGAAGTCTCGGGCCGGCAGACACTTCTGGGCTCCGACGACATCTGCGTCTTCCACGAGCTGTCGCCCCGCGTGTACGGCTGGTCCGGCGACGGCGCGTCCCAGGCCATCATGTTCGACATGCACCACCTCGGCGTGCCGGTCGAGGATGTGGTGCGGGCGTCCCGGCAGCTGCGCTCCAGCCCGCTCCACGGCCTGGTGCTGCAGCACCTGCGGGGCCTGTGGCGCGATCCCGGCCGGCTGGAGGCCGATCCCGGTGCGCAGGCCCTGGGGTCCGCCACGACGGAGCTCGTCCGCGCGCTGCTCCTGTCGGCCGCGCACGCCGAAGAGAGCACCGAGGTCAGGTCGACGATGGACGACACCCTGCTCACGCGGATCCTGGCCTACGCACGCTCCCACCTCGCGGACCGCAACCTGACGCCGGAACGGATCGCGGCGGAGCACGCCGTCTCGGTCCGCCGGCTCTACACCCTGCTCAGCGGGGCGGGGATCAGTCTGGAGCAGTGGCTGATCGAGGAGCGGCTCGGCAAGGCCCGGCGCATGCTGGCCTCCAAGCGCTACGACCGCCTGACCATCGCCGCGGTCTCCGCCCGGTGCGGGTTCAGCAGCCCGAGCCACTTCAGCCGCCGTTTCCAGGCAGCCTGCGGGGTGTCCCCGAGCGAGTGGCGGCGGCTCGGCGGCGCCGTCCCCGTGGACGGGCCCGGGTGACCTCATGAATGCAGGGCGGTGTGCAGGGCATCCGTCATCTGAATGCGCGCCGCCTCGGACGCCTCCGTGCCGCGGAGCCGGTCGAACAGGACGAACCCGTGGATCGTGCCGTGGTAACGGGCCGACACGACCGGGACGTCCGCCCGCCTCAGCTGCGCCGCGTACGCCTCGCCCTCGTCACGCAGGACGTCGGCCTCGGCGGTGATGACGAGCGCGGGCGGCAGGCCCACGAGACACCGCACGGGCGCGCGCAGCGGTGAGACGGCGCCCTGCGCGCGGTCCCGCGGGTCCGGCGCGTACTGCTGCCAGTAGTCCCGCATGGCGGCGCGGGTCAGGAAGTACCCTTCCGCGAACTGGCGGTAGGACGGAGTGTCCATCGCCGCGTCGGTCACCGGGCAGACCAGCACCTGGTGACGGAAGCGCGGGCCGCGGCGCGTCCGCGCCACGAGGGTGAGCGCGGCCGCGTGCTGGGCGCCCGCGCTGGCGCCGACCACCGCGATCCTGCTCCCGTCCAGTCCGCATCCCGCGCCGTGCCCGGCGATCCACCGGGCCACGGCGTACGCCCGCTCGACGGCACCCGGGTGGCGGGCGTGCTCCGGTGCGTCGTACTCGGGGACCACCACGGCCGCGTCCGCTCCGAGCACCAGGTCCACCAGCAGCTGCTGATCTGAATTCTTGAGCGTAGACCCCCTGTTTCAGCTGGGGGTTGGCTCTTGCTGTGCTGGAGCCGCGAAGCGGCGCGATTCGCTGCGTTGTCAGTGGCGTGGGTTAGGTTGATTGCAGCTTCCGAAGGGGGGTGTTTCGCAATGTTGTCCGGGCGTCGGTACCGGCTTGAACTCGACTCGGCGCAGGCCGGTTTGTGTGAGATGTTCGGTGACATCTGCCGGGTGGTGTGGAACACCGCGTTGGAGCAGCGGCGGGAGTACCGGCGGCGGGGTGCGTGGATGAACTACGTGCCGCAGGCCGCCGAGCTGGCGGAGGCGAAGCGGGAGTTCCCGTGGCTCGGGGACGCGCCGTCGCATGTGTTGCAGCAGACCCTGCGGGACTTGGACCGGGCGTGCCGTGAGCACGGGACGTTCAGGGTCCGGTGGCGCTCGAAGTCCCGGTGGTCGCCGTCGTTCCGGTTCCCGGCGGGGAACCTGATCGCGGTGGAGCGGATCGGCCGCAGGTGGGGACGGGCGAAGCTCCCGAAGCTAGGCTGGGTGCGCTTTCGCTGGTCGCGGCCGCTGGGCGGACAGGTGCGCTCGGCGACCGTCACCCGGCAGGGACGGCACTGGATGGTGTCGTTCCTGGTGGAAGACGGCAGGAGCACTCCGGATCGGCACGCTCTGCCGGACCGGGTTGTCGGCGTGGACCGGGGTGTGAAGGTGGCCGCGACGACCAGCGACGCCACCTTCCACGACCGCGCATACGTCACCAAAGGCGAGGCGAAACGCCTGCGCCGCCTGCACCAGCAGCTCGCCCGGTGCAGGCGCGGCAGCAACCGCCGCCGGGCCGTGCTGGCGAAGATCAATGCGATCACCGGCCGGGTCCGCCACCGTCGCTCGGACTTCTGCGCGCAGACCGCCCACGCACTGACCACTGCGAACGCGCTGGTGGCGCTGGAAGACCTCCGCACGAGGAACATGACCGCCTCGGCGGCTGGCACCATCGGGCAACCCGGCCGGGGCGTCCGTGCCAAGGCCGGACTCAACCGGGCCATCCTCGACAAGGGCTGGCACCTGCTCGAACGCGCGCTGCGCAACGCTGCGCGTGCCACCGGCACCCGCGTGGTGCTGGTGAATCCCGCGTACACGTCGCAGACCTGCAACGCCTGCGGGCATGTGGATCCGAAGAGCCGTGAGAGCCAAGCGGTCTTCGAGTGCACGGCCTGCGGGCACGGGGACCACGCCGACGTGAACGCCGCGAAGAACATCCTCAGCGCCGCAGGGCATGCGGTGTCAGGGCGTGGAGACCTCGCCACGAGGCGGTCCGTGAAGCGCCAACCACCGGCGACGCGCGCACGCACGGGGCGAAGCCCCCGCGTGGCACGTGCGGCCGGAATTCCCGTGCTTTAGCGCGGGGAGGAAGTCAAGCGCGTGGGCATCGGTCAGCATCCAGCCGAGCCCGTGCAGGTAGAGCACGACCGGCAGCGGCTCACAGGCACCCGCGGGACGGAGGATCCGCACCCGGATGCGGTCCCCGTCCCTTCCCGGTACAGCCAGCCACTCCTCCTCGACATCGGGCTCCTCGCGGCCGCTGCCGTTCCACAGCGCCGCCATGTGTTCCCTCGACGCGAGGCCGTCGGCCTGCGGGGGAGCCGGCCACGGGCAGGACTCGACGAAGGCACGCGTCTGCCGTCCGAGGACGGGCGTCACCCGGGGAACGTGGACGTCTTCGCGCACGGGCACTCCTCCGCAGGGGCGGTTCACCGGCCACTCGCAACGGGCCGCGGGACCAGCCTGGGGCAGTCCCGCACCGGATGCACGACGGCCCGGCCATCCCCGCGGACACAGACAAGAGCCGTGCACCGTGGGGCATCGCCGCGGTGTCACGGTGTCCCAGGGCAAGCGGGACCGGAGCGGATCCGAGCCCCGGGGCCGGTGCGCGGGGAGCCGCCGCCGGGTCCCGGCCCCGCCGGCCCCGCCGGCCCCGCGCCGCACCGGGACGACCACGAAGGAGGACTGCCATGACCGAACAACGGCGGCGAGCCCCCGTCGGCAGTGCCGCGCTGCGAGAACTGATCGAGGAACTCGCGGAGTCGCTCCGCCGGTCCGTGGCCCTGGCCGACCTCTCGGTCGGGGGCATCCGTGCGAGCCGGCACTTCGACGACGCGGACCCGGCACGCGTCCACAGCCTTCTGCAGGGACGGGCGAGCAGCGAAGTCGCCCGTCACGTCCTCGATCAGGGCGTCACCCGGTGGTCCAGGCCGGGATTCGTCGAGGGCCGGGACGATCTCGGGTTGCTCCCCCGCTACTGCGTGCCGCTGCGTGAGCGCGGCCATCTCCTCGGTCTGCTGGTGGTCATCGCACCGGACAGGTCCCTGGCCCCGGGGGAGACCGAGGCCATCGCCCGGGCAACGCCCGCCATCGCCGGCCAGCTGTACGCCGATCACGTCCTGGCCGACGCCGAGAAGACCAGGGAACAGAAGCTTCTTCTGTCGCTGCTGGGATCGAGCCCCGCCGTGCGCGCCGAGTCCCGCCAACGGCTTCTGGACGACGCGCTGCTCCCGGACGCCCCCCACGCGGTGGTCAGCATTGTGCAGGTGGCACGCTCCCAGGTGTCTCCCGGGCAGGTGACGACCGCACTCTCCGGGGCGCTGGAGGGATTCCGGCGTACCCGATCGGCACACGGCGCCTTCGCGGTCACCTCGAACCGGGCCGTCCTGCTCCAGCTCGCCGACCGGCCGTTGACACCGGAAGCACTCCGGGAGCAGTCCCGGCACATCATGGAGGCCCTCGGCGCCCGCCTGGACGCCTCAGCCGTTCCCGTCATCGGCATCGGCGGCCACCAGACGGGTCTCGCCGACGCCCGGACCTCCTACGAGCAGGCACTCGTCGCGGTGCGCGCGGCACGCCGGATGCCCGCACTGAAGGGCATCGGCTCCTGGGAGGAACTCGGTGAGCTCGCCGTGCTCCTGCAACTGCCGGACCGCGCCCTGAACGAGTCACTGCTCCCGAAGCCACTGCGTGCCCTGCTGGAATCCAGCGGCGGACACCGCCTGGAGACGACCCTGCGCTGCTTCCTCGATCAAGCCGGATCGACATCCAGGACCGCCGAAGCACTTCGGATCCACCGCACGTCGCTGCACTACCGGCTGCGGCAGATCCAGGAGATCACCGGGCTCGACCTGGACAACGGAGCGGACCGCATCACCCTGCACCTGGGCCTGCGCATCCGCGAACTCCTCGTATCCCTCGGCGCATCCGGCGACGACGGCCGGCACCAGGCACAGGCCGCCACCCCGGGCGGCGATCTCGTCGGCCGGGCGCCCGGCGCCGAACCGCAGGGCCGGCGCGGCGCGAGCGCCCGCCCGGGACGGCAGGTCCCGCCGCAGCGGACACGCGCCCGACGCGATCAGGCCGGGCAGTCCGTCACGGCTGGTGACCACAGCCGGATCGAAGCTGCTTAGCACTTTGGTGTCAACACCGTTGATGTAGCGCTTTGATCTGGCCTTCAAGCCTTCTTCCATCACCGTGACCTCGACTTCGAGGGCAACGGTGAAGCTGATTCGGTCGCAGTCCAGACCCGGTCGGCTGGCCGCGGCGTCGGCTGGACACACCCGTGGCGGGCAGGTGCGTGGGGGGGGGTGAGGGTGGCTGGTGCGGAGTGGTAGTCGGTGGGGCGGCGGCGATCGTCGAGGATCAAGCTAGGCTTTCCGGTTTTCCCGGAGAGTTCCGCGGTTGAGGACGGCGGCTATGAGGGAGAGGGCCGAGGCTGCTACGACTGTGGTCATCGCCGCCGTGCCGCCGCAGTGTTCCACCACCGTGCCGACGACGATCGGGGCCAGTGAGGCGGCTGCCGTGGCCGAGAGAGCCACGACGCTGATGACCCGGCCCTGGATGCGGGCCGGGGTGGTCGCGGCGATGCGTCCGAAGAGGAGCGAGTTGACGGCCGGAGCCAGGAACAAGCCTGTGGCGAGCGGAGCCACCATCGCCAGGTTGCCGTTCAGGGCGGTACTCGCCACGAGCAGGGTCAGCAGGACGCCCAGGGCCGTGATCAGCAGGCGGTGGAAGGGCAGGAGCCGCTGAATGCGGGCCGCACAGAGGGCGCCGAGGAGGCCACCGATCGCGATGCATCCCTGAGCCAGGCCGAGTGCCCTCGGGCTGTGACCGGCGTCGGTGAGGATCAGCACGGCCGAGAACTGCGCACCGGTGAGGGCGAAGTTGACGGGCGCCGCCATAAGGATCACCGCCCGGAGGAAAGGGCTCGCCACGACATGGCGTAGGCCCTCCAGCATGTCGTGACGCAGCGAAGTCTTGGCGCTCTCCTCCTGCTTCGGGTGGTCGGGCCTGCGGATGAAGGAGACCGCCAGGAACGAGAGCAGATAGCTCAGGGCGTCGAAGAGGAACGGGACCGAGCGGCCGAGCGCATACAGGAAACCGCCCAGCGGGGGGCCGGCCAGGGACGCCCCGTACGAACGTGCCTCGTTCTTGGCGAAGGCCTCTGGAAGCTGCGACTGCGGTACGAGCTGGCTGACGATCGACGTCTCGGCCGCACCGAACAGGACGTCCAGTACGGCGGCGGCTCCCGCGATCGCGAAGATCACCGCGAGCGACGCGTGGTCGAGCAGGATCGCCGTGGCGAGGACCGTGAAGAGGACGGCCCGGCCCGTGTCGCAGACCTGCATGACGCGCTTCCTGTTCCAGCGGTCGGCGACGGCGCCGGCGGGCAGCTGGAAGGTGACCCGGATGACCGCTTGAAGGGTGCCGAGCGCTCCCGCCTGCACGGCGGAACCGTTCAGCGACAGCACGAGCAGCGGGAACGCCAGGACAGACACTGCGGTGCCGAGCTGGGAGACGGTCTGGCCCCCCCACAGCAGGGTGAAGTCCCTGTTCTTACGCAACGGCTTCGTGTCGTCGAGCTTCGTGTCGTCGAGCTTCGCGTCCGTCACGGTCGCTGCCTCGGCTGTCATTGTTCCCCCCGGTTCGGTTGGTTGGTGAGTAGTTGGGTGCGTGGCAGAGCAGGTTTCAGTGGTCTGTTGGTCGGGTGACCGATGTGGCGTGGTTCAGGCGAACGGGTGGGTGAGGATCACTACCTCCATCGCCTCCGCATCTGCCGGGCGGGACTCGGGGTCTTGAAGTCTGTCCCGGTAGCGCATAACCAACTTCTCGATCTCCCCCTGGAGTTCGTCCGCCTCGTTCGGCGTAACCCACCAAACGGTGTGTGACCGTTTGGTTCCGTGGTCGTGCGCCCGGTGTCGTTCAAGCTGGCGTTCCAGCGTCAGGTCGCCGAGGTGTCGGGCCGCCACGGCGTGCTCCCTTCCGGCGGAGGTGCCGGCGGCTGCGCCCTCCACGGACCAGCCGAGCCGGGTGATGCGCCAGGGGCGCGAGCGGCCGGGCATGGGTCCGGCCTCCTCCACGAAGCCGTACTTCGCGAGCTGGCGGAGGTGGAAGGAGCAGGTGGTGGGGGTCTCGTCGATCAGCTCAGCTGCCTGAGTTGCCGTCAGCGCACCCTGGAGCGTCAGGACTTCGATGAGAGCGAGCCGTACAGGGTGGGAGAGCGCCCGCATGGAGGCCGGGTCGGTGAGGCGGCGGGGCGCACTGGAGGGGAAGTCCGGTGTGCGGGCCTCGCCGGCGCGGGCGGGTTGGGCTTCTGCCTCGCCGGATCCGGGCGTCCGGGGGGCTCGCTGCTCGGGTTCGTTCGACTGCGACATGCAATGAGAGTTGTCTCTCGACAGAAGTCTGTCAATAGAACGAACTGCTCTCGCCGTATGCAGGTGGGAGGGTGCGTCGGTATCCGGCCACACCTGCCCACCTTGACCGATCTCCGTTGACCCGTTGACTTGAACATATCTAAAGTTCCCTGCGGCCTGCACGTGTTCCGGGGGGAGTCGAAGATCGTGGTGCAATCCGGACCAGGACCACGACCAGGAGTCGAGTTCCGCATCCTCAGTCCACTGGAGGCGACCGTCGGCTCCACGCCGCTGAACCTCGGCGGCATCCGGCAGCAGACAGTCCTCGCCACCCTCCTCCTCGACGCCAACCGGGTCGTCGGCGTCGACCGCCTCGTCCGCGCCATCTACGAGGAGGCCCCGCCGGCCACGGCCCGCGCCCAGCTCCAGATCAGCGTCTCCGCACTGCGCCGCCTCTTCGGCAACCACGGTGTCTCCGAGGTCATCACCACCCATCCGCAGGGCTACAGGGTCCACGCAGGTGAGGAGAACCTCGACGCCCTCCATTTCCGCGGCCTCGTCGGCAAGGCCCGTAAGCTCCGCGACGCCGGACAGCGGGAGGAGGCCACCGCCGCCTACCGCCAGGCCCTCGGCCTGTGGCGCGGCACCGCCCTCGACGGCATGTTCAGCGAGGTCATCCAGAACGGTGCCAGCGAGCTCACCGAGCAGCGGACCGCCGCCACCGAGGAGTGCATCCAGCTGGAGCTCGCTCTCGGCAAGCACAGCGCGCTCGTCGGCGAACTCATCGGCCTCGTCGACGAGTTCCCGCTCCGCGAACGGCTGCGCGGCCAGCTCATGCTGGCGCTCTACCGCTCCGGCCGCCAGACGGAGGCCCTCCAGGTCTACCGCGACACCCGGCAGTGGATGATCGACGAGCTCGGCGTCGAACCCGACCCGCGCCTCAAGCGGCTCGAACACTCCATCCTCGCCACCGACCCGCGCCTCGACCTGCCCGGCACCCGCAAGGCCGCGGCCCTCGCCGCACCCGAGGTTCCCGAGGCCGCCCCCGCTCCGCTCGTACCGGAGATGCTCCCTGCTGACATCGCCGACTTCACCGGCCGTGAGGACCTCGTCGGCACCATCCGCGACCGTCTGCTCCGCTCCTCCGCGGACCAGTCCCGGCTCGCCGTCCCCATTGTCTCCGCCGTCGGCAAGGCCGGCGTCGGTAAGACCGCCATGGCCGTCCACGTCGCCCACCAGGTCGCCGCCGACTTCCCCGGCGGCCGACTCTTCGCCGACCTGCACGGCGGAGCCCCCGACATGGTCGGGCCCGCCCAGATCCTGGAGCGCTTCCTCCGCGCCCTCGGCGTCAACGGCACCGCGATCCCCGACGGCCTGGAGGAACGGGCCGAGATGTACCGGGCGCTGCTCGCCGAGCGCCGCGTGCTCATCGTCCTCGACAACGTCGCCGGAGAGAGCCAGATCAGACCGCTCCTGCCGGGCAAGGCCGGCTCGGCCGTGATCATCACCAGCCAGCGGCACATCGGCAGCCTCGCCGGAGCCGTCCGCATCGACGTCACCACCTTCGCCCCCGAGCAGTCCGCCGAACTCCTCGCCCGCATCACCGGCGCCGCCCGCGTCGAGGCCGAGCCCGAGGCCACGGCCGACCTCGCCGAACTCTGCGGCCATCTCCCCCTCGCGCTGCGCATCGCCGGCGCCCGGCTCGCCGCCCACTCCCACTGGGAGATCGCCGAGCTGGTCGAGCGCCTGGAGGACGAGACCCGCAGACTCGACGAGCTCAAGTACGCGGACGTCGGCATCCGGGCCAGCCTCTCCCTCACCTACGACAGCGTCAGCGAGGACGCCCGCCGCCTCTTCCGGCGCCTTGCCGTCATCGAGGAGGGCCCGTTCTCCCCCTGGATCGGGATGGCCCTGCTCGACCGCCCCCAGTCCGTCGTACGGGACCTGATCGACGAACTCTCCGACGCCCAGCTCGTCGACGCCGCCCGCCTCGCGACCGGTCACCGAGGCCAGTACCAACTCCACAACCTCATCCGGGTCTTCGCCCGAGAACGGCTCGCCGCCGAGGAGATCGTGGAGGAACGCGAGGCCGCCCTGACCCGGGTGCTCGGCTGCTTCCTCTTCCTGCTGACCGAGGCGAGACACCGCGAGTACGGGCGCGACGTACTGATCCGCAGCCATGACGTACCCCTCTATCCGCTGCCCGACCGGACCGTGGACCGGATCCTGGCCGAGCCTCTCCAATGGTTCTCGCGGGAGCGCCGGATGCTGCTCCCGAGCGTCCGGCAGGCCGCCATGATGGGGCTCACCGAGCACTGCTGGGGCCTTGCCGTCACCGCTGTGACGTTCCTCGAGACCCATGTACGGCTCGACGACTGGCGCGACACCCACGAGGTCGCCCTCGCGGCCGCCCGCAAGGGCGGCGACCGGCTCGGCCAGGCGGCCCTGCTCCACTCCTTCGGCTCGCTCGCCGTGACGAAGCAGAACTTCGCCGCCGCCGGGACCCACTTCCAGCAGTCCGCCGAGATCTTCGACGACATCGGCGACGCGCTCGGCGCTGCCCTCGCCGCCCGCGGCCTGGGCTATCTCGCCCGGGTGCACGGCCGGTCCGACGAGGCCACCGCCCACTACGAGTCCGCCCTCCGCGTCTTCCGCGAGAGCGACGGCTCCGTCGCCGTCGCCTACGTCCTGCACAACCTCGCCCAGCTCAAGCTCGGCAGCGGCGACGAGGACGCGGCCGGACTCTTCCTCGACGAGGCCCTCCGGCTCAGCCGTGAGGGCCGCGGCCGCCGTGTCGAGGCCCAGGTCCTGCACCGGATGGGCCAGACCCGTATGGAGCGCGGCGAGTACGACGACGCCCTGGAGGCCTTCACCCAGGTCCTCGACGTCGTCCGGCTCATCGGCGACCACACCGGCGAGGCCTACGCCCTGCACGGAATCGGCTCCGCCAGGTTCCGCCGCGGCGAGACCGACCAGGCCGCCAACGCCCTGCACCGCGCCCTCATCCTGGCCGAGACCAACGACGAGCGCCTCGTCATGGGCCGGACCCTGGTGACCCTCGGCGAGCTGGCTCTCGCCATCGGGGACACCAACGGGGCCGTGGCCCATCTCCGGCGGGCCCTGCCGCTGTTCCGGCAGATGAAGACCCCCGCCGAGGAGGCCGGGGCGCTGGTCATCCTGCACGCCGCCCACCTGGCCGCCGGCGACCCGGAGGCCGCCGCCGGCGTGCTGGCCGACATGCGCGAGCTGACCGCGACGATGGCCCCCGAGGTCGCGGGACCGGTCCTCGCCCGCCTCTCCGAGTCGGCGCGGGAAGCGGGCGAGGGAGTGGTTCCGGCGGGTGCGGCTACGAGGAGGTGAGGACGGCCGTGTACTGGTGGGGCGAGAAGGTGAGTGTCACCCCGTACCCCACCCCCTCCTCCGAGGCGCGGAAGCCGACCGTCACCTCCGGATAGCCGGGGGTCAGGCCGAGGCCGGCGAAGTACCGGTCGACGTCGAACACGACCCGATAGAGGCCCCGGTGCCCGCCTGCCGCGCCCCACTCCTCGATGAGGCCGTTCCCGTCCGTCCTGCGCTCGGCGAGGAGCACCCACTCGTTGTCGAGGAGGATCTCCAACCTCGCGTGGAGGCCGACGGCGCTTCCGGCGGCGCGTCCGCTGACACTCACCAGTGCTTCGGCGATGACGTTCAGCATGCCTGACCCACCTGCACGTTCTCGTTGTCGCGGTCGTGGTTGTCGTGGCCGGCGCGGACGGTTCCGCGGACGACCTTGGCGACCTTCTCGATGGCGGCAAGTTCCGTCATCATCGCGCCGTGGTCGCCGGGGGTCCGCTCCACGGCGGGCGCGCTCTCGTGCAGCGCCTCCCAGTGGCCAAGGTACTCGGCGAGATCGCGCTCGTTGACCGTGGAGCCCTCCCGGCTGAAAGCCACTTCGTCGCTGACGAACAGCACGGCCGGGGCGGCGGACACCCCGGGACGGTGCCGGAGCATCGCGTCGAGGAGGTGCCCGAGCGTCTCGTACGGCAGCCATTCGTCGAGCCCGACCGAGTCTGCGGGGACTTCGAGCGGCTCGGCGACGCGACGTAGTTCGGCGGCGAGCGCCGCGCGGCTCTCCGGGGCGACGCCCTGGCCGCGTTCCCACAGCTCGGCCGCCCGGACATACAGCTCCACGCCGGGCCGCAGCCGGGCCTCCAGGCGGGGGCCGTGGACCGGCGGCTCCACGAGGAAGACGGTGGCCGTCTCCGTCGCGCCCTGGCGGGCGATCTCGTGGGCGAGGACGCCGCCGAGCGACCAGCCGAGGAGGTGGTACGGACCCTCCGGCTGCACCGACTTGATGGCCTCCCAGTACCGCTCGGCCATCGTCGCGACGTCACTGAGCGGTGGCTCGGACCGGTCCATGCCGACCGCCTGGATGCCGTACGTGGTGCAGTCGGCGCGCAGCAGCCGGGCCAGCTGTCCGTACGCGTTCGGGGTGCCGCCGCTGGCGTGGACGCAGAACAGCTTCGGCAGCGCCGGGTCCGGCTCGCCGGCCGAAAGCCTGTAGACGAGCGGCTCGGCCTCATCCTGCTCCTTCGCGTTCCCGTCCGTCGCGTCGCCACCGAGGGCGGCGGCCAGCTCGGCCGCGGTCTGCCACTGCATGATCTGCCGGACTGTGACGTCGAGGCCGGCGTTCCGCAGGCGCTTGGCGGCTTTGGTGGCGAGGAGGCTGTGGCCGCCGAGGTCGAAGAAGTTGTCGTGGATGCCGAGGTGGGGGGTGGCGAGGGTGTCGGCCCAGAT
>NZ_JBFBFA010000014.1:0-160370 GCF_040683915.1 Kitasatospora sp. NPDC093102 | reverse complement strand
GGACCGCCGCTCGGCCGCCGACCAGGATCCTGGTCGGCGGCCGATCGGCTACCGCTGTGAACTGTGGAGCATAGGAGACTCGAACTCCTGACATCTGCCTTGCAAAGGCAGCGCTCTACCAACTGAGCTAATGCCCCTCGACGGCACCGCGCGTACCAACGGGCACTAGCGTACCGGTTTCCGGCGCGATTCCCAGCGCCGTCCCCCCCGGGACAGTGCCGTTCCCTGTGGTCGGCCGGTCCGGTTCGTCGACCGGGCCGGCCGGCCCGGGAGGCGCCGACGGGCGCCTCCGGAGTTCGTCGATCGTCAGATCGCCGGGGGCTCAGCGACCGGCCGGGACCGGGTCGGTGGCCTCGGTCCACAGGTCCTGCTCGGCGCGGTCGGCCTGGACCTGACGGTAGACAAAGAAGCCGCCGAGGGCGACCAGGGCGACCAGGAGAAGCTTCTTCACCGCGGGACCTCGTCCTTCGTGCGTTGGTGGACTCAAGAGCGGGAACCGGCCGGACTGACCGGGCCGACGAGTCCAGTTGTGTTTCGAGCGCGAACGGGCGGCCGAGTACCAGACTGCCCTTGCGGCCGATGATACACACCGGTGTCCCAATCGTGACCAGCCGCCGTACGGCCAACCCGGCGGTGCGGTCCCAGGATTGACGCCGCACCTCCCGCCGGGCCGCCCGGCACCACCACCACGGCCGTGCCGTTCACCAGGTCCACCCTGGTCCGTGGCGGTGCCCCCTCGCCCTCCGGGGACGCCCATCGCCCGGAACACCCCCATGTCGTCACCAACCCTCCACCGTCCCTCCCCCGGGGGTAGCGAAAAAGGGCGGGCGGTTCCCGGTCCGGCGGCGGGGAACGCCGAAGGGCCCGGAGTGGATCACTCCGGGCCCTTCGGGGAGGTGGGCCTAACAGGACTTGAACCTGTGGCCTCTTCCTTATCAGGGAAGCGCTCTAACCGTCTGAGCTATAGGCCCTCACCGAACAGAGATCGTACCCGACTCCGGCCGATCCGTGTCCCGCTCGATTTCAGGAAGTGTCGAAGGGCCCGGAGTGGATCACTCCGGGCCCTTCGCGGTGGTGGGCCTAACAGGACTTGAACCTGTGGCCTCTTCCTTATCAGGGAAGCGCTCTAACCGTCTGAGCTATAGGCCCTTGCCGCACTGAAAGATTAGCGGACCGACGGCCGATCTCCCAAATCCGGGTCGGCCGGGGCCGCGGCGACGCCCCCCGCGACCAGCTGCGGCGCGGCGGCGGTGGGGCTCAGCAGCCACTCCTCGCGGGTCGGCGGCAGACCTGCCGCGCCCTCCTCGGTGCTGCGGACGGCAAGGACCTGGTTGATCCCGATCCGGTTCTGCTCGAAGGCGAGCGCGGAGGCCGCCATGTACAGCCGCCAGACCCGGGCCCGGCCGCGCCCGACCAGCCGGACCGCCTCCGTCCAGCGCGCCTCCAGGTTGGCCACCCACTCGCGCAGGGTCAGCCCGTAGTGCTCGCGCAGCGACTCGACGTCCCGGACCTCGAAGCCGGCCTCCTCCAACCGGGCCACGGTGGAACCGACGGGGGAGAGCTCGCCGTCCGGGAACACGTAGCGGTCGATGAACGGGCTGGTGCGGTGCGGCTCGCCGGGCAAGTCGGGGCGGCGGGCGATCTGGTGGTTGAGCAGCCGGCCGCCGGGCACCAGCATCCGGTACAGGCCCTCGGCGTAGACCCGGTACTGCTCGGAGCCGACGTGCTCGGCCATCCCGACGCTGGAGATCGCGTCGAAGGGCCCGTCGGCGATCTCCCGGTAGTCCTGGAGCCGGACCTCGACCCGGTCGGACAGCCCGGCCTCCTCGATCCGGGCGCGGGCCAGCGCGACCTGCTCCCGGGAGATGGAGACGCCGACCGCGGTGACCCCGTAGTGCTTCGCCGCGTGCAGCAGCAGCGAGCCCCAGCCGCAGCCGACGTCCAGCAGGCGCATCCCGGGGCGCAGGCCGAGCTTGCGGCAGATCAGGTCGAGCTTGGCCTCCTGGGCGGCCTCCAGGCTCTTCGCCTCCGGCGTCCAGTAGGCGCACGAGTAGACCATCGAGGAGCCCAGCACGATCCGGTAGAAGTCGTTCCCGACGTCGTAGTGGTGGCTGATGGCCGCGCGGTCCCGGCTGCGGCTGTGCAGCCGCCCGTCGGCCTTGCGGACCTCCTCGCGGGGCGGCTCGGGATCGAGGCCGACCGCTCCGGCCCGCAGCACGGCGGCGAGCACCCGGCGGCCCTTGGCGCCGAGCACGTCGCGCGGCCCGAGGGCCAGGGTGCGGATCTCCGGCCGCTCGGCGAAGCGGGCGACGGCGGAGAGCGTCTCGTACAGATCGGTGCCGGGGGCGAGTTCCAGGTCCCCCGCGACGTAGGCCCGGGCCAGTCCCAGCTCGCCCGGCTGCCAGATCAGCCGGCGCAGTGCCCGGCGGTTGCGCAGGACCACGGTGGGCGCGCCCGGCGGCCCGGCGACGCTGCCGTCCCAGACCTGTACCCGCAGCGGAACCGGGACCCCCAACAGCCCTTCCAGGGCCTCGACCAGTTGACCTGCGAGCTTCGCCACCGCGCGCCTCCGTCCAGTCGTCCTGCGGAACCTCAGCTGACCCGGTCGGGCGGACCGGGGGCGGCCTGCGGCACTCCCAGGCGCGGGACGGGCGGCACCCAGCTAATCCCACCGCGGCCGCCCGGTTTCCGGACGGCGCGCCGCGGGCGGCCGGCTGTCACCCGAAATGCCGACGGGCCCCACCGGCTGCAACAGCCCGCGGGACCCGTGCATTCCGTCCTCGGACGGAGAGCTGAGCGAGGGTCAGGATCCGGCCGGGATCAGTCCTCCTCGGCCAGGGTGAGCTCGACGCCGCCGGTGAAGCCGGCCGCCGCGTTGTAGATGAACGCGGAGAGCGTGGACAGGGCGGTCAGCAGGACGACGTCGACCACGGCGATCAGCGTGGTGAAGGTCATCACCTTGCCGAAGCCGATGTAGTCCATCAGGTTGAGGCCGCCGCTGCTGTCCGAGCCGGTGACGTCCTTGAGGGTCTTGGTCAGCGAGTCGAAGACGCCGAGCGAGTCCAGTGTCATCCACAGCACGGCCGAGGCCACGATGATGATGATGCCGACGGCCAGCGACAGCAGGAAGCTGACCTTCATCACGGACCACGGGTCGACCTTGGTCACCCGCAGCCGGGCCTTGCGGGTCCGGCCGAGCCCGGGGCCGCCACCCGCGGGGGCGGCGGCGGCCGGGCGGCGCGCCGCCCCGGCGGCGGGCGTACCGCCGACCGGGGTTCCACCGGCCGGGGTTCCACCGGCCGGGGTTCCACCGGCCGGGGTGTTGCCCGAGGTCCGGGTGCCCCGGGCCGGGGTCGGCTGCCCCTTGGCGTACGTGGTCGGCTGCGAGAAGCCGCCCGAGCTGCCCTGCGGCTGCCCCCCGTAGGTCGCGCCGCTCTGTCCCGCTCCGCCGACCGGTGGCATCAGCGAGGTGGACGCGGCCGGGTGCTCGGCCGGCGGCTGCGGCACGCCGTACGAACCCCCGCCCTGTGCGCCCGGACGGCCGCCGGAGGTTCCTCCCGCAGCACCCGTGGCTCCACTCACCTGGTCCTCCCGCACTTCCCACCAGGACGGCGGCGCCGCCCTGCTTCGTCACTCGTCATCCAGCGCCCGGCGGGATTGCCCGGAACTGGTCGGCGTCCGGTGCCGCCGCGTCCGTCTACCTTGACGCGGCGGAACCGGTCTGCGGTTCGGTTCAGGCCTCGGCGTCTCCGCCGACCACCGTCTCCGTACCCTCGGCCGTCTCGGTGGACTCGGTACCCGCCACCTCGTCCTCCGCCGTCTCCTCGTCCTCGGCCTCCGCGTTGCGGGCCATGCCCACGACCGCGTCGCGCTTTCCGAGGTTGATCAGTTGGACGCCCATGGTGTCACGTCCGGTTTCACGAACCTCGGAAACCCTTGTGCGGATCACTCCACCCGAGAGGGTGATCGCCATGATCTCGTCGGATTCGTCGACCACGAGCGCACCGACCAGCGAGCCGCGCCCCTCGACGATCTTCGCTGCCTTGGTGCCGTAGCCGCCGCGCCCCTGGACACGGTACTCGTCCACACCGGTGCGCTTGGCGTATCCGCCGTCGGTCGCAGTGAAGACGTAGGTACCCGGACGGACGACGTTCATCGAGAGCAGTTCGTCGTCCTCGCGGAAGGCCATGCCCTTGACGCCGGAGGTGGCGCGGCCGGTGGGCCGCAGCGCGTCGTCGGTCGCGGTGAAGCGGATCGACTGGGCCTTCTTGGAGACCAGCAGCAGGTCGTCCTCGGCGGAGACCAGCTCGGCGCCGATCAGCTCGTCGTCCCGGCCCTCCTCGTCCTGGCGCAGGTTGATCGCGATCAGGCCGCCGGAGCGCGGCGAGTCGTAGTCCTTGAGCGCGGACTTCTTCACCAGGCCGGCCCGGGTGGCGAGGACCAGGTACGGCTTGTCCTCGTAGGTGCGGACGGCCATCACCTGGGTGATGTGCTCCTCCGGCTGGAAGGCCAGCAGGTTGGCCACGTGCTGGCCGCGGGCGTCGCGCCCGGCGTCCGGCAGCTCGTAGCCCTTGGCCCGGTAGACCCGGCCCTTGTTGGTGAAGAACAGGATCCAGTTGTGGGTCGTCGTCACGAAGAAGTGGTCGACGATGTCGTCCTGCTTCAGCTGGGCACCGCGCACGCCCTTGCCGCCGCGCTTCTGCGAGCGGTAGAGGTCGGAGCGGGTCCGCTTGACGTAGCCGCCACGGGTGATCGTGACGACGATGTCCTCCTCGGCGATGAGGTCCTCGATGGAGAGGTCGCCGTCGGAGGGGATGAGGGTGGAGCGCCGCTCGTCGCCGTACTTCTCGACGAGCGCGGCGAGCTCCTCGGAGATGATCTCCCGCTGGCGGGTCGGCGAGGCGAGGATCGCGTTGTACTCGTCGATCTTGCGCTGGAGCTCGTCGTGCTCGTCCATGATCCGCTGGCGCTCCAGGGCGGCCAGGCGGCGCAGCTGCATCTCCAGGATGGCGTTGGCCTGGAGCTCGTCGATGTCGAGCAGGCCCATCAGGCCGGTGCGGGCGGCGTCGGCGCTCGCCGAGGCCCGGATCAGCGCGATGACCTCGTCGATCAGGTCCAGGGCCTTGAGCAGGGCGCGCAGGATGTGGGCGCGCTCCTCGGCCTTGCGCAGGCGGAAGGTGGTGCGCCGGACGATGACCTCGACCTGGTGGTTGACCCAGTGCCGGATGAAGGCGTCCAGCGACAGGGTGCGCGGCACGCCGTCGACCAGGGCCAGCATGTTGGCACCGAAGTTGGTCTGCAGCTCGGTGTGCTTGTACAGGTTGTTGAGCACGACCTTGGCGACCGCGTCGCGCTTGAGCACGACGACCAGGCGGGTGCCGGTGCGCGAGGAGGATTCGTCGCGGACGTCGGCGATGCCGGCGATCTTGCCGTCCTTGACCAGGTCGGCGATCTTCAGGGCGAGGTTGTCCGGGTTGACCTGGAAGGGCAGCTCGGTGATCACCAGGCACTGGCGGCCCTGGATCTCCTCGACCTCGACGACGGCCCGCATGGTGACCGAGCCGCGGCCGGTGCGGTAGTAGTCGTCGATGCCGCGGCGGCCGACGATCAGCGCGCCGGTGGGGAAGTCGGGGCCCTTGATCCGCTCGATCAGGGCCTCCAGCAGCTCCTCGTTGGAGGCCTCGGGGTTCTCCAGGTACCAGAGCGCGCCGGAGGCGACCTCGCGCAGGTTGTGCGGCGGGATGTTGGTGGCCATGCCGACCGCGATGCCGGTGGCGCCGTTGACCAGCAGGTTGGGGAAGCGGGCCGGGAGGACGGTCGGCTCCTGGGAGCGGCCGTCGTAGTTGGGCGCGAAGTCGACGGTCTCCTCGTCGATGTCGCGCATCATCTCCATGGCCAGCGGCATCAGCTTGCACTCGGTGTAGCGCATGGCCGCCGCCGGGTCGTTGCCCGGAGAGCCGAAGTTGCCGTTGCCGTCCACCAGCGGCATCCGCAGCGACCACGGCTGGGCCAGGCGGACCACGGTGTCGTAGATCGAGGTGTCGCCGTGGGGGTGGTAGTTGCCCATGACGTCGCCGACGACGCGGGCGCACTTGTAGTAGCCCTTCTCGGGCCGGTACCCGCCGTCGTACATCGCGTAGAGCACGCGGCGGTGCACCGGCTTGAGGCCGTCGCGGACCTCGGGGAGCGCCCGGCTGACGATCACGCTCATCGCGTAGTCGAGGTACGAGCGCTGCATCTCGGTCTCGAGCTCGACCGGCTCGATCCGCATGGTCGCCTGGGCGGTGGCCTCGGCGGCGGCTGCGGGGGTCTCGGGCTGTTCGCCTTCGGGACGGTTGTCGTCGACCACTGGTGGTCAGTTTCCTTTCACGCGGACTGGTACGTGCGGGGCCTGGGGTGCAGGCGTCACACGTCCAGGAAGCGGACGTCCTTGGCGTTGCGCTGGATGAAGGAGCGGCGGGCCTCGACGTCCTCGCCCATCAGCACGGAGAACAGCTCGTCGGCGCGGGCGGCGTCCTCCAGGGTGACCTGGAGCAGCAGCCGGTGCTCGGCGTCCATGGTGGTGACGCGCAGCTCCTCGGCGTTCATCTCGCCGAGACCCTTGAAGCGCTGGATCGCGTCGTCCTTGGGCAGTCGGCGGCCGGCCTCGACGCCGGCGGCGATCAGCGCGTCGCGCTCGCGGTCCGAGTAGGCGTACTCGAAGTCGTCCTTGCCCCACTTGATCTTGTACAGCGGGGGCATGGCGAGGTAGACGTACCCGGACTCGACCAGCGGCCGCATGAAGCGGAACAGCAGGGTGAGCAGCAGGGTGCGGATGTGCTGACCGTCGACGTCGGCGTCGGCCATCAGGACGATCTTGTGGTACCGCAGCTTGGACTCGTCGTAGTCCTCCTGGATGCCGCAGCCGAAGGCCGAGATCAGCGCCTGGACCTCGGTGTTCTGCAGCACCTTGTCGATCCGGGCCTTCTCGACGTTCAGGATCTTGCCGCGGATCGGCAGGATGGCCTGGGTGCGCGGGTCGCGGCCCTGCTTGGCGGAGCCTCCGGCGGAGTCACCCTCGACGATGAAGATCTCGCACTCGGACGGGTCCTTGGACTGGCAGTCGGAGAGCTTGCCCGGCAGCGAGGCGGACTCCAGCAGGCCCTTGCGGCGCGTCAGGTCGCGGGCCTTGCGGGCGGCGACGCGCGCGGTGGCGGCCTGGATGGACTTGCGGATGATGTCCGCGGCCTCGTTGGGGTTGCGGTCGAGCCAGTCGTTGAGCTGCTCGTGGACGACCTTCTGGACGAAGGTCTTGGCCTCGGTGTTGCCGAGCTTGTCCTTGGTCTGGCCCTCGAACTGCGGCTCGCCGAGCTTGACCGAGATGATCGCGGTCAGGCCCTCGCGGATGTCCTCGCCGGAGAGGTTGTCGTCCTTCTCGCGGAGCAGCTTCTTGTCCCGCGCGTAGCGGTTGACCAGGCCGGTCAGCGCGGCGCGGAAGCCCTCCTCGTGGGTGCCGCCGCCGTGGGTGTGGATGGTGTTGGCGAAGCTGTAGACCCCCTCGGTGTAGGAGGAGTTCCACTGCATCGCGATCTCCACCGAGATCGCCTTGTCCTTGTCCTCGGCCTCGAAGTCGATCACCGAGGGGTGGACGGGCTCGCCCTTGCGGGAGTTGAGGTGGGCGACGAAGTCGGCGATGCCGCCGTCGTACTTGTACGTGACGGAGAGCGGCTTGCCGTCCTCGTCCGCGTGCTCGGGGCGCTCGTCGGTCAGCGAGATGGACAGGCCCTTGTTGAGGAAGGCCATCTCCTGGAAGCGCCGGGAGAGCGTCTCGAAGGAGTAGACGGTGGTCTCGAAGATGTCCCCGTCGGCCCAGAAGGTCACCGTGGTGCCGGTGCGGCTGGTCTCCGCGCCCTTGACCAGGGCGGCGGTCGGCGCGCCCATCTTGTAGTCCTGGGTCCAGACGTGGCCGTCCTTGTGGATCTCCACCGAGAGCCGGGTGGACAGCGCGTTCACCACGGAGACACCCACGCCGTGCAGACCGCCGGAGACGGCGTAGCCGCCGCCGCCGAACTTGCCGCCCGCGTGCAGGACGGTGAGCACGACCTCGACGGCGGGCTTGTCCTGGCCGGGGACGATGTCCACCGGGATGCCGCGGCCGTTGTCGACGCAGCGGATCGCGCCGTCGGCCATGATCGTGACGTCGATGGTGTCGGCGTACCCGGCCATCGCCTCGTCGACGGAGTTGTCCACGACCTCCTGCACCAGGTGGTGCAGGCCGCGCTCACCGGTGGAGCCGATGTACATGCCGGGGCGCTTGCGGACGGCGTCGAGGCCTTCCAGCACCTGGATGTTGCTACCGGTGTAGGAAGCCTGGTCGGACTGGTCTGGGGTCTGGCTGGGGTTGCCGGAATCGGCCACGAAGCGCCCTCTCTGGCACAGCACGGGCCGCATGCCCACCCCGTGCGGGCGGGCGTGCGACCACAGCGTTTCGACTCGGTTGCCACTAGCAACAGTGTTTGGCTTCCAGTCTACCGGTACGACTGACAGAGATGGGCGTTTGGCAGCCCTTGAGGGCAGATATGCCGCCCTGAATCCCCTCTGCACATGTCCCGATACTCGCCCGGGGGGCCCAGGGCGCCTGGAAGGGCTGTCAGGGGTTCCGGAAGATCGCCATCCGATCCGCGCACCCGGCGGCCGTCCGACCACCCGCTCAGCCCCAGGTGTCGCCCGGCCCCTTGCTCCCCGGCGCGCGCAGCCGGCCGTAGCCGCGGGCGGGCGCCGCCGGGCCGAGCACCTTGATGGTCTTGACCGTCCCGTGCCCCAGCTCGTGGTTCAGTCTGGCCACCAACTGCCTTGCCAGCCAGCGCAGTTGGGTGGCCCAGGCGGTGGAGTCGCACTGCACGGTGAGCACCGCGGCCGCTTCGTCGTAGGAGGAGGGGTGGCAGTGCGCGGCGATGTCCGGGCCGACGATCTGCGGCCAGCGGCCCATCACCCCGCCGACGGCGGCCGAGGACTCCCAGCCGCGCTCGGTCAGCAGCCGGTTGAGCGCCGCACCCAGCGGGACCGGGTCGCGGCCGTCCGAACGGGCGCCGCTGCGCAGACCGTGCCGCTTCGCCTCGCGCTTCTCCCGGACCTGCTCGCCGCGCTGGCGGGCCTGGGCGCGGGCCGCCCGCAGCGCGGAGCGGGCGAGGTCGGCGCCGGTCGGCCCGGAAGCGCCGGGCCCGGGGGCTTCGGACTTGGGGGCTTCGGACTTGGGGGAGCGCTCCGCCGACTCGCTCACGGCGATCTCCTTTCCCCAGCCTGTGGACAACGGTCGCGGTCGCGCGCCCGCCGAGCCGTCCAGCCTACGGGAGCGGCCTGGCCCGTCGGGCCGGGGCGGGGGTGCGCGGAAGTGGTCGCGGTGCGGTGACGTCGGTGCGGTGGTGCCGGTGAAGCGGGCGCGGTCAGGCGTCGATCCGGCGCACAGCGCCGTCGGAGACCGCGAACCGGGCGCCGGACAGCGCCTTCGGGACGTCCTCGGCGACCGCCGCGGTCACCAGCACCTGCTCGCCGTCGGCCACCAGCTCGGCCAGCCGGTCCCGGCGGGCGGCGTCCAGCTCGGCGAACACGTCGTCCAGGATCAGCACCGGCTCGCCGCCGTCGGCGCGCAGCAGCTCGTACGAGGCCAGCCGCAGCGCCAGCGCGTAGGACCAGGACTCTCCGTGGCTGGCGTAGCCCTTGGCGGGCAGCGGGCCGAGCTTGAACAGCAGCTCGTCGCGGTGCGGGCCGACCAGGGTGACGCCGCGCTCGACCTCCTGCCTGCGGACCGCCTGCAGCGCGTGCAGCAGTTGCTCCTCGGCCTGCTCGCGGCTGGTCGGCAGCTCGCCCTCGAAGGAGCTGCGGTACTCCAGGGCGGTCTCGCCACCCCCGGGGGCCAGCTGCCCGTACGCGGCCGCCACCAGCGGCTGCAGGGCGGCCACCAGCTGGATCCGGAAGGCCGTCAACTCGGCGCCGGCGCGGGCCAGATGGCCGTCCCAGACCTCCAGGGTGGACAGGTCCGCACCCTTGCCGCCGCCGGCCCGGCGGGCCATCGCGGCGGTCTTCAGCAGGGCGTTGCGCTGCTTGAGCACCCGCTCGTAGTCCTGCCGCACCCCGGCCAGCCGAGGTGCCCGGGCGGTCAGCAGCTCGTCCAGGAAGCGCCGCCGCTCACCCGGATCGCCCTTCACCAGGCTGAGGTCCTCGGGAGCGAACAGCACGGTGCGCAGCAGGCCCAGCACGTCGCGCGGGCGGACGTTGTCGGAGCGGTTGATCCGGGCCCGGTTGGCCTTGCCCGGGGTGAGCTCCAGTTCGATCAGGGTGGAGCGGCCGCGGTCCACCACCGAGGTGCGGACCACCGCCCGCTCGGCACCCAGCCGGATCAACGGGGCGTCGGTGGCGACCCGGTGGCTGCCCAGGGTGGCAACGTAGCCGATCGCCTCGACCAGGTTGGTCTTGCCCTGACCGTTGGGTCCGACGAAGGCGGTCACGCCCGGGTCGAGGGGAACCTCGGCCCGGGCGTACGACCGGAAGTCGGCGAGCGACAGATGCGCGACGTGCATGGCTGTGGACTGCGCCCGCCTTCTCGTGGAGAACCGTCTGGTTACTTGGACTCGACCGCGTGGCCGCCGAACTGGTTGCGCAGCGCGGCGATCATCTTCATCTGCGGCGAGTCCTCCTGGCGGGAGGCGAAGCGGGCGAACAGCGAGGCGGTGATCGCCGGCAGCGGCACGGCGTGGTCGATCGCGGCCTCGACGGTCCAGCGGCCCTCGCCGGAGTCGGCGGCCCAGCCGCGCAGCTTGTCCAGGTGCTCGTCCTGGTCCAGGGCGCGGACGGCCAGGTCCAGCAGCCAGGAGCGGATGACGGTGCCCTCCTGCCAGCTGCGGAAGACCTCGCGCACGTCGGTGACCTCGGGGGCGGCCTCCAGCAGCTCCCAGCCCTCGGCGAAGGCCTGCATCATCGCGTACTCGATGCCGTTGTGGACCATCTTGGCGAAGTGGCCGGCGCCCACCGCGCCCGCGTGCACCGAGCCGAAGTCGCCCTCGGGCTTGAGGGCGTCGAAGACCGGCTGGACCTTGGCGACGTGCTCGGCGTCGCCGCCGTACATCAGCGCGTAGCCGTTCTCCAAGCCCCAGACGCCGCCGGAGA
Organism: Kitasatospora sp. NPDC093102; assembly: GCF_040683915.1. Taxonomy (NCBI): domain Bacteria; kingdom Bacillati; phylum Actinomycetota; class Actinomycetes; order Kitasatosporales; family Streptomycetaceae; genus Kitasatospora; species Kitasatospora sp. NPDC093102. The sequence goes on along the minus strand of NZ_JBFBFA010000014.1, from coordinate 149,228 downwards.
CGCCGCAGTCCACGAAGCCGATGCCCTTGGCGGCCAGCGCCTCGGCGTGCTTGATGTCGTCGGTCCAACGGGAGTTGCCGCCGTCGACCACCACGTCGCCGGGGGAGAGCAGCTCGGCGAGCTCGTCGACGGTCGCCTGGGTGGCGGCGCCCGCCGGGACCATGACCCAGACCACGCGCGGGCCCTGGAGCTTGGTGACGAGCTCCTGGAGGCTCTCGACGTCGGAGATGTCCGGGTTGCGGTCGTAACCGATGACGGTGTGGCCGGCGCGGCGGATCCGCTCGCGCATGTTGCCGCCCATCTTGCCGAGACCGATGAGGCCGAGCTCCATGACCAAGTCCTTACCTGTGGTGAACGTGCCTGCCGGCGGCGCCGTTGCCGCACTCCTTGAGCCTACGCGCTGGAGCGGCCCCGGCCGTCTGCGGTCGGCCGAGCGGGGGAGACGTCCACAGGCTGTGCACAGCGGGTGTGCACAGCCTGTGGGTAACCGGACGCGGGTGGATCAGCCGGAGAGGCGGACCGGCATGATCAGGTACTGGTAGGCCTTGTCCTCCTCGGCGTCCACCGAGACCTTGCCGCTGAGCAGCGCGGGCTTGGTCGGGGTGGTGAAGCTGAGCTGGGCGAAGGGGGAGTCGATGGCCTTGAGGCCCTCCTCCAGGTAGCCCGGGTTGAAGGCGATCGAGATGTCGTCGCCCTCCAGGTCGGCCTCGATCCGCTCGGTGGCCTGGGCGTCGTCGCCCGAGCCGGCCTCCAGGGTCAGCACGCCCTGCTCGAAGTTCAGGCGGACCGGGGTGTTGCGCTCGGCGACCAGCGAGACGCGCTTGAGCGCCTCCAGGAAGGGCTGGGTCTGGATCGCGGCGACGGCGCTGAACTCGGTCGGGAACAGGCTGCGGAACTTGGGGAACTCGCCCTCCAGCAGCCGGGTGGTGGTCCGTCGGCCGGCGCCCTCGAAACCGATCAGGCCCTCGCCCGCGCCGCCCGAGGAGAGCGCGATGGAGACGTTGTCGCCGCTGCCCAGGGACTTGGCGATGTCCTGGAGGGTCTTGGCGGGGACCAGCGCGACGGCGGAGATGTCCGACTGCTCGGGCTTCCACAGCAGCTCGCGGACGGCGAAGCGGTAGCGGTCGGTGGCGGCCAGGGTGATCCGGTCGCCCTCGATCTCGACCCGGACACCGGTGAGCACCGGGAGGGTGTCGTCCCGGCCGGCGGCGACCGCGGCCTGGCTGACGGCGGAGGCGAAGACGTCGCCGGAGACGGTGCCGGTGGCGGTCGGCATCTGGGGGAGCGCGGGGTACTCGTCCACCGGGAGGGTGGGGAGGGTGAAGCGGGAGCTGCCGCAGACCACGCTGACCCGCTGGCCGTCGGTGGAGATCTCCACCGGCCGGTTGGGGAGGTTGCGGGAGATGTCGTTCAGCAGCCGGCCGGAGACCAGGACGGTGCCGGCCTCCTCGACGTCCGCCTCCAGCTCGACCCGGGCCGAGACCTCGTAGTCGAAGCCGGACAGCGCCAGGCTGCCCTCCTGCGCGGTCAGCAGCAGGCCGGCCAGCACCGGCACCGGAGGCCGTGCCGGGAGGCTGCGGGCAGCCCAGGCCACCGCCTCCGCGAGGACGTCACGCTCCACCCGGAACTTCACCGGTAACCGCCTCCTGGATCGAGCGCTCCCGCTCGCACTCTGGTTCGTCTGATCTTGATCGTCGGTTCGGCTGTCCGCCGAGCTCCGTCACTCCGCTTCCAGTCGCAAGGACAGTCTGACGTACTCCGCCGACAGACGGGGCAGACGGGCGGAAGCAACCCGAACGCTTGTCGGGGCGCGGTTGTCCACAGATTCGGGGCCCACCCACTTTGAAAGCAAGTCCGGGGTCTAAATGTGTAGTGGTAGTAGTAGGGCCTGTGGAAACCGTGGATAACCCCGTTTCCGCAGGTCAGAGCCCGAATTTTGTCCACAGCGGGTGTGGACGGCGGCTGTGGACGGACAGGCCTCGCTGTGGACAGCCGAGCGTTACCCACAGGCCACGCACGGTATCCACAGGTTATCCCCAGGGCTGTCCCCAGATCCGGGCCCGGTTATCCACGGGCGCCGGTCAACTTTTCGTGACGCCTTTCACACCAGGGTATGAACGCCAGCCCACGGTTGTCGAACTGTGGACGCGGCTGTGGACAACCTGGGGATAACCGCCCCTCCCCTGGGGACAACCGGTGGATAACCCGGACGGCCCACTGGTGGCCCGTCAATTGTCCACACCCTGTGGATAACCGTTGTGCACAAGTCCACAGGCACGTGACCTGCGCGGAAGAGCGTAGCGGCGACGGGCCTGTGGACGAATTCTGGATAACTCCGCACTCCCCACCCTGTGGACGGTGGAGAAGGGGCCGGTCCTGTGGACAACGGCCTTGCGCGCCCCGGGCTTTCGAATCACCGGTCAGCTGTTCGGCGCGGACTGTGGACTGGCGGATCGTCCGCCGACGGCATCCCTGCCCAGTCGGCGCGCGACGCACACCTGTGGATGCGCAAAAGGGCGTCAGGATTCGCTCCTGACGCCCTGAGGGCCCGTCCTGCCGGTCGTTCCCGGGGCCCGGGCCGATCGACGGGACGGGCCCCGGGCCGCACTGCGCGGCGCCGGCTAGCTCTTGATGCGGTTGGTGAGTTCGGTGACCTGGTTGTAGATCGAGCGCCGCTCGGCCATCAGCGAGCGGATCTTGCGGTCCGCGTGCATCACCGTGGTGTGGTCGCGGCCGCCGAACTGTGCGCCGATCTTCGGCAGCGAGAGGTCGGTGAGCTCCCGGCAGAGGTACATCGCGATCTGCCGGGCCGTCACCAGCACCCGGCTGCGCGAGGATCCGCAGAGGTCGTCCACACCCAGGCCGAAGTACGCGGCGGTCTGCTGCATGATGACCTGCGCGGTGATCTCCGGGCCGGCGTCCTCGTCCCCGCCCGGGATCAGGTCCTTGAGGACGATCCCGGCCAACTCCAGGTCCACCGGGGCCCGGTTGAGGTTGGCGAAGGCGGTGACCCGGATCAGCGCGCCCTCCAACTCCCGGATGTTGCGGGTGATCCGGGACGCGATGAACTCCAGCACGTCGGCGGGAGCGTTGAGTTGCTCCTGGATCGCCTTCTTGCGCAGGATCGCGATCCGGGTCTCCAGCTCCGGCGGGGTGACGTCGGTGATCAGGCCCCACTCGAAGCGGTTGCGCAGCCGGTCCTCCAGCGTGGTCAGCAGCTTGGGCGGCCGGTCCGAGGAGAGGACGATCTGCTTGTTCGCGTTGTGCAGGGTGTTGAAGGTGTGGAAGAACTCCTCCTGCGTGGACTCCTTGCTCGCGAGGAACTGGACGTCGTCCACGAGCAGGATGTCCATGTCCCGGTAGCGGCGGCGGAAGGTGTCCGCCTTGCCGTCCCGGATCGAGTTGATGAACTCGTTGGTGAACTCCTCCGAGGACACGTAGCGCACCCGGGTGCCCGGGAAGAGACTGCGCGAGTAGTGCCCGATGGCGTGCAGCAGGTGGGTCTTGCCCAGCCCGGACTCGCCGTAGATGAAGAGCGGGTTGTACGCCTTGGCCGGGGCCTCGGCGACCGCCACCGCCGCCGCGTGCGCGAAGCGGTTGCTGGCGCCGATGACGAAGGTGTCGAACAGGTACTTGGGGTTCAGCCGGGCGGCCGGCTCGTCCTTGCGGGAGCCGCCGGCCGGGGGAGCGCCGGGCGGGGCGGGCACCCCGGGGACGCCGGGACGCTCCGGGCGCTCCGGGGCGGCCTTCTCCGCCGGGCGGCCGCCGGAGGGACGGGAGCCGCCGGCCCGGCGGCCGGCGCCGGTGCGGGGCTGCTCGTTCGGGCCGGGGCCGTAGGCGCCGCCGAAGAGGTCGCCCTGGGTGGTCGCGGGCGGGCCGGGTACGGGCCGCGGCGCCGGGCGGGGCGTGGGCTCCTCCGGATCGCGGTAGGCGGGCGGCTGCTCGTGGTAGCCCTGCCAGCCCTGTCCGCCGCCGGGGCCGCCGTACGGGGCCTGGCGCGGGTCGTAGCCACCGGTGTCGTAGCGGGGGCGCTCGTAGTCCTGCTCGTACGGCTGCCCCTTCTCGTAGGGCTGGCCGTGCTCGTACGGCTGCCCCTTCTCGTAGGGCTGGCCGTGCTCGTACGGCTGCTGGTAGTCCTGGTCGCCGTAGTCGGGGGCGTGCTCCTCGGCCGGGCCCGGGTAGGGCTCGGCGGGGGCCTGGGCGGCGGGTGCGGGGGCGGTCGGCACCGCGTTGGCGTCGACCATCACGGCGATCCGGACCGGGCGGCTGAGCTCACGGCTGAGGGCCTCGGTCAGCTGCGGCAGCAGCCGGCCCTCCAGCACCTGCTTGGCCCGCTCGTTCGGGGTCGCCAGCAGGGCGGTGTCGTGCATCATCCACATCGGCTGGGTGCGCTGCACCCACTGCTTGTCCATCTCCCCGACATCGGGGTCGCTGACCAGCCGCTCGACGACCCTGGCCCAGACCGGGACGAGGTCGCTGTTGACATCAGCCACTGGTGCACGCTTTCCAAGAACAAACCAGACAAGTTCTACAACGGTAGTCAGCGAACAGGGCCGGATCAAGTCGTTGTCCACAGGCTGTGGGCGAAGCGGGGCGGAGGCGGCTGGTTTGACCCTCGCACCCCGTCCCGCGTACCGTAACCAGGTCGAGTTGTCGATGGCCGCTGCCGCATGTCCGCGGGTCCACCCGCTCCATAAGGCGCGCAGCACGGGCGCCGTGGATTGCCTCAGACCCCAGCCGAACTGGGGCGATGGGCCGGATTTCCGAAATCAGGGGAGATCACGCGGACGCACGGTGACGGCCAAGCGACTCCCCGTCATCCTACGATTCACCTCAGGAGCCCCCGAGTGAGCAAGCGCACCTTCCAGCCGAACAACCGTCGCCGCGCGAAGACCCACGGCTTCCGGCTGCGTATGCGTACCCGCGCCGGCCGCGCCATCCTGGCCGCCCGCCGTGGCAAGGGCCGCGCCAGCCTGTCCGCCTGATCCGCGCCAGAGTCTGTTGTGCTGCCCTCCGAGAATCGGCTGCGGCGGCGCCAGGACTTCGCGACCGCGGTGAAACGCGGTCGCCGGGCCGGCCGGCCCCTTCTGGTCGTCCATCTCAGCAGAGAAGGTGACCCCCAGGGGCAGACCGACCGGACCAGCGACTCCCGCCCGCACGTCGCCGAGGGGACTCCTTCGGCGCGTGCGGGTTTCGTCGTGAGCAAGGCCGTTGGCCCGGCGGTCGTCCGCAACCTGGTCAAGCGCCGGTTGCGCCACCTCGTTCGTGATCGTCTGTCCAGGCTGCCCGCCGGTAGCCTGATAGTGGTGCGTGCGCTGCCCCAGGCCGCGACCGCCTCGTACCAGGACCTCGAACGTGACCTGGACGCGGCACTCAAGCGGTTGCTGAGGACGGAGCCCGCCGCCACGGCGCCGACGGGAGCAGGGCGATGAAGTACCTGCTGATGGGTCTGATCAGGGTCTACCAGTGGACCATCAGCCCACTGCTCGGTCCGGTCTGCCGTTATTACCCCTCCTGCTCGCACTACGGCTACGAGGCCGTGAAGGTGCACGGGGCGGTCAAGGGCGGCGGGCTGACCGCGTGGCGCATCCTGCGCTGCAATCCGTGGACGCCCGGCGGGGTCGATCACGTCCCGCCGCGCAAGCATCCGGTGTGGCACCGGCGGTTGCGAGACTGGCTGAAGAGCCGGTCCGCCACCGGAGACCCGGTGACCGCCACCCCCGCCGGTCCGGACCCCGAGGGCCCGGCGACCATTGGTCCCGTGCGGCCAATCCACCTGTCCAAGGAGCCTGACCGGTGACCTTCTCCTTCCTGAATCCCCTGTACACGGCGGTGTCCTGGATCATCGTCCAGTTCCACTCGCTGTACAGCAACATCTTCAACCCGGACGGTGGCTGGGCCTGGGGTCTCTCCATCGCCTCGATGGTGGTCGTCATCCGGATCTGCCTGATCCCGCTCTTCGTGAAGCAGATCAAGGCGACCCGGGCCATGCAGGCGATCCAGCCGAAGATGAAGGCCATCCAGGAGCGCTACAAGAACGACCGGCAGCGCCAGTCCGAAGAGATGATGAAGCTGTACAAGGAGGCGGGTACCAACCCGTTCTCCAGCTGCCTTCCCATCCTCGTGCAGGCGCCGTTCTTCACCGCCCTCTACGGTGTGCTGGCCTCGGTCGCCAAGGGCAGCTCGATCGGTGTGATCCACGGCGACCTGCTGGTGAGCGCCGGCAAGGCGCACATCTTCGGCGCCCCGCTGTCCGCGACCTTCGTCAGCAGCAGTGAGACCAGCGTCAAGATCGTCACCGCCGTGATGATCATCCTGATGTCGCTGTCGCAGTTCGTCACCCAGCGCCAGCTGATGACCAAGAACGTCGACCTCACGGTGAAGACGCCGTTCATGCAGCAGCAGAAGATGCTGATGTACGTCTTCCCGATCATGTTCGCCGTGATGGGCATCAACTTCCCGGTCGGTGTCCTGGTCTACTGGCTGACCACGAACGTCTGGTCGATGGGCCAGCAGCTGGTCGTCATCCACAACAACCCGACCCCGGGCAGCAAGGCTTTCCAGGAGCGCCAGGAGCGCCTGAAGAAGGCCGGCCGGCTGCGTCCGGACGGTACGGAGATCAAGGGTGCGCTCTGGGGCATGCTGCCCCCGTCCAAGGCGGCCATCAGCGAGGCGGCCAGCGCCGCCGCGGTCGTGGAGGAGTCGGTCCGGGCGAGCCGCCAGCAGCCCCGTCGGCAGTCCAAGTCCCAGCGCCAGCAGGGCGGTGCCGGGCAGCCGGCCGCCGACCTGAGCAAGGAAGCCCAGGCCGAGGAGCCTGCCGACACCGTCCCGGCCGAGTCCGGTGGCAAGCCGGCGGCCGCCAAGCAGACCGGGGCCACGCCCGCCGGCACCAAGCAGGGCACCCGGCAGCAGCCGAAGCGCGGTGGCGGCCAGCGGCCGAAGAAGAAGTCCTGACCGGCCCCGAGCCTGGCGTGACTGCCGCGAAGAGCTTCGTTCCCGGCCCGACAGACGGGCCCATCTCCGAAGGAGTCCATCAGTGACGGAAGGCACCACCTCCGCCGTCGAGGCCGAGGCCGCCGCCAGCGCCGACGAGAGCCTCATCTCCCGCCTGGAGCAGGAGGGCGACATCGCGGCGGACTACCTGGAGGGTCTGCTCGACATCGCGGACCTCGACGGTGACATCGACATGGACGTCGAGGGCGACCGCGCCCTGGTCTCCATCGTCAGCGACGGCAACGACCGCGCGCTGCAGCGCCTGGTCGGCCAGGACGGCGAGGTGCTGGAGGCCCTCCAGGAGCTGACCCGGTTGGCTGTCCACCGGGAGACCGGCGAGCGCAGCCGCCTCATGCTGGACATTGCCGGCTTCCGGGCCCGCAAGCGCGAGGAGCTGGCGGTGCTCGGCGCCAAGGCCGCCGAGCAGGCCAAGAGCACCGGCGAGCAGGTCAAGCTGCGGCCGATGACGCCCTTCGAGCGCAAGGTCGTCCACGACGCGGTCGCCGCGGCCGGCCTGCGCAGCGAGTCCGAGGGCGAAGAGCCCCAGCGGTGTGTGGTCGTGCTGCCGGTCTGAGGCCGACAGGTCGACGACCGGCCGCCGCGGCGGCCGGAGAGCTTCACCGGACGCGACCCCGTCCGCCTCGTGCGGGCGGGGTCGTCGTCCCTTCTGGGATGTTTCACGTGAAACAGTGCGTTGAGCGGGTCGGTGGATCCGGGGATCGGAGAGGTCGAGATGGACACGGAGAACGCGGCTGCCGGCCGGCCGGGGGCGGACGTGGACCCGGCCGCTGAGGGGCGGGCCACCGAGCTGGAGAAGCTGCCCGAGGCGCCGGCCGCGGCCCGGGAGGTCTTCGGCGAGCGCTACGACGCCGCGGTCCGCTACACCGAGCTGCTGGCCACCGCGGGTGTGCAGCGCGGGCTGATCGGGCCCCGCGAGGTGCCCCGGCTCTGGGACCGCCACGTGCTGAACTGCGCGGTGCTGGCCGAGTTGCTGCCCTCCGGCATCACCCTGTGTGACGTCGGCTCCGGGGCCGGCCTGCCGGGCATCCCGGTGGCGCTGGCCCGCCCGGACGTCTCGGTGACGCTGCTGGAGCCGCTGCTGCGCCGGACCACCTTCCTGGAGGAGGTCGTCCGGGAGCTGGGGCTGGACAACGTCACGGTGCTGCGCGGCCGCGCCGAGGAGATGGTCGGCAAGCTCGCGGTAGACGTGGTGACCGCCCGGGCGGTAGCGCCGCTGGACCGGTTGGCCGGCTGGGGCATGCCGCTGCTGCGCCCGCACGGTCAGATGCTGGCGCTCAAGGGGGACAGCGCGGAGCAGGAACTGGCCGACTCGAGGGCCGGACTGGCCAAGCTGGGTGCGGTCGAGTGGAGTGTCATCGGGGTGGGCGAGGGCACCCTGGAGACCTCGACCCGGGTGGTCCAGGTGAAGGCGGGGGAGAGCCCCGGCGGGGTGAAGGCGGCCACCCGGCGAGCCAAGGCGGCCCGGGCGGGCCGCAACGCGAGCGTCCGGACCGGCGAGCGCGGCCGGGGCGGGCGGCGTCGCGGCCGCTGAACCGGCGTGACGCCGGACACGTACCGAGCACGGGCGGACGCGCCTCCTGAACGGGAGGGGCGTCCGCCCGCGGTCGTTCAGGTGACGGGCGGGTCGACAGCGGGACGCCGGAGTGTCGCAACGTCAGATTTCCGGCATAGCGGGCATGGTGTTTCACGTGAAACGTCGCTCCTTGCTCTCGGGCATCCTCCGCCGTGACCGGGCGGCGACTGTTGCCGCTCCGGTTTCACGTGAAACACTGACCCCCATGCAGGACTCGGAGACCGTCGACCATATCGATGACACGCCCATCGCACGGGCTGCCCAGGCTGCGGTTCAGGCGATCGGCCGAGCGGGCGCGGGACTGCCCCGGCCCGCCGCCACCCGGGTGATCGTGGTCGCCAACCAGAAGGGCGGGGTGGGCAAGACCACCACCACCGTGAACATGGCCGCCTCGCTCGCCATGCACGGCCTGCGCGTCCTGGTCGTCGACCTCGACCCGCAGGGCAACGCCTCCACCGCGCTCGGTATCGACCACCACGCCGAGGTGCCGTCCATCTACGACGTCCTGGTGGAGGGCAAGCCGCTGGCCGACGTCGTGCAGCCGGTGCACGATGTCGAGGGGCTGTTCTGCGTCCCCGCCACCATCGACCTGGCCGGCGCCGAGATCGAGCTGGTCTCTCTGGTGGCCCGGGAGAGCCGGCTCCAGCGCGCCATCGCCGCCTACGAGCAGCCGCTCGACTACATCCTGATCGACTGTCCGCCCTCGCTGGGCCTGTTGACGGTCAACGCCCTGGTCGCCGGCAGGGAGGTGATGATCCCGATCCAGTGCGAGTACTACGCGTTGGAGGGCCTCGGCCAGCTGCTGCGCAACGTCGAGCTGGTGCGGGCGCACCTCAACCCCGCACTGCACGTGTCGACCATCCTGCTCACCATGTACGACGCCCGGACCAGGCTGGCCGCCCAGGTCGCCGAGGAGGTCCGGACCCACTTCCAGCAAGAGGTGCTGAGCACGGCGATCCCCCGCTCGGTGCGCATCTCGGAGGCGCCCAGCTACGGGCAGACGGTGCTCACCTACGACCCGGGCTCGACCGGGGCGCTCTCCTACCTGGAGGCCGCCCGCGAGCTCGCGCTGCGTGCGGTGGGCCAGGGCGGACCGCTGGTGGGTCAACAGCGGGACGGCCACCAGGGGCACGGCGCCCCGGTGGCACAGTACGGCACGACGGAGGGTCATCAGTGAGTGCTCGCAGGGTTGGTCTGGGCCGAGGGCTGGAGGCGCTGATCCGCCCCGCCGCGCCGGTGGACGGCGGGGCGGAGGCGAAGCCCGCGACAGCCGCGCCCGTACCGGCCTCGGTGACGCCGCTGCCGAGCGGCCGTGGCACGGTGGCGGCCCGGGCGGCCGCGGAGAAGCAGGCGGAGCAGGCACAGCCTGCCAGTGCCTACTTCGCCGAGCTGCCGCTGGACGCAATCACCCCCAACCCGCGCCAGCCGCGTGAGGTCTTCGACGAGGACAAGCTGGCCGAGCTGGTCACCTCCATCAAGGAGGTCGGCCTGCTCCAGCCGATCGTGGTGCGCCAGGTCGGTGCCGACAGCTTCGAGCTGATCATGGGCGAGCGCCGTTGGCGCGCTTCCCGGGAGGCCGGGCTGGAGCGGATCCCGGCGATCGTCCGGGCCACCGAGGACGACAAGCTGCTGCTGGACGCCCTCCTGGAGAACCTGCACCGGGCCGAGCTGAACCCGGTGGAGGAGGCCGCCGCGTACGACCAGCTGCTGCGGGACTTCTCCTGCACCCACGAGGAGCTGGCCGACCGGATCGGCCGCTCGCGCACGCACGTCTCCAACACCCTGCGGCTGATGAAGCTCCCGCCGTCCGTTCAGCTCCGGCTGGTGGCCGGGACGCTGATGGCCGGGCACGCCCGGGCGCTGCTCGGACTGTCGGACCCCGAGCAGCAGGAGCGGCTGGCCGCGCGGGTCAACGCCGAGGGCCTCACGGTGCGCAACGTCGAGGAGATCGTCGTGCTGATGCGCTCGGAGGAGCCGGAGAAGCAGAAGCGCCAGACGCCGAAGGCGGGCAAGCTGAACTCCCCGGCGTTCAACGACCTGGCGAGCCGGCTGTCCGACCGCTTCGACACCCGGGTCAAGGTCGAGGTGTCGCAGCGCGGAGGCAAGCTGGGCAAGGGCAAGGTGGTGCTGGAGTTCGGCTCGGTGGAGGACCTGAACCGGATCCTGGACAGCATGGCCCCGGGTGAGGACGGTCTGCGGCTGTCGCAGGGCTGAGCCGGACCGGCCGGCCGAGGGCAACGACCCGATGGGTGCGTGTTCCACGTGAGCGCTGTTTCACGTGAAACATGCACCCATCGGTGTTCGTGGGGGAATGCTCGACCGTGAAAGGGAGGAGGAGGTGCGGCCATGGGACGCCGGATCGCTCCGCTGACGCTGGACAACCTCGGGGACCTGCCGACCGGCTGCCGCTCCTGCGTGTTCTGGGAGCTGGACCCGGTCAGCGCGAAGCAGGCGGTGGAGTCGGGCAAGCCGGAGCTGGAGAAGGAGGGATGGATCTCCACGGTGTTGCTGGAGTGGGGCTCCTGCGGCCGGATCGTCTACGTGGACGACCGGCCCGCCGGGTTCGTGTTGTACGCGCCGCCCGCCTACGTCCCCCGCTCGCAGTCCTTCCCGACCAGCCCGGTCTCGCCGGACGCCGTTCAGCTGATGGTCAGCCGGGTGCTGCCGGGCTACCAGCGCCAGGGGCTCGGCCGGGTGCTGGTGCAGACCGTGGCGAAGGACCTGATCGGGCGCGGGGTGCGGGCGATCGAGGCCTTCGGCTCGGCCGGGCGGGTGCCCACCAGCTGCGTGCTGCCGGCCGACCACCTGCTCGCGGTCGGCTTCAAGACCGTCCGTCCGCACCAGCGCTACCCGCGGCTGCGGCTGGAGGCGCGGACCACGCTCTCCTGGCGGGGCGACGTGGAGGGGGCGCTGGAGCGGCTGCTGGGCGGCGGGCGCAAGGAGCCCGCGCTGCGGCCGTTCTAGGAGAAGCCCGGAAGACGACGGCGGCGGGGCTCCCCCATTGGAGGGGAGCCCCGCCGCCGTGTGGTCGACGAGCGGAAGACCTAGATGAACTCGGCCAGCTCGCGCAGCAGCGCGGCCTTCGGACGGGCACCGGTGATGGACTTCACCGGCTCGCCGCCCTTGTAGACGATCAGGGTCGGGATCGAGATGACGCCGTACTGGGCGGCGGTCGCCTGGTTGGCGTCCACGTCGAGCTTGGCGATGGTCAGCTTGTCGCTGTGCTCGGCCGCGATCTCGTCCAGGATCGGGGCGACCTGGCGGCACGGGCCGCACCAGGTGGCCCAGAAGTCGACCAGTACGGGCTTCTCGCTCTCCAGGACGTCGGCCTGGAACGTCGCGTCGGTGACTGTGGTGGTGGCGCCGGCCACGGGAACTCCTCGGGTTCGGACGGAGGGGGCTGCTACCAGGAGAACAACGGGTGGGTCCGTTCTGTTTCTGCCCGGCCGGGGCGGGGGTGTTCCACGTGGAACACCCCCGCGGGATGGATCGGGGGAGGGGCTCAGACCGCGACGGCGGCGGCCTTGGCCTCCAGGTCGTCCAGCGCCGCCAGGTAGCGCTCGGCGTCCAGGGCGGAGGAGCAGCCGGTGCCGGCGGCGGTGATGGCCTGGCGGTAGGTGTGGTCGACGACGTCGCCGGCGCCGAAGACGCCCGGGATGTTGGTCCGGGTGGAGGGGGCCTCGACCTTGAGGTAGCCCTCGGCGTCCAGGTCCAGCTGGCCCTGGAAGAGCTCGGTGCGCGGGTCGTGGCCGATCGCGATGAACAGGCCGGTGACGGCCAGCTCGCGGGTCTCGCCGGTGGTGGTGTCGCGCAGGGTGACGCCGCTCAGCTTCGGGTCGCCGTGGATGGCCTCGACCGCGCTGTCCCACTCGAAGCGGATCTTCGGGTCGGCGAAGGCACGCTCCTGCATCGCCTTGGAGGCGCGCAGGGTGTCCCGGCGGTGGATGATCGTGACGCTCCTGGCGAAGCGGGAGAGGAAGGTCGCCTCCTCCAGGGCGGTGTCGCCGCCGCCGACCACCGCGATGTCCTGGTCGCGGAAGAAGAAGCCGTCGCAGGTGGCGCACCAGGAGACGCCGCGGCCGGACAGCTTGTCCTCGTTCGGCAGGCCGAGCTTGCGGTGCTGGGAGCCGGTGGTGACGATCACGGCGCGCGCCTTGTGCACGTTGCCCTCGGAGTCGGTGACGGTCTTGATGTCACCGGTGAGGTCGACCGCGACGATGTCGTCGGGGATCAGCTCGGCGCCGAAGCGCTCGGCCTGGGCCCGCATGTTGTCCATCAGCTCGGGGCCCATGATGCCGTCCCGGAAACCCGGGAAGTTCTCGACCTCGGTGGTGTTCATCAGCGCACCACCGGCGGTGACGGCCCCCTCGAAGACCAGCGGCCTGAGGGAGGCACGGGCCGTGTAGAGAGCGGCCGTGTACCCGGCCGGGCCGGAACCGATGATGATCACGTTACGGACGTCGCTCACTGCTTCTCCTGGTTCGCATCGCGACCCGCGTTTGCTGCGGGGAGGGCGGTCCTGCTCCGCCGCCCGGGACAACGACTGACCAGTGTCTCGCATTCCCAGGCGGATCAGTACCAGGTGCCCGAAGTCCGGAAGCGGCGTGGCGCAGTTGGCGTGGATCGCATGGGAACCGTCGGTCAGCGGCTGGGAACGGCCTGGTGCAGGAGGACCGGGCCGCAGCCGGTGGAGCGCAGGTAGACGTCGACGAAGCCGGGCCGGCCGGGCAGCGGGTAGACCAGGACGTCGACCGGGGCGCCCCGGTAGCTGCCCCGGTCGGTGGCCAGCGGGCTGCCGGCGGCGGGGGCCGGGCAGCCCGGGTCGGCGGAGGCGGGGGAGTCGGGCTCCGGTCGGGCACCGTCGGCGGGCAGGGCGCCCTCGGACTTGGCGGGCCCGGTGGCCCGCAGCCCCGGGACGGTCTCCGAGCGGGCCAGCAACTGCTGGACCTGGGCGGCGAGTTCGTCCTCGCGGTAGTCGGTGCCGGCACCCGCTGCGTGCGGGGTGCGGGCGCCGTGGTCGTCGGCGGTCGGGGCCCCGCCCGCGGTGGCCGTCACAGTGCCGGACCGGTCGTCGGGGTGCAGCAGCAGTGCCCCGCCGAGCCCGAGTGCGGCCAGGGCGGCCGCCGTGCCGAGCAGCAGGGCGAAGCGCCGCCGACGGGGACGGGAGCGGCCGGGGCCGGTGGCCGCGTCGGCCCGGCCGGCGGGTCGGTCCGCGGGCCGGGAGGGGGCGTCGGAGGAGGCCGTGACGGGCTCCGCGGCGGCGCGTGCGGGTCGGTCCGGGGTTCCGGTCCGCCGGCCGGCCGCGGGGTCCTCCTGCGGCCGGCCGGCGGCCTCGCGGTCGCTCCCGGCGGCGGCCTCGGCCAGCGCCGCGTCCAGCCGGGCGGCGACGTCGGCCGGCATCGGAGGGGCCACGACGTCGCCGAGCAGCGCCTGGACCTCGGCGAGCGCGTCGACGGTCTCCCGGCACTCGGCGCAGCCGTCCAGGTGCTGCCGCAGCGCCCCGGCGGTGTCCGGGGAGTCGATCAGCCCCTCGGCGAGGTCGGCGAGCTGCTCCACCAGGGGGTGGCCGTCGGCGGGGTCGGGGAAGGAGGGGTGGGCGTTCATCGGGTGCTCGCGTCTCCTTCCAGAACCGTCCGACCGGTGCTCGGGCCCGTCCCTGTGACGGTGCCGGGGCGCTGCGGGTTCCCCGGGGTGTCCCGGCGCGATGGGGCCGAGCCGGGCGCGGGCGGTGTTTCACGTGAAACATCCGGCTCGCGCAGGTGCCGGACCAGCGGGAGGAGCCGGGCCCGACCGCGTGCGCAGCGGCTCTTCACGGTGCCCACCGGGACGCCCAGCAGCTCGGCCGCCTCGGCCACCGGGTAGCCCTGCATGTCGACCAGCACCAGCGCGGCCCGCTGCTCGGCGGGCAGCTCGGCGAGCGCCGCGGTCAGCTCGCGGTGCAGCTCGGCCCGGACCACGGGGGAGTCGGCCGGCTCGGCGGTGCCGATGAGGGTGTCCAGCCGCTGAGGGTCCTCGTCGAGCGGGGTGGTGCGGCGGGTGGCGCTGCGCCTCGCGCGGTCCAGGCAGGCGTTGACCACGATCCGGTGCAGCCAGGTGGTGACCGCCGAGCGGCCCTGGAAGCCTGCGGCGGCACGGAAGGCGGAGACCAGGGCGTCCTGGAGGGCGTCGGCGGCCTCCTCGCGGTCGCCCAGGGTGCGCAGGGCGACCGCCCAGAGCCGGTCGCGGTGGCGGTCCACCAGCAGGCCGAAGGCCGCCGGGTCGCCGGCGACGTGCCGGGCGAGCAGCGCCGCGTCGTCGTCCGTCCGGTCCACCCCGTCCGTCACCGTCCCCCTCCGTCCCGGCCGTTCGCCCGTGTCGTCCGACGCGTGTCGCAGGACGCGTCACCGCGGTCACCGGGTCAGCCGAAGGCCTTGACCTCGGCGACGTGGCCACGGAACTTGCCGTCGGAATCCTTCGGCAGACTGGTCAGCCAGATCAAGAGGTAACGCGTGGTGACCGGGTTGTCGAGGGTGAAGTCGGCCGTGCCGCCGCTCTTCTTGCCGACCACGGTGAAGTCGTTGAGCGGGGCGCCCTTCGGATTGGCCGCGGCCGAGGCGTTGGGCACCCGGAGCTCCGCCGTGTGGTTCCCGGCGAACTGGACGTTCACCGAGCTGACGGCCTGCGGCGAGCCGAGGTCGAGCAGCAGACCGGTGCCCGCCTTGTAGAGGCTGGGGGAGAACTGGTCCTCGTACCACTGGGTGGTCCACTGGGTGTCGGGCTTGCCGTCGATGGCGTTGGCCAAGGTCTCCTTGCCCTCGGCCCCGTCGCCCAGCGGGTTGTACGACTGCGCGTCCTTGATCGCGATCGGTACCGGGTTGTGGGTGCTGGCCTGCGGGCTCGGTGCGGTGCTGGTGGCCGAGGGGAGCGGGGGCGTGACGGCCGGCGGGGTGTGGCGCAGGCCGTCGACGAACTGCCAGGAGGCGACGCCGATCGCGCCCAGCGCGATCGTCCAGGCGGTGGCCTTGACCACCCGGCGCAGCCGCCGCTTGGTGCGCCGGGAGGAGGCCGGGCGGGACGAGGCCGGCAGCGGGGCGACGGTGGTGTCGGCCACCCGGGTCGGGTTGGGCGCGGTGGGCAGCGCGTGGGTGTTGTGCCGGGGCGGGGTCGGGAAGTCGGGCAGCTCCGGCTCGGGCTGGCGGATCCGGGGCAGCTGGGCGATCGCCCGGACCAGTTCCTCCGGGGTGGTGATCGGCTTGGCGTGGTGCGGCGGCTGGTCGAACAGGGCCCGCGCGGCGAGCTCGGACAGGCCCTTGTGGACGCCGGCGCGGACCTGGTCCGGCGCGGCGTTCTGGAGGCCCTTGGGCAGGCCCTGGAGGTCGTAGCGGTCCTCCGGGTACGGCCAGCGGTGGGTGAGCGCGGCGAACAGCAGTGCGCCGATCGCGCGGGTGTCGGCCCGCTGGGCGTCCTCGGCGTCCTCGGCGGGCAGCCCGCGCAGGGCGGCGTCCACTGCGATGCCGTTGATCCGGTACTGGCCGCTGTCGGTGCGCAGGACGCAGCGCGGGGTGAGCCGCAGGTGGGCCTGGCCGCGCTGGTGGGCGGCCGCGACGGCGTCGGCGACCTGGCGGACCATCTGGTACGCCTCGTGCGGCTCCATCGGGCCGTTCACGAGCAGCTTGGCCAGGTCGGAGGAGTGCGGCAGCCACTCCCGCACGATGTAGACCAGCTCGCCCTCGTGGACGGCGTCCAGCACCTGGACGAAGCGCGGGTCGCCGAGCAGGGCGGCGGACTTGGCCGCGGCCAGCACCTTGCGGGCCCGCTGGTGGCCGGAGGCCATCAGGTGGACGCCGACCGCCCGGCGCAGCTTCTCGTCGACGGCGCGCCAGCTGCTGAAGGTCTCGGTCTGGGAGATGCACTCCTCCAGCCGGTACCGGTGGCCGATCATGTCGCCGCTGCGGCGCTGCGGGGCGGGAAGGGTGCGCGGGAGGGTGGCGGTGTCGCGCGGGTCGACCGTGGGCTGCGGGTCGGTGGGGCGGCGCGCGGGGCGGGCGGGTTCGGGGGTGGCCTTCTTCCGGGGGGAGCCGGCGGCCAGTTCGGCGCGGATCTCCTGGACCGAGAGCGGGGCGGTGATCTCCGAGGTCTCCTCGCTGACGGCGGACTCCCGGTCCGGGCCTGTGGCCGGCTCGTCGTCCCCGTCCCCGTCCCTGTCCTCGTCCGTGTCCTCCTCCGCGTCGGTGCGCCCGGGGGCGGCGGCAGCGGTGGCGCCCCCGCGGGCGTCCGCGGGGGCGCTCCCGGTGGCGTCCTCCGAGCCCGCGAGCTCGTCGATCGCCGCGGCCAGCGCGGCCTCGTCCGTCGCCGCGTCAGCTGCTGACGTGTCGACGACGGCCTTGGTGCCATCAGCCACCGTGGTCCTGCCTCCCCTTGTGTCGCCCCGGCCTGAGAGAGTCGCTGGAGCCCGAGGGTCGGCAGCCCTGTGCTCCAGGACAATTGTGCCCACTCTTCTCCACCGGGTACGACCGCTGAGACGCCCGCTCGGTTGCACGCGGGTGGAGAGATGTGGTGCAGATCCGACACCGGGTCGCCATTCGGCGTTCGGGCGGACCCGAACCAACCGGTGACCCGGCATTCGGCCGGACGAGCGGAGGAGCGTCCCGCTCCGGTTGACGCCCGGTCGGGGCGCCCGCTCGTCCGGCCGGTGGTCGGACGGTCAGCGGCCCAGTCGGCCGCGGACCATGCCCAGCATGGCGTTCAGCTCCTCGATCCGCAGGCGCTTCGCGATGAGCACGAAGACCGCCAGCTGGAGGCCGCCGGCCACGACCAGGGACGCCACGCTGCCCGGCCAGCCGCCGAGCACCCGCTGGATCCCCAGGCTGGCGCCGACGCCGACCACGGTGGCCGGGACGCAGGCGGCGGCCAGCCGGCTGTACGTCCTGCCGATCCGCTTGGTGTCCAGTCCGCCGATCCGCTTCTTCAGCTTCGGCATCGCGACCGCCACTCCGACGGCGTAGGCCAGGCCGTAGCCGAAGGCGATTCCGGTCACCGTCCACTCGGCGGGCAGCAGCAGCCAGCACAGCAGCGCGAAGCCGGCCTGGCAGGCCGCGACCCAGACGGTGTTGGAGAACGGCGTGCGGGTGTCCTCGTAGGCGTAGAAGCCGCGCAGCATCACGTACTGGGCGGAGTACGGGATCAGGCCCAGCGCGAACGCGGAGAGCATCAGACCGACGTTGGTGGCGTCGCTCAGGACGGTGTCGTTGCCGCCGACCGCGTAGATCGCCCGGCCGATGACCGGGCCGAGCGACAGGAACAGGAAGGCCGCCGGGACGACCGCCACCGCGGTGGTGCGCAGCCCGTAGGAGATGTCGTCGCGCACGGCGCCGGCGTCCTCGTCGGCCGCCGCACGGGAGAGCCGGGGGAGCACCGCGCTCATGATCGAGACGGTGATCACGGCCTGCGGGAGCTGCCAGATCAGCAGTGCGTTGGAGAACGCGGCCAGGCCGACGCCGCCGTGTCCGGCCGCCGACGCGGCGTCGCCCGCCTTGGTGGACAGCTGGGTGATCACCAGGTAGCCGGCCTGGTTGGCGAGCACGAAGAAGAACGTCCACTTGGCCAGCCGGGCGGCCTTGCCCAGGCCGTGGCCGCGCCAGTCGAAGCGGGGCCGGTAGCGGAACTCCGCGGCCCGCAGGTACGGGATCATCGCCAGCGACTGGACGACCAGACCGACCAGGGTGCCGAGACCGAGCAGCCGCACGCCCTCGGGGGAGACGCCCTCCGGGGTGACGTGGGTGGTGCCGAACCCGCCGTAGACCCAGATGTAGGCGGAGAAGGTGAAGATCACCACGATGTTGTTCAGGACCGGGGTCCACATCATCGCGCCGAAGCGGCCACGGGCGTTCAGGATCTGGCCCATGACCACGTGGATGCCCATGAAGAAGATGGTCGGCAGGCAGTAGCGGGCCATCGCCACCGTGGTGTCGGCGCGCTCCGGGTTGGCCATCATCGGGTGCGCGATCAGCTGCACCAGCACGGGTGCCCCGAGCACCGCCAGGAAGACCACGCCGCCGAGCCCGACCATCACCAGGGTGAGCAGTCGGCTGGCGTACGCGGTGCCGCCGTCCTCGTCGTTCTTCATGCTGCGCACCAGCTGCGGCACGAAGACCGCGTTCAGCGCGCCGCCGCCGATCAGGATGTACAGCAGGGTCGGCAGGGTGTTCGCCGCGTTGTACGAGTCGCCCATCACGCCGACGCCGATGGCCGCGGTGATCACCATGGTCCGGACGAAGCCGGTGCCCCGGGAGACCAGCGTGCCGGCCGCCATGATCGCGCTGGAGTTCAGCAGGCTGGAGACCTTGCCGCCGCCGGCCGCCTTGGCGGGCTCGGCGGCGGGTGCGGGCGCCTGTTCCTCGGCGATGACGTCCGCCGACGGCTCGACCGCCGGGGGCACCGCGACGGCGGCCACCTGCATGGTGGCCTCCTGCTCGGAGAGCGGCGGGTCGAACTCGATCGGCGGCACGAAGTGGTGCTGCCCGCCCGGAGCGCCGCCGTGCTGCGGCTGCACCGGGTAGCCGCCCATCGGCGGATACGGCGCGTGGCCGGCCGCAGGGGCGGCCGGCTGGGGGGCCGGGGCGGGCTGCGGGACCGGCGGCTGGGCCGCGGCCTGAGCCGGGTGGCCGCCGAACAGCGCCTCCACCCCGACGTACTCGGTGGTCTCGGTGTCCCAGGCGGAGTGCGCCGGGCCCGGCTCCCACTGCGGCCGGGGCTGCTCGGCGCCGCCCCAGTGGCCGCCGGCCTGCGCCGGGGCCGGATCCTGCTGCCAGGCGGGCTGCACCGGGGTGTCCCAGCCGGGCTGCACCGGCGGCACCGGGGCCGAGAACTGCTCCGGGGCCTGGTAGGGGGTCGGCGGCACCGGCGTCGGGTAGCCGCCGACCTGCGGCGGCAGCTGCGGCGGCACGTCGTACGCGGCGGCCGGCGGCTGGGGCGCGGCAGGCCGACCGGCCTGCAGGCCGTACGGGTCCTGACCGTTCTGCGGGTGCCCGTAGGCGTCCGCCGCGTACGGGTCCTGGGCGTAGGTGTCGGCCACGTACCAGTCGCCGGACGGCGACTCGGCGCCCGGCCGGCTCTCACCGCGGCCCGGCGGCCTCTCCTCGCTGCGCCCGGTCATGTCACCTCTTCGCTGTCGTGGGGGAGGCCGGCCCGGCGGTGCAGGGGGTCGGCGGTATCAAGGACCAACCTTCTCATCACTGGCGGCCCGATCCCGGCCATCCGGGCTGCTGCCACGCGGTGTCTGCGCAGGACCGTCACCAGGGGTGTCGTCCGTCCCGCCGGTCCCGTCCGCTGTCGGGGCCCCGGCGGAATCCGCGGTGGACTCCTTCGCCGCGCCCTCCGCCGCGCCCTCCGCCGGCGGCTGCGGAGCGGGCCCGGCAGCCGTGGCGCCGCCCGCCGCCGGGGCGTCCCCGACCGGCTGGTCGCCGTCCTCGTGCGGCTGCCCGCCGCGCCGCTTGCGCTGGCGCACGAAGCGCAGCGCGGCCAGCAGCAGCAGGACGCCGGCGCCCGCGAAGACGTACAGCACACCGTTGGTCACCGAGGTGACGTCCACCGTGAACTTCTGGGCCTCGCCGTACGGCCGCGAGTCGGGGCCGGTGGTCCACAGCTGGGCGGTCATCGCGACCGGCCCGTTGTTGTGCGCCTCGGCGTTGAAGCGCAGGGTCACGCTCTGCGAGGGCGGGAGGACCAGCTCCTCCTCCTTGCTCACCCGCAGCCGGTTCGGCTGGGCCGAGGTGAGCACCAGCTTGAGGTTGGTGACCGTCTGGGTCAGGTCGTTGCGGACGCTGACCTGGAGCAGACCGGTGTCACCGGCCAGGGTGACCACGTTCTTCTTCGGCACCTGGACGGCTTTGGTCAGCTCCTTCAGGTACTCCGTGACGCCGGTGCGGTAGGCGCTCCCGGCCGGTGGCTGGCTGCGCCACTCGGTGGACAGCGAGCGGACCATCGCGGCGCTGAACGGGCCGCGCACCCGCTGCGGCAGGGTGAGCACCCGCATCAGGGTGTCGAGGTCGTGCTGGATGTCGTCGGTGCGGCTCAGGTCGGCCGCGGGCAGCTCCGAGGCCCGGGCCTGGGTCGGGTAGTCGGTGGGCGCCGGGACGGCGGTGTTGGCCTTCGGGTCGGGCGCGGACTGGGCCACCGCGTCCAGCTTGACCGAGGAGATCCACTTGCCGTCCGCCGTCTGGAGGGCGGTCGCCAGTGCCTTGGCGCCGGCGGCGCTCAGCTCGCGCGGCGGCATGACCAGCAGCCCGCGCTGGTTCTGCGGCTGCTCGTGGGTGATCGCGAAGGTCTCGGCGAGGAAGCGCTGGGTGGCCTCGGTCTGCGCCTGCGGGCTGCTCAGGTCCTTGTCGAAGAGCGCGGACACGGTCTCGTCGGCCACCACGGCGTTCTGCCCGTTGCCGATCGGGCGGACGGCGGTCGGGGTGTAGTTGAGCGAGTCCGGCTCCGGCATGCTGCCGCCGTTGACCAGCAGCAGCCCGCTGCCCGACTGCTGGGCGAGGGCCGCGATCTGCTGGTCGAGGTAGCCCTGGAACGGCCAGGCGACGTCCGAGCGGGTGTCCACGGAGAGCCGGCCCTCGACGGTCAGCCGGCCGGCCGTGGTCGCCTTGCTCAGCGCGGTGGTCACTCCGGTCAGGTCGGAGCCGTTGTGCGCGATCGAGGCGAGGTCCGGGTCGGCGTACGGCAGCGAGACCACCTGGCTGCCCGGCTTGGCGACGGCGGCCCGCAGCTTGTCCAGCCAGGCGACGGCGGCGGCCGAGGGGGGGAGCTGGACGGTGTTGTCGTCCTTGGCCGACTTGCCCGACTCCTCGGTGCCCGGCTTCTGCACCCGGTAGGTCTTGGTCATCGCGAGCGCGGCGTCCAGCAGATCCGGGTCGATCACCCAGGTCAGCCCGTTCAGCTTGGCGCCGGTGTCGACCAGCTCGTACAGCCGGCCGCCCGGGGCGAACTCGGTGGCCAGGCTGTCGTCGCGCAGCACCGAGACGGTCTGGTCGTTGTCGGCGACGGTCTGGGCGGCCATCACCGGCGGGTGCACCAGCGGCCAGATCGTGGTGACCTTCGTCGGCTGCGCCTCGGCGCCGCCCGGGTTGTACGGCAGGAAGGTCCGGGCGATGCCCAGGGCACGGTCGCGCGGGTTGTCGGCGGTCGCGCCCCAGGCGTCCACCGCCAGCTCGTACGCGCCGCTCGTGGAGAATCCGAGGTCGCTCACCGCGACGCTCAGGGTGTACGCCTGGCTCTGCCCCGGGTTCAGCTCCGGCAGGGCGTACTGCGGGCTGTCCAGCTCCACGCCGTCCTTGCCGTCCGGCGTGGAGCGGTCGGCCACGTTGGCCAGATCACTGCGCCGGTCCAGCGGCTTGCCGGTGTTCGGCTTGCGGACGGCCGCGTGGGCCCCCTTGACCGCCGACCTGCCCTCGTTGGTGACGTGCCCGGTGATCGTCACGATGCCGTTCGGGGTGGCCACCTGGGGGCTCAGCACGTCGATGGTCACCACCACCGGGTACTCGGCCGTGACGGAGGAGTCGGCGGCCGGGCGGACGTTGCCGCCGGTGGGCAGCGCACCGGCCGGGACGGCCGTGAACAGGGTCAGGACGGCCGCACAGGCGGCGGCGGCCCGCAGGCCCGCACGGCGCACCCGGCGGGCCGGATGACGTCCCTCGGCGGGGCGCTCGGCCCGTCCAGGCTGTCGGTGCGCCCCCAGGCCCGAGTGCCGTGCCGGCTCACTCACTCGCTTCGCCCTCGCCGTTCTCGATCGTTCGCTGCTGATGCTGTCCGTCCGGCGCGGTCCGCCCGACGGTCTTCGCTTGACTCTTTTGGAACTCTTCGCCCGACGCCGTCGCCGCACCGCTGCCGCGGGGATTCCGCGGGTGGTGGCGGCACGCGGCACCGCATCCCCTGTCCGGTGCCCGAGACTCGTCCACCGGCATGGTAACGATGCGGCCCGCGGT
Organism: Kitasatospora sp. NPDC093102; assembly: GCF_040683915.1. Lineage (NCBI taxonomy): Bacteria > Bacillati > Actinomycetota > Actinomycetes > Kitasatosporales > Streptomycetaceae > Kitasatospora > Kitasatospora sp. NPDC093102. Next base: position 126,683 of record NZ_JBFBFA010000014.1, on the reverse strand, counting down.
GCAGTGTTGCGGGCTGTGGGGTGAGACGCCCAGAACGCGCGGGCGGTTGACCTGTCGGGGCACGTACCCTTGTGAGCCGTGTCCACTGCCAATGAGCCCACCGCGCGCACCGACCGTTCCAGCACCGCCGTCCAGGTCGTACCAGGCCTGAGCGAGGCCCAGACCCTCGGCCTCCAAGAGCTGCTGCGGGTGTCGCCGGTCGCCGACGAGATCGCCCGCCGGTTCCAGGCGGCCGGTCACCGGCTGGCGCTGGTCGGCGGGTCCGTCCGGGACGCGCTGCTCGGCCGGCTCGGCAACGACCTGGACTTCACCACCGACGCCCGTCCGCAGCAGGTGCTCAAGCTGGTCAAGGGCTGGGCGGACGCGGTCTGGGACGTCGGCATCGCCTTCGGCACGGTCGGCGCCCGCAAGGACACCCCCGAGGGCTCCTTCCTGATCGAGATCACCACCTACCGCTCCGAGGCGTACGACCGCACCTCGCGCAAGCCCGAGGTCAGCTACGGCGACACCATCGAGGAGGACCTGGTCCGCCGGGACTTCACGGTCAACGCGATGGCCGTCGACCTGCCCGGCCGCGGCTTCGTCGACCCGCACCACGGCCTGGAGGACCTGGAGGCCCGGGTGCTGCGCACCCCCGCCACCCCCGAGGAGTCCTTCTCCGACGACCCGCTGCGGATGATGCGGGCCGCCCGCTTCGCCGCCCAGCTGGACTTCGACCCGGTGCCCGAGGTGGTCGCCGCGATGACCGCGATGGCCGAGCGGATCACCATCGTCTCCGCCGAGCGGGTCCAGGCCGAGCTGAACAAGCTGCTGCTGGCCAAGCACCCGGTGAAGGGCCTGCGGCTGCTGGTCGACACCGGCCTGGCCGGGTACGTGCTGCCCGAGCTGCCCGCACTGCGGCTGGAGCGGGACGAGCACCACCGGCACAAGGACGTCTACGAGCACTCGCTGACCGTTCTGGAGCAGGCCATCGACCTGGAGCAGGACGGTCCGGACCTCAGCCTGCGGCTGGCCTCGCTGCTGCACGACATCGGCAAGCCGCGCACCCGCCGCTTCGAGTCGGACGGCCGGGTCTCCTTCCACCACCACGAGGTGGTCGGCGCCAAGATGACCCGCAAGCGGATGCGCGAGCTCAAGTACTCCAAGGAGCTCACCGAGGACGTCTCGCGCCTGGTCGAGCTGCACCTGCGCTTCCACGGTTACGGCGGCGGCGAGTGGACCGACTCCGCGGTGCGCCGCTACGTCTCCGACGCCGGGCCGCTGCTGGAGCGCCTGCACAAGCTGACCCGCTCCGACTGCACCACCCGCAACAAGAAGAAGGCGGCCGCGCTCTCCCGCACCTACGACGGTCTGGAGGTCCGGATCGGCGAGCTGAAGGCGCAGGAGGAACTGGACGCCATCCGCCCGGCGCTGGACGGCAACCAGATCATGGAGCTGCTCGGCCTCAAGCCCGGCCCGCAGGTCGGCAAGGCGTACAAGCACATGCTCGAACTCCGGCTGGAGCACGGCCCGATGGAGCACGACGAGGCGGTCGCGGCGCTGCGGGCCTGGTGGGCCGGGCAGCCGCAGGGCTGAGGAACGCGAAGAGGGGGTGGCCCGGACTCGGGCCACCCCCTCTTCGCGTTCCTCAACCGACCGCCTTCAGGCACAGGACGTAGTCGAGGGACGGAAGGAGGGGGTGCTTGACCCAGTACGTGCTGGTCGTCTTCGGCTGCTTGCTGCAGGACTCCTTGTCGGACGTGCCGGTGTACTTGTAGATCACCTTGTACTGGGCCTTGGTGTCCGTGCAGGGCAGCACGGTCATCTTCGGCTCGGTGTCGGTTCCGTCGTTGTGCAGGCAGTCTCCGGCCTTGGCGGCGTCGGCCGGGTCGGCGGCCGGCGGGGTGTAGGACGGCAGGGTGTACGTCGGGGTGGGCAGCGGCGGCGGGGTGTAGGGCGGCAGGGTGAAGGTGGGGCTGGGCAGCGGCGGCGGGATGGTGTACCGGCTCGGGCTCGGCAGGGGGTCGACGACCGTGTGCGGGTCGTCGGGCTTCTGGCCGATCACCCCGGTGAGGAGCAGGGTCAGGGTGACCGCCAGCGAGACGGGCACCAGCAGCATCGCGGTGTGCGGCCGGCGGGTCAGCGGGACGCCCGGGTTCAGCTGCGGGCCGTGGCTGCCCGGGACGGGCGGCGGCAGCTGCTTGAACTTGTTGTGCGGGCCGAGGTTCAGCAGCAGCGTGATCGGGGTCAGCAGCCAGGACAGCAGGCTCCACCAGCCCTGGACCAGCGTCCGGGCCGACATGTCGCGCACCGTCGCGGTGCCGCAGGTGCGGCAGAACGGGCCGGTCATCCGCAGCATCCGGTAGGCGATGATCAGGCCCTGGTGGCCGCGGACGGTGGCGTTCACCGCCGGGTAGCCGCCGCAGAACCGGCAGGTGGTCCCGTCCATCGGGGGCGGCGGCGGGTACCCGTAGCCGTAACCGCCCGGCGGGGGCTGGACGCCGTACGGCTGGTCGGGCGGCGGCGGTGCGCTCGGGTAGCCGTACCCGGGCGGGGCCGGCGGTGGGGGCGGGGCGCCGTAGGAGCCGCCGGAGGCGTACGGGTTGCCGTCGCCCGGTGGCGGGCCGTACGGCATCTGGGGCGGAGGCGGAGGCGGAGCGGACAAGGAGGTCCCCCGGAAAGGAGAAGAAGCGGAAGGGTTCAGGACTTCTTCACCGGCGGGACGCCGGTGATGGCGGGTGTCAGCGAGCCGAGGCAGAGCACGTACCGCTTCTTGTTCCAGCGGCGGCCGCTCTGGCCCGAGACCGTGCTCGTGGTCTGCGGCGTCTGGTTGCAGCGGGTCACGTCCGTGGTGCCCTCGAACTTCGACAGCACGCGGTAATTCGCTTTGGAATCAGTGCACTTGACGATCTCGACGTCGCGGGAGCCGCTCGCCCGCACGCAGTCGCCGGGCTTGGCGCTGCTGACGCTCGGCCCGGCCACGAAGTAGCCCACCGCCAGCGCCACGCAGCCGCCGACCACCCCGACGATCCGCAGCTTGGACCGGATGCCGCGCCTGGCGGCCGGCGCGGTCGGCGTCGTCGGGGCGGGCTGCGGCTGTCCGTACGGCCCGGGACTCGGCTGTCCGTACGGCCCGGGACCCGGCTGTCCGTACGGCCCGGGACCCGGCTGTCCGTACGGCCCGGGACCCGGCTGTCCGTACGGCCCGGGGGGCGGTTGCTGCCCGTACGGTTGCTGCCCGTACGGCTGTTGGCCGTAGGACTGCTGCCCGTAGGCCGGCGGCGGTCCGTAGCCGGGCGGGGCCGGTGGCGCGGGCTGCCCGTAGGCCGGCGGCGGTCCGTAGCCGGGCGGGGCCGGCGGAGGAGCGGGTGCCCCGTACGGCGGGGGGACGGGTGCCCCGTACGGCGGGGGGACGGGCGGGCCGACCGGAGCCGGCGAGGGCGGTCGGTACGGATTGGGCGGTGTGCTCATCAGATCGTCCCCCGAGAAAGAGTTCTGTCGTTACGACAGGCTCGAGTACCTTAGCGAGTCGATCGGACGCCATCGGCCCCGAACCCCCGAGGGGCCCAGGAGTCCTGGTCACCGGGGGAGCGGGTTCCGGCGGGCGGCGCGCAGGTAGAGGACCGCCGTCAGGGCGTACACCCCGGCGAGCCCGAGCACCACCGGGACCGAGCGGCCGGACAGCGGCAGCACCAGCGCGGTGACCAGGGCGGCGGCCACGAAGGCGACGTTGAACAGTACGTCGTAGATGGCGAAGACCCGGCCGCGGTAATCGTCCTCGACCGACTCCTGCACCACCGTGTCGGCGCAGATCTTGGTGCCCTGGGTGACCACTCCGAGCAGCAGGGCGGCGAGCAGGCAGGGCACCAGCGTGAAGCTCAGCCCCAGGGCGGGGACGAAGACCACCGGGGCGACCAGGCAGGCCGTCATCCACCCGGCCAGGCCCAGCCTGCGGGTGCACCAGGGGCTGACCAGCGCGGCGACGAAGAACCCGGCGGCGGACAGACCGACCGCCTGGCCGAGGGTGACCAGCCCGGCCGCGCTGTCGGTCGGGTCGTTGAAGGTGTACCGGGCGAGCATCACCACGACCACGATCAGCACGCCGTAGCAGAACCGGGCCGCGGTGACGGCGGCCAGCGCGTGCACGGCGGGCCGGCAGTCCCGGACCAGGTGGCGCACCGCGGCACCGAGTTCGACGGCGGCCCGGACCAGCGCCTGGCCGATCCCGGGCCGGTCCTCGTGCTGCTCCGGGCCGAGCAGGTCGCGGTCCATCCGCCGTGCGGCCAGCGCGGCGGACAGGTAGAGCAGTGCGGCCACCGCGACCAGGGCGGCGTCGGCCTTCGGCCCGGGGACCATCAGCTGGTGCAGCAGGAAGCCGATGAGCCCGCCCGAGGCGGCGGCGACCGTTCCGAGGGTGGGGGAGAGGGCGTTGGCGGTGACCAGCTGTTCCTGCTCCACCACCCGGGGCAGGGCCGCGGACAGGCCGGCCAGGATGAACCGGTTGAGCGCGGTGACCAGCAGGGCCGAGGCGAAGAACAGCCAGGTCGGCGCCTCCGCCAGCAGCAGCGTGCCGGTGCCCAGGCCCAGCCCGAAGCGGGCCAGGTTGCCGAAGTAGAGCACCTGGCGGCGGCGCCAGCGGTCCAGCAGCACACCGGCGAACGGGCCGATCACCGAGAACGGCAGCAGCATCACGGCCAGCACCGAGGCGATGTCGGCGGGGGAGGACTGCTTCTCGGGGGAGAAGACCACGTACGCGGCGAGCGAGACCTGGAAGACGCCGTCCGAGAGCTGGGAGAGCACCCGGGCGGTCAGCAGCCGCCGGAAGTCACGGCCCTTCAACAGGACGACGAGCGTGGCGCTGTGCGCGGACTGGTGGGTGCTGCCGTTCTCGGTGATCGCCACCCGCCCAGAGTGCCATGGAACCGGCCGCCGTTTCACGTGAAACATCGGCCGCGAAAACGTGAAGGGCCCACGATCCGAAGACCGTGGGCCCTTCCGACGAGCTACGGGCGGTCAGCCGCTCAGCGCTCGACCTCGCCGCGGATGAACTTCTCGACGTTCTCCTTGGCCTCGTCGTCGAAGTACTGGACCGGCGGGGACTTCATGAAGTACGAGGAGGCCGACAGGATCGGGCCGCCGATGCCGCGGTCCTTGGCGATCTTCGCGGCGCGCACGGCGTCGATGATGACACCGGCGGAGTTCGGGGAGTCCCAGACCTCGAGCTTGTACTCCAGGTTCAGCGGGACGTCACCGAACGCGCGACCCTCCAGGCGGACGTAGGCCCACTTGCGGTCGTCCAGCCAGGCCACGTAGTCCGAGGGGCCGATGTGGACGTTCTTGGCGCCCAGCTCGCGGTCGCGGATCTGCGAGGTGACGGCCTGGGTCTTGGAGATCTTCTTGGACTCCAGGCGCTCGCGCTCGAGCATGTTCTTGAAGTCCATGTTGCCGCCGACGTTCAGCTGCATGGTGCGCTCGAGGATGACGCCGCGGTCCTCGAAGAGCTTGGCCATCACGCGGTGCGTGATGGTCGCGCCGACCTGGGACTTGATGTCGTCACCGACGATCGGCACGCCGGCCTCGGTGAACTTGTCGGCCCACTCCTTGGTGCCCGCGATGAACACCGGCAGGGCGTTCACGAAGGCGACCTTGGCGTCGATGGCGCACTGGGCGTAGAACTTGGCCGCGTCCTCGGAACCGACGGGCAGGTAGCAGACCAGGACGTCGACCTGCTGGTCCTTGAGGACCTGGACGACGTCGACCGGCGCCTCGTCCGACTCCTCGATGGTCTCCAGGTAGTACTTGCCCAGGCCGTCGAGGGTGTGGCCGCGCTGGACGGTCACGCCGGTCGGCGGCACGTCGCAGATCTTGATGGTGTTGTTCTCGCTGTTGCCGATGGCGTCGGCCAGGTCGAAGCCGACCTTCTTGGCGTCGACGTCGAAGGCGGCGACGAACTCCACGTCACGGACGTGGTAGTCACCGAACTGGACGTGCATCAGCCCGGGGACCTTGCCGGCCGGGTCGGCGTCCTTGTAGTACTCGACACCCTGCACCAGCGACGCGGCGCAGTTGCCCACGCCCACGATGGCTACGCGAACCGAACCCATTCCGGTTGCTCCCTGTGATCTCATGAGGACCGCCGGGGTCGGCGGAACTCGTCCTGCTTCTTCGATGACTGCATGTACGGGCGCGAGGCGCCCAATCCTGCCGCGCGGCGCAGGGCTGGCGCGGTGTCAGCGCTCCTGGGCGGAGCGCCCCGGGCGGTCGTACGGTGGCCCGGACGGGTCCGGGGACCCGCCCTCCTGGCCACGGCCGTCCGAAGTCTTGCGGGGGTCGGCGGCGGTGCCGCCGGTGTCGGGGCCGGTCCGGCCGGTGCGGTTGGACCGCTCGGTCTCGATCAGCTCGTTGAGCCAGCGGACCTCGCGCTCCACCGACTCCAGCCCGTGCCGCTGGAGCTCGACGGTGTAGTCGTCGAACCGCTCGCGGGCGCGGGCCAGCGAGTTGCGCATCCGCTCCAGCCGCTCCTCCAGCCGGCTGCGGCGTCCCTCCAGTACGCGCATCCGCACGGCGCGGTCGGTCTGGCCGAAGAACGCGAAGTGCACGCCGAAGTGCTCGTCCTCCCAGGCGTCCGGGCCGGAGTCGGCGAGCAGCTCCTCGAAGCGCTGCTTCCCCTCGGCGGAGAGCCGGTAGACGATCTTGGACCGCTTGCCGTTGAGCGCGGTGGCCGGGACGTACTCGACGTCCGGGTTGTCCTCGACCAGGAAGCCCTGGGCGACCAGGTTCTTCAGGCAGGGGTAGAGCGTCCCGTAGGAGAGCGCCCGGAACGTTCCGAGCAGGATGTTCAGCCGCTTGCGCAGCTCGTAGCCGTGCATCGGGGCGTCATGGAGCAGTCCGAGGACGGCGAACTCCAGCACTCCTGAGCGTCTGCCCACTGCCGTCGTCCTCCTCCCTCTCGGCGTCCGCCCGGCCGCTGCATCCGGCGGTATTCCGCTTCGATGTATCGGCTCGATATATCGAGAACAGTAAACCCGGCCCCCGGAACGGGCAAGGGGGGCACGCGTGAATGTGATCACAAGCCGACGCGCGGGTGGGGTTGGCAACGGGCGTGTAATGATCTGCCGCCGTTTTGCGGGCATTGGCAACTGATGTCCGATTAGTTGTATTTCCGCGCTGCGTACGCTGTCGCGTGTGCACGAGGACCACCTCCGTGATCAGGGCGGTTTGCGGGCATCGGACGTGAACCCTGCCTTCAGGCTGGAAACGCCTGGCGAGGAGTGGCTGGAAGATGAGCGAGCGACGGCGAAGGACGCCCGACCCGGGCGGTGACGGGCAGCAGCCCCCGGGTGGCGGCGGCCGTCGAGGAGGTGGGCCGGGGCCCGACGAGCTGCGCTCGGACGGCGTCGGCCGACGACGACCCCCGGGGGTCAGGGAGACCGCGCAGCAGCCCCGGATGACCCGTGCGGAGATGCGCAAGGCTGCCCAGAAGAAGGGCAAGGGGGGCGGCCGGCGCGATGCCGCCGCGGCCTCCGCAGCCGCGGCCGCCGGCCCCGGCAAGAAGCGCTTCATCGACTACCCGCGGTTCGGCAAGACCGGCGTCCGGCGCTGGCTGCCGTCCTGGAAGCAGTGGCTGAGCGGCTTCCTGCTGGTCTTCGGCTGCTTCGTGGGCCTGGTGTTCTACCTGTACCAGACCACCGAGGTCCCTGAGCTGAACAAGCTGGTGAACAACCAGAACACGATCTACTACTGGGCCGACAACACGGAGATGACCCGCAAGGGCCAGACCAACCGTCAGATCGTCGAGCTCAAGGACATCAGCCCCAACCTCCAGAACGCCGTCATCGCCGCGGAGAACAAGAGCTTCAAGACCGACAGCGGCATCGACCCCAAGGGCATGCTCCGCGCCGTCTGGAACATGGCGAAGGGAGGTGAGACCCAGGGCGCCTCGACCATCACCCAGCAGTACGTGAAGAACGCCTACCTGAGCCAGGAACAGACCCTCAGCCGCAAGGTGAGGGAGTTCTTCATCACGCTGAAGATCAACCAGGACAAGGAGAAGGACGAGATCCTCACCGGCTACCTGAACACCAGCTGGTTCGGCCGCGGTGCGAACGGTGCCCAGGCGGCCGCCGAGGCGTACTACGGGGTGAACGCCAAGGACCTCAACGTCTGCCAGAGCGCCATGCTGGCCGGTCTGCTCAAGGGCGCGACGTACTACGACCCCACCAACCCGGCCAACAAGGAACGGGCCCAGGGCCGGTGGAACTGGATCCTGGACCAGATGGTGGACACCAAGGCCATCACGCCGGAGGAGCGCGCCAAGTGCGCCACCTTCCCGGACCCGATCCCGCAGAAGCCCAGCTCCAACATGAACGGTGAGATCAGCTACCTGGTCGACACCGCCAACAAGTACGTGATGGCCACCGACAAGACGATCACCCCGCAGATGATCGACCGCGGCGGCCTGAAGATCTACACCACCTTCGAGAAGGACAAGGTCGACGCGCTGAAGAGCGCCGTCGACGCCGTCAAGGCGGAGAACCTCAACCCGCAGAAGCGGCCGGACAACGACACCAACATCCAGTTCGGCTCCGCCAGCATCCGCCCCGGCGACGGCGCGATCGTCGCCCTCTACGGCGGCGACGGCGTGGAGAACGGCCACTTCGACAACAACGCCGACGCCACCGGCGTCCAGGTCGGCTCGACCTTCAAGCCCTTCGTGCTGGCCACCGCGATGCAGACCGGCGTGCAGACCGCGAAGGACGACAAGGGCAAGCCGAAGCGGATCAACGCCGACAGCCGCTACCTCGCCGACGACATGTCCGAGATCCGCAAGCCGGACGGCTCGCTGGTGATCGGCGACGACGGCAAGCCGTACCGGCAGAAGAACGAGGACTCCGGCAAGCGCGGCTACGTCTCGCTGCGGATGGCCATGCAGTACTCGTACAACGTGCCCTTCGTCCAGCTCAACCAGGACGTCGGCGGCCAGAACGTGGCCGACATAGCGGTGCAGATGGGCGTCAAGAAGGACAGCCTCGCCGACCCGAAGACGGCGACCTTCCCGCTCGGCACCTCCACCATCAGCCCGATCCGGATGGCCACCGCCTACGGCACCCTGGCGGCCAGCGGCAAGGAGGCCGAGCCGTACTCGGTCACCAAGGTCGAGGTGAGCGGCGTGGAGCGCCCGGGCTTCGGCAAGAAGGACCTCAAGGTCGCGCTGGAGCCGGCCGTCGCCGACAACGTCACCGACGTGCTGGTGAACGTGGCGGCGAACGGTACCGGTAAGAAGACCAAGGACCTGGGCCGCCCGGTGGCCGGCAAGACCGGTACCACCGACCAGAACAAGTCGGCCTGGTGGGTGGGCTACACCCCGCAGCTGGTGACCAGCGTGGCGATGTGGCGCGAGGACCCGGCCAAGCACGAGCGGCAGTCACTCAACGGCACCGGCGGCAAGGAGTCCATCCACGGTGGTGACATCCCGACCGACGTCTTCACCCGGTACATGAAGGCCGCGCTGGCCAACGAGAAGAAGATGGACTTCCCGACCCCGCAGCCGGTCGGTACCGAGGTGGACTCCTCCGGCGCGCCGTCCACGGCCACCGCGACGACGGCCCCGAGCACGACCGACAGCCCGTCGGCCCAGGCGCCCCAGTCGCAGGCGCCGCAGCCGCCGGCGCAGCCGCAGCCCACCCAGACCTGCGTACCCGGTGTCGACTGCCCCGGTGACCAGCCGAGCCCGTCGAACAGCAGGAACCCGCACCCGGGCAACACCTGTCTGCCGCTGATCAACTGTCCGACGCAGCCGACGGCGCCGACGGACACCACGTCGCCGGGCAACGGTGGCGGCGGGGGCGGCAAGCCGGGCGGCGGTGGCGCCGGTGGCGTCGGTGGCGGCGGTGGCAAGCCGACGACGGGCAACGCCGGCGGCCAGCAGGGCATGCCTCCCGGGCAGTAGCCCGGCGGAACCCGGAACGGCGGTGGCGGTCCTCCTCGGAGGGCCGCCACCGCCGTTTCCGTCGCCGCCCCCGTTCGCGCCCGGACCGCCGCCGTCCGCGTCACGGCCGTTTCGTCGTGTTCGGCGGGCCGCCCGCCGCGCAGGGGCGCAGACCGTTGCGGGGTCCTCCTCGTCCTGGCGGGACCGGTGCGGCAGGATGTCCGGCATGACGTCGAGCGATCGTGACGAAACCGCCGGCCCGGTCGGGTCCGGCGCCGCCGCAGGGCCCCACCCGGCAGCCGTCGCCACGGCCGCGCCGCCGGCCAACACCGTGGTCGTCCCGGCCGACGAGGACCCGGTGGCGGCGGCCGGCAGCGAGGTGTTCGGCGGGCCCCCGGGCCGCCGGGCGCTGCTCGGCGTCTCCTGGTGGATCCCGGCCCGCTTCCTGGCGCTCGCGGTGATCGTGGTGTCGGTGCTCGGCATGGTGCAGAAGCTGCCCTGCTACGAGCAGGCCTGGTTCCAGCCGGGCTCGCCGCAGTACATCCACGCCTGCTACAGCGACATCCCGCACCTGTTCTCCGGGCGCGGCTTCGCGGCCGGGCTGCACCCGTACGTGGATCGCATCCCGGGCTCCTCGGGGGACCTCCAGTACCTGGAGTACCCGGTGCTCACCGGCCTGTTCATGCAGGTCGCGGCCTGGCTGACGCCCGGCGGCGGGGACCAGCAGAGCCAGGAGCAGTGGTTCTGGGCGATCAACGCCGGGATGCTGATGGCCTGCGCGGTGGTCGCCGTCGTGGCGCTCTCGCGCACCCACCGGCGCCGTCCGTGGGACGCGCTGCTGTTCGCGCTCGCCCCCGTCCTGCTGCTCAACGGCACCGTCAACTGGGACCTGCTCGCGGTCGCCCTGGCCGCCGTGGCGATGGCCTGGTGGGCGGGCGCCCGGCCGGGCTGGGCCGGCGTCTTCATCGGCCTGGCCACCGCGGCCAAGCTCTATCCGCTGCTGCTGCTCGGCCCGCTGCTGGTGCTCTGCTGGCGGGCCGGCCGGTGGCGCGAGTTCCGGCTGCTGCTGGGCGGTGCGGTCGGCTCGTGGCTGGTGGTCAACCTGCCGATCATGCTGGCCAACTGGCGGGGCTGGTCGACGTTCTACGTGTTCAGCAAGCACCGCGGCGAGGACTACGGCTCGTTCTGGCTGGTCCTGATGCAGCGCCGCGGCGCCGGGCTGGCCGACCTCGACGTCTACATCGGCGTGCTGATGGTGCTGGGCTGCCTGGCCATAGCGTGGCTCGGCTTCTCGGCCCCGCGCCGGCCGCGCCTCGCCCAGCTGGCCTTCCTGGTGGTCGCGCTGTTCGTGCTGGTCAACAAGGTGTACTCGCCGCAGTACGCGCTCTGGCTGCTGCCGCTCGCGGTGCTGGCCCGGCCGCGCTGGCGGGACTTCCTGGTCTGGCAGGCCTGCGAGGTGCTCTACACCTTGGGCATCTGGTCCCACCTGGGCCTGGTCACCGGCTCCAAGCAGCACGGGATCGGCGAGGGCTGGTACCACTTCGCGATCGGGCTGCACCTGCTGGGCACGCTCTACCTGGTCGCCCTGGTGGTCCGCGACGTCCTCCACCCGGACCGCGACCCGGTCCGCTGGGACGGCAGCGACGACCCCTCCGGCGGGGTCCTGGACCACGCCCCGGACGTGTTCGTGCTGGGCACCGCCCGCCGGCTGCGCGAGGAGGAGACCTACGCCGGATACGCGCCGGCCGGCCCCGAGCAGTGGCTCACCGAGCCCGGACTGCCGGAGCCGGCCGAGAAGCCCTAGGGCCCGTCTTCAAACCCCGCCCTCCGGGCGGACGACGGGGGTTTGAAGACGGACCCTAGCGGCTCAGCGGTCCACCACGCGGTCGAAGTGCGTGGTGGTGTGCCGGACCTGGAGACCGAGTTCCTCGCCGATCGCCGGGGGCTTGGTCTCCCCGTCCAGGAACAGCAGCGAGACCTGCATGTGCGGCGGCTCGGCGAACCACAGCTGCTTGCCGGCCCAGTGGAACGGCGACTTGGTCTTGTTGACCGTCGCCAGGCCGGCCCGGGCGATGCCCTTGGCCCGCGCCCCCATGCTCTGGAGGTACTTGGGCGCCTCCAGGCCGATGCCGTGCGCGGTGCCGCCGGCGACCACCAGGATGTGGCCGTCGGTGGGCGCCGGGTGCTGGCGGTAGCCGTAGCGGTCGCCCTTCTGCACCGGGGTGACGTCCAGGACGGTGGCCCGGACCTCCAGCGCGGCGTGGTCGCCCAGCCAGAGCCGGGTGCCGATCCGGGCCCGGAAGACCGTCTGCGGGTAGCGCTGGGCCAGCTGGTCCATGCCGGCCGCGCCGAGGTGGCTGACGAACACGGTGTGCACTGGGATGCCGGCCGCCACTGCGGTGTCCACCCAGTACGCGACCTCCTCGACCGGGCTGGAGCCGTCCGGCCGGTCCATCGGCAGGTGCAGCGCCAGGCCCTCGAAGGCGACGCCCTCCAGGTCGGCGGCGACCGTGCGCAGGTCGGCCGCGCTCACGCCGTGCCGGCGCATGGTGGTCATGCACTCCAGCACCACCCGGGCGCCGTGCAGCGTACGCAGCGCGTCCACACTGGCCACCGTCCGGATCACCCGGGCGTGCGGCAGCGGGAGCACCTCCTCGCCGACCCGGTACGGGGTGAGCACCAGCAGCTCGCCGCCGTACCACTCGGCGGCGTCGGCCGCCTCGTACGCGGTACCGACGGCGAGCACCCCGGTGCCCAGCAGCGTCGCCTCCTCGGCCAGCCGGTGGTTGCCCAGGCCGTAGCCGTTCCCCTTGGCGACCGGCACCAGGCCGGGGAACTCGGCGAGGACGGAGCGCTGGTGGGTGCGCCAGCGTTCGGTGTCGAGGTAGAGCGACAGCGTCATCGGGTCAGCCTCCTCAGCGGCGGGACATGTAGAGGTCGAGGGCCTTGTGCAGCAGCTTGTTGAGCGGGAAGTCCCACTCGCCGAGGTACTCGGCCGCCTGGCCGCCGGTGCCGACCTTGAACTGGATCAGACCGAACAGGTGGTCGTCCTCGTCCAGGGTGTCACTGATGCCGCGCAGGTCGTACACGCCGCCGCCGAGGGCGTAGGAGTCGCGCATCATCCGCCACTGGATGGCGTTGGACGGCTTGACCTCGCGCTTGTGGTTGGCCGAGGCGCCGTAGGAGTACCAGACGTGCTCGCCGACCACCAGCATCGTGGTGGCGGCCAGCGGCTCGCCCTCGTGGTAGGCGATGTAGAGCCGCATGCGGTTCGGGTCCTCGGACACGAGGGCCTTCCACATCCGCTGGAAGTAGGCCAGCGGGCGCGGGGTGAACTTGTCGCGCTCGGCGGTGACCAGGTAGAGCTGGTGGAAGATCGGCAGGTCGTCGTAGCCGCCCTGGACCACCTCGACGCCGCTCTTCTCGGCCTTCTTGATGTTGCGGCGCCAGAGCTGGTTGAAGCCCTTCTGGATGTCGTCCAGCGAGCGGTTGGCCAGCGGAACCTGGAAGACGTAGCGGGGCTGGACGTCACCGAAGCCGGCGCCGCCGTCCTCGCCCTGGAGCCAGCCGGCCTTGCGCAGCCGGTCGGCCACCTCGAAGGCGCGGGCCTCGTACCAGTCGGCCTCGACGTCGCGCAGCCGCTTGGCCTGCTTGGCGGCGATGGCCTCCTTGATGGTGGGGGCGTTCCAGCGGCGGATGACCACCGGCGGGCCCATCTTCACCGAGAACGCGCCCTGCGACTTGAGGTGCGCCAGCATCGGGGAGAGCCAGCGGTCGAGGTCGCGGTCGAACCAGTCGATGACCGGGCCCTCGGGCAGGTAGGCGAGGTAGCGCTTGAGCTTCGGGAGCTGGCGGTAGAGGACCAGGCCGGCGCCGACGAGCTGGTCGGCCTCGTCGAACCAGCCGATCGACTCGGACCGCCACTCGGCCTTCACGTCACCCCACGACGGCACCTGCATGTGGCTGGCCGAGGCGCGGCTCCTGATGAAGGCGAGGTGCTCCTCGCGGGTGATCGTCCTCAGGCGCAGGCTCATTGCTCGGTGCTCCTCGTCGGTCGGGCTGCGGTGGCCCCAGGTTCTCGGGCTGACCTTATCGTCCGGGGCTCGGGCGCCCGTCGCGGCGGGCACGACGGCGCCCCCGTCGGGTACCTGTCTCCTCTGCAGATACGCGACGGGGGCGACGAGGGTTCCGGGCGGGCCCTGTGGGCTCGGTCCCAGCGGGTCGGGCGCGGGGCGGTTCAGCCCCAGAGACCGCCGCGGGCGATGCCGAGGTAGAAGCCGAGCGCGGAGGCGCCGAGCGTGATCATCAGGACGAAGCGCTCGGCGGTGGTGACCGAGACGAACATGCCCCACAGACCCGTGATGATGCCGAACAGGCCGGTCCACGAGGTCAGCAGGTGCAGGTTGTGGAAGAACGAGGTGGTGAAGGCGATCACGCCGAGGAGAGCGGTGATGCCCACCAGGGTGTTCTCGCGCGGGTGCGGGTGGCCGTCGGTGTTCAGCGTGAGCGCGGGCATGCGATGGACGGATTGGGCCATGGGTCCCACCTCCTGGCGTGGAGACGAACGGGCAGGAATCCCGTTCCGTCCAGATTGCGGGGGTTGGGTCGCTCTCACAACCCCTATGCGTTTTGTTCGGCCGTCCGGGTGCAGGTAGGCTGTGCCGTCTGCACTGGTGTAGTTGTGCCCCCTTGCGCCCTCTTCCGGGCGACACCCTCTTTCGGGTGGAGCGGGGGCCGACTGTCCGACCCTCCCGTTACGGTGGGCCGGAGTCGTCACTGCTCCGGTGCCGACGCTACGCACAACCCTCCTGCCACGGAGAGACCGTGGCCGCTGAGTCCAAAGGAGGTGGGTTACTCATGCGTCACTACGAGCTGATGGTCATCCTCGACCCCTCGGTCGAGGAGCGCGCTGTCTCCCCCCTGATCGAGAGCTTCCTCGCTGTCGTCCGCAACGCCGGCGGCAAGGTGGAGAAGGTCGACACCTGGGGTCGCCGCCGTCTGGCTTACGAGATCAACAAGCAGTCCGAGGGCATCTACTCGGTCATCGACCTCAAGGCCACGCCTGAGGTCGTCAAGGAGCTCGACCGCCAGCTGGGCCTGAGCGAGTCGGTTCTGCGGACCAAGGTCCTGCGCCCGGACACCCACTGAGCCACCTCTGAGGCCTTCGGGTCTCGGGTAGCTCGCGTCCGCTGTTTCACGTGAAACAGCGGTGAACGGACATCTTCCCGAGAGGTCATCACCACCATGGCAGGCGAGACCGTCATCACCCTCGTCGGCAATCTCGTCGACGACCCCGAGCTGCGCTTCACCCCGTCGGGTGCGGCGGTCGCGAAGTTCCGCATCGCGTCCACCCCCCGCACCTTCGACCGTCAGACGAACGAGTGGAAGGACGGCGAGAGCCTCTTCCTCACGTGCAACGTCTGGCGGCAGCCGGCGGAGAACGTGGCCGAGTCGCTGCAGCGCGGCATGCGCGTCATCGTGCAGGGCCGACTGCGCCAGCGGTCTTACGAGACCAAGGAAGGCGAGAAGCGGACGGTCTTCGAGGTCGAGGTCGACGAGGTCGGCCCGAGCCTGCGCTCGGCGACCGCCAAGGTCACCCGGGCCAACCGGTCCGGCGGCCCCGGTGGCGGCTTCGGCGGCCAGCAGGGTGGCGGCCAGGGCGGTGGCGGCTGGGGCGGCGGCGGTGGCGGCCAGCAGGGCGGCAGCGGCTGGGGTGGAAACTCCGGCGGCGGCCAGTCCGGCCCCTCCGACGACCCCTGGGCCTCCAGCGCCCCGTCCGGTGGCAACCAGGGCGGCGGCTGGGGTGCCCCGTCCGGTGGTGGCGGCTACTCGGAAGAGCCCCCGTTCTAAGAGCTGACAGATTTCGTGCGGCCCGGCCGCCGGCGTCCTCGGACGCTTGCCGGGCCGTGAACCCCAAATGGAGCACACAATGGCGAAGCCGCCTGCTCGCAAGCCGAAGAAGAAGGTTTGCGTCTTCTGCAAGGACAAGGTCAACTACGTTGACTACAAGGACACGAACCTGCTGCGGAAGTACATCTCCGACCGCGGCAAGATCCGTGCCCGTCGGGTGACCGGCAACTGCACCCAGCACCAGCGTGACGTCGCCACGGCCGTGAAGAACAGCCGTGAGATGGCGCTGCTGCCCTACACCAGCACCGCGCGCTAAGAGAGGGTGACCGAGTAATGAAGATCATCCTCACGCACGAGGTGCCGGGTCTCGGCTCCGCCGGCGAGGTCGTCGAGGTCAAGGACGGCTACGCCCGCAACTACCTGGTTCCGCGTGGCTACGCCATCCGCTGGACCAAGGGTGGTCAGAAGGACGTCGACGCCATCCGTCGCGCCCGCAAGATCCACGAGATCCAGACCCTCGAGGCCGCCAACGAGGTCAAGGGTCAGCTCGAGGGCGTCCAGGTCAAGCTGGCCGTCCGCTCGGGCGAGGCCGGCCGCCTGTTCGGCTCGGTGACCCAGTCCGACGTCGTCGAGGCCATCAAGGCCGCCGGCGGCCCGGCGGTGGACAAGCGCGCCGTCGCGATCGCCTCGCCGATCAAGACCGTGGGCTCCCACAAGGTCTCGGTCAAGCTGCACTCGGACGTCGTGGCCAACCTCGACGTCGCCGTCGTGGCTGCCTGAGCTCCGTAGCGAAGGCCCGAGGGCCGGACTCCTCCGGGAGTCCGGCCCTCGGTCTTTTCCGGTCCGGTCCGGCCCTAGCCGCGCACCGCTCCGGTGACCAGCCACCTGCCGCCGCGGGCGCGCCAGGCCAGGAAGCCGGCCCGCAGCAGCATGAACAGGTTCATCGCCCACCAGAGCCCGGCCAGTCCGGTGCCGGTGGCCGGCACCGCCAGGGCCACCGGGACGAACACCGCCAGGGTCGCGAGCCCGGCCCAGGCCAGGTAGGGGCCGTCCCCGGCGCCCATCAGCACGCCGTCCAGCACGAAGACCAGGCCGGCCACCGGCTGGGTGAGCGCGAGCAGCAGCAGGGCGGTGTCCAGCTGGGCCCGGACGGCCGGATCGGGCGTGAACAGCGGGACGTACAGCGGGCGGGAGACCACCACCAGCAGGCCGAGCACCAGCCCGGAGACGATGCCCCACTCGACCATCCGCCGGGTGGCGGCCCGGGCGCCGGAGGCGTCCGAGGCGCCCAGGTAGCGGCCGATGATGGCCTGGCCGGCGATCGCGATGGCGTCCAGCGCGAAGGCCAGGAAGTTGAACAGCGTCATGGTGATCTGGTGGGCGGCCACCTGGTCGTCGCCGAGCCGGGCGGCCACCGCGGTGGCGGTCATCAGCACCGCGCGCAGGCTGATCGTCCGGATCAGCAGCGGGCCGCCGGCCCTGGCACTGGCCCGGATGCCCGCCGCGTCCGGACGCAGCGAGGCCCGCTCCCGGCGGGCGCCGCGGACCACCACGACCAGGTAGGCGGTGGCCATCCCGGTCTGCGCGAGCACGGTGCCCCAGGCCGAGCCGGCCACCCCGAGCCCGGCGCCGTACACCAGACCGGCGTTCAGGCCGATGTTGGCGGCGAAGCCCGCGACGGCCACCACCAGCGGGGTGCGGGTGTCCTGGAGCCCGCGCAGCACCCCGGTGGCGGCCAGCACCATGAGCATCGCCGGGATGCCCAGGGAGCTGATCCGCAGATACGTCACTGCATGCGGTGCGGCGGTCGCCGAGGCACCGAGCGCGTCGGCCGCCCAGGGGGCCAGCAGCAGGGTGAGGAGGACCACCGGGACGGCCAGGCCCAGGGCGAGCCAGATGCCGTCGATGCCCTGCTGCACGGCGCCCCGGCGGTCCCCGGCGCCGATCCGGCGGGCGACCGCCGCGGTGGTGGCGTAGGCCAGGAAGACGAACACACCGGTCGCGGTGGAGAGCGCCGCGGAGGCGACGCCCACCCCGGCCAGCTGGGGGGTGCCGAGGTGGCCGACGATCGCCGAGTCGGCCATCAGGAAGAGCGGTTCGGCGACGAGTGCGCCGAAGGCCGGGACGGCCAGGGCGAGGATCTCCCGGTCGTGCCGGCGTCGCGGGGCGGCCGGAGCGGGGGTCGGGGGCGAGGCGGTCATGGGCTCCAGGCTACTCATCCACAGGTAATGGATGTAAGTGGCTCGTGGCCATTACTCGTCATCCTGAGCGACATGGTTCGTCCGCTCTGTGCCCACAGCCATTCGGAGGTGTGTGAAGAATTTCTCATGCACAGGCCCGGGAAGAGGTAATCCCAGGTCAGCAGGTTGACAGTGGATCGATCGTCCGGTTATCCACAGGGACGTCCACAGGGGTGTCCACAGCTTTGCGGCAGTTCTCCACAGGACGGGGCCGTTCATCCACACCCCCTGTGGATAACCGCCTTGGCGCAACGGTGCCCGGCGCCTTAGCGTGGGCCCTCCGCCCGACACTCGCACCGCTCCGGCGTCCGATTTGTCGGAGCCGTGGCGTACAAAGAGGGGCGGATCCGCTCCACCCAGCCACCGGCAAGCCCGCTCCAACTTCGCACCACTCGCTGATCGGGGAACACGCGTGACCGGCCCCCAGTACGACGACCACGACGCCCCGCCGCCGGAGGATGACTGGCAGACCGCCGAGGACCCCTTCCCGGCCGGCGCCTTCGACGACGCACCCTTCCCGGACGGCCCCGGTGACCGGCTTCCGGTCTCGCGCGGCCGCGGCGAGGGGCGTCAGGGCGGTGGCCGCGACGGGTTCCAGCAGGGCGGCAAGGGCGGTTTCCAGAAGGGTGGCAAGGGCGGGCGGCCGGAGGGCGGCTGGCAGCGCCGGGACGAGGGCGACGGCGGCGGGGCGGAGGGCTTCGAGCGTGTTCCGCCGCAGGACCTGGACGCCGAGAAGTCCGTCCTCGGCGGCATGCTGCTCTCCAAGGACGCCATCGCGGACGTGGTGGAGGTGCTCAAGCCGGCCGACTACTACCGGCCCGCGCACGAGATGATCCACGGCGCGATCCTCGACCTCTACGCCCGCGGCGAGCCGGCCGACCCGATCACCGTGGCCGGCGAGCTGACCAAGCGCGGCGAGCTCCAGCGCGTCGGCGGCGCCTCCTACCTGCACACCCTGGTCAACTCCGTCCCGACCGCGGCCAACGCCGAGTACTACGCCCAGATCGTCAACGAGCGCGCCGTCCTGCGCCGGCTGGTCGAGGCCGGCACCCGGATCGCCGGCATGGGCTACGCGGCCGAGGGCGACGTGGACGAGATCGTCAACGCCGCCCAGGCGCAGATCTACGCCGTCACCGAGCAGCGCACCAACGAGGACTACGCGCCGCTCGCCGACATCATGGAGGGCGCCCTCGACGAGATCGAGGCGATCGGCTCCCGGCAGGGCCAGATGTCCGGCGTGCCGACCGGCTTCGCCGACTTCGACCAGCTCACCAACGGGCTGCACCCGGGCCAGATGATCGTCATCGCGGCCCGCCCCGCGATGGGCAAGGCTCTGGCCCTCGACACCCCGCTGCCGACCCCGAGCGGGTGGACGACCATGGGCGAGGTGCGCAAGGGCGACCACCTCCTCGACGCAGACGGGAAGCCGACGCGCGTGGTGGCCACCACCGAAGTCATGACCGGGCGGTCGTGCTTCGAGCTCCTGTTCGATGACGGCACCTCCGTGATCGCCGACGCGGATCACCAGTGGCTGACCGAGACCCGCGCCACGCGCGGGTCGGGCCGCGCCGGTGAGGTCAGGACGACCAAGGAGATCGCCGCGACGCTGCGGTGCGACACCGCCGACCAGCGGAACAACCACTCGGTGCGGAACACGGCGCCGCTCGACCTTCCTGACCGGGACCTCCCCGTTCCGCCGTACACGCTCGGCGCCTGGCTGGGTGACGGCCACAGCGACGCCGCGAGGATCACCTCGGCGGACCCGGAAATCGTCCGGCGCATCGCGGGGGAGGGCTTCGAGGTGGTCCCCGTGGGAGCCTCGTTGAGCTACGCGCTCAGGTTCGCCGTGGCGGAGCCCGAGCGCTTCGAGCGGGCCTGTGTCGTCTGCGGCAAGGTCTTCGTGCCCGCGCTCGCCCACGTGCGGACCTGTGGGAAGTCCTGTGGCGGCAAGGCCCGCTTCGTCTCGGCGCCCGTTGCGCCCACCATCTGCGTGGACTGCGGAACCGAGTGCTCCTCCCCGTTCTCCGAGCCCCGTTGCCACGCGTGCACCAGGAAGCACGGAAGCCTGCTGGTGGTCCTGCGCGAGCTGGGCGTCCTCGGGAACAAGCACATCCCCGAGGCGTACCTGCGCGGCTCGGTCGGTCAGCGCCGGGCGCTCCTGGCGGGGCTGCTCGACACCGACGGGACCGTCACGAACACCGGATCGGTGCAGTTCGCGGTGACCAACCGGGCTCTGGCCGAGGGCTTCCACGAGCTCATCGTCGGCCTCGGCTACCGCTGCGGCATGACCACCAAGCGGGTCGAGGGGCGATCGGAGGAGTCCTCGACCCTGTACGTCATCACGTTCACGCCGTCCGACGAGGTGTTCGGGCTGGAACGGAAGCGGACGATGCACGAGGCCCGCCGGCGTCCGGCCACCCCGAGGCTCGGGCAGCGGTTCATCGTTGCCGCTCGCGAGATCGACTCCGTCCCGGTCCGCTGCGTCCAGGTCGACAACCCGGAGCACCTGTACCTGGCAACCCGGTCGATGGTCCCCACACACAACTCGACCCTCGCGCTGGACTTCGCGCGCGCCTGCTCGATCCACCACAAGCTGCCGAGCGTGATCTTCTCGCTCGAAATGGGCCGCAACGAGATCGCCATGCGCCTGCTCTCCGCCGAGGCCCGGGTGGCGCTGCACCACATGCGCTCCGGGAACATGACGGACGACGACTGGACCCGGGTCGCCCGCCGGATGCCCGACGTCAGCGAGGCACCGCTGTTCATCGACGACTCGCCGAACCTGTCGATGATGGAGATCCGCGCCAAGTGCCGCCGGCTGAAGCAGCGCAACGACATCAAGCTGATCGTCATCGACTACCTCCAGCTGATGCAGTCCGGTGGCTCCCGGCGGGCCGAGAACCGTCAGCAGGAGGTCTCGGACATGTCCCGTAACCTCAAGCTGCTGGCCAAGGAACTGGAAGTCCCGGTCATCGCGCTGTCCCAGCTGAACCGTGGCCCCGAACAGCGCACCGACAAGCGGCCGATGGTCTCGGACCTCCGCGAGTCCGGCTCGATCGAGCAGGACGCCGACATGGTCATCCTGCTGCACCGCGAGGACGCCTACGAGAAGGAGTCCCCGCGGGCGGGCGAGGCCGACCTGATCGTCGCCAAGCACCGTAACGGTCCGACCGCGACCATCACGGTGGCCTTCCAGGGCCACTACTCGCGCTTCGTCGACATGACCCGGGACTGAGGAAGCCCGGGTCATCCCCCACGGGGCGGTCAGACGGTGACGGTGGCGCGGAAGAGCGTGGTACCGGCGCCGGAGAGGCGGGCCGGGGTGCCGGTGGCGGGGAGGAAGGCGGACTGGCCGCGGGCGAGTTCCAGGACGGTGCCGTCCGCCCCGGTGAGGCGGGCCGCGCCCTCGGTGCAGAGCAGGATCTGCGGGGTGCGGCCGTCGATCGCGCGCTCGACGCCGTCCAGCGTGAAGCGGGAGAGCCGGAACTCGTCGATCGGGACGGGGTAGAGCTCCTCGCCCGGGGTGGCCTCGACCAGGACGGGGGCCAGCACCTCGGGGGCGCCGGCCTCGAAGACCACGACCTTCAGCAGCTCCGGCACGTCGATGTGCTTCGGGGTGAGGCCGGCCCGCAGCACATTGTCGGAGTTGGCCTGAAGCTCGACGCAGATGCCGGACAGGTAGGCGTGCGGCACCCCGGCGCCCAGGTAGAGCGCCTCGCCGGCCCGCAGCCGGACGTGGTTGAGCAGCATGCCGGCGATCAGGCCGCGGTCGTCCGGGAAGTCCTTCGCGATCCGGGCGTACGGGGCGTAGTACCAGTCCGGATCGCCGGTGTCGTACTCCGCCAGCGTCTCGGCCGTTTCCCGGACGGTCTTCGCGGCCGTCTCGTCGTCCATGGTGAGGATGGCGGCCAGGGTGCCGCGCAGCGCCTCGGCCTCGTCCTCGACGCACAGCAGGTCGATCAGCGGCTCCAGGCCGTTCACCGAGAGCCGGGCCATCAGCTCGGCCGCCTCGCCGGCCCCGCGGAAGCCGCACAGGCCCTCGAAGTCGCCCAGTGCGCAGACCATTTCGGGCTTGTGGTTGGCGTCGCGGTAGCTGCGCTCGGGGGCGTTCAGCGGGATCCCGAGGGCGTTCTCGGCGGCGAAGCCGGCGCGGGCCTGCTCGATCGTGGGGTGGGCCTGGATCGACAGCGGGGTGCCCGCGGCCAGGACCTTGAAGAGGAACGGCAGGGTCGGGCCGAACCGGGCCGTGCTCGCGGCGCCCAGCTCGCCCTCGGGGTCGGCCGCGATCAGCTCGTCCAGCGGGCGCGGGCCGTCGCCGCGGTCGGCGCGGGACGGGTCGCCGGGGTGGGCGCCCATCCACAGCTCGGCCTGCGGCTCACCGGTCGGCTGCTGCCCGAGCAGTTCGGGCAGGGCGGTGAGCGACCCCCAGGCGTACGGGCGGACGGTGTTGAGGAGCCTGTCCATGCGCGCGGTCCTACTCCTTCGCTGTCTGGGCGGGTGTGCCGGATCGCCGGGGCGGGCCCGGCGGTGCGGGCGTGGGCAAGGGAACGACCCTAGCCGAACGGTGTCACCCACGGGGAAACGGCGGGCACCGGGTGGGAGTGCCACGGTCGAACCGGTGGTTCCCGGGCGCGGTAGTAGAATGCCTGGACGCAGTAGCCTCCGCCCTGCGCGCAGTTCGCCACCGAGGTCCTCCCCGGCGGGTTGCCGGCGGAGCCGCGTTCCAGAGTGCGGGCGCCGGTGTTCCGAGACCCCCCGCCATCGGCCGAGAGGTTTGTACGTGACCGTGAACCAGCAGAGTTTTGCTGATCTCGGCAAGGTCCTGGTGATCATCCCGACCTACAACGAGGCGGAGAACGTCGAGCGGATCGTCGGCCGGGTCCGCGCCGCCGTGCCCGAGGCGCACGTCCTGGTCGCCGACGACAACAGCCCCGACGGCACCGGCGAGCTGGCCGACAAGCTGGCCGTCGAGGACCAGCACGTCCACGTGATGCACCGCAAGGGCAAGGAGGGCCTGGGCGCCGCCTACCTCGCGGGCTTCCGCTGGGGCATCGACAACGGCTACGACGTCCTGGTCGAGATGGACGCGGACGGCTCGCACCAGCCCGAGGAGCTGGACCGGCTGCTGGGCGCGCTGCGCGGCGCCGACCTGGTGCTGGGCTCGCGCTGGGTGCCGGGCGGCCGGGTGGTGAACTGGCCGAAGTCGCGGCTGCTGCTCTCGCGCGGCGGTTCGACCTACTCGCGGCTGATGCTGGGCGTGCCGATCCGGGACGTCACCGGCGGCTACCGGGCGTTCCGCAAGGAGACCCTGCTGGGCCTGGGCATGGACGAGGTCGCCTCGGCCGGGTACTGCTTCCAGGTCGACCTGGCCTGGCGCACGGTGAAGGCCGGGTTCAAGGTCGCCGAGGTGCCGATCACCTTCGTCGAGCGCGAGCTCGGGGCGTCCAAGATGAGCCGCAACATCGTCGTCGAGGCACTGTGGCGGGTGACCACCTGGGGTGTCACCGACCGCCTGGCCCGGCTGCGCGGCGCGCGGAAGCGCTGAGGACTCCGCTCGGGTGAAGGGCCCGTCTGCTGGTGACAGCAGGCGGGCCCTTGCGCATGTCCGGGGGCGGTCAGGCGCGGGTCAGCAGCCGCCGCTCCTGAGGGCGCTCTCCGGCAGGTAGCGGTCGGCCCAGACGGCCAGTTCGTGCAGCGCGGGCTTGAGCGCGACGCCGCCTTCGGTGAGCCGGTAGCTGACCCGCAGGGGCGGGCCGGCGTCGACCTCGCGGACCACCAGTCCGGCCTCGGCCAGTTCGGTCAGCCGGTCGGAGAGCATCCGCTCGCTGATGCCGGGGACGGCGCGGCGCAGCTCGGAGAAGTAGGCCTGGCCGCCGTTGTTGAGCACGCCCAGCAGCATTCCGGTCCAGCGCTTGCCGAGCAGGGTGAACACCCGGCCCAGGGCCAGGTCGGTGTTCTGGCAGGCGTTCTGGGCACCTGCGTCGCACGCGGCGGGTGTGGGCGGGACGCCGTCGGTCACTACCTCGTGCTGGGCCATGGGATCCAGCGTACTCGACCCGTCACTAGCAACTGTAGAAAAGTAAGCTGCTACTGTACTTTCAGCTGCAACGAAATCAGCAGCTACTTATTCTCTGGAGGCCCCGCCATGCCCACGCTCCTGCACATCGACTCCTCCGCGGTCACCGACGGCTCCGTCTCCCGCGAGGTCACGGCCGCCTTCCGGGCCGCCTGGGAGGCCGAGCACCCCGAGGGCACGGTGATCTACCGGGACCTCGCCGCCGATCCGCTGCCGCACCTGGACGTGCACGGCATCAGCGCCGGGTTCGCCCCGGCCGAGGCCCACAGCGCCGAGCAGTCCGCCGCCTTCGCGCTGCGCGACGAGCTGATGGGCGAGCTGGAGCGGGCCGACGCCGTGCTGATCGGCAGCCCGATGTACAACTTCACGATCCCGTCGACCCTCAAGGCCTGGCTGGACCAGGTGATCCTGATGGGCCGCACCGCCGGCGAGCAGCCGTCCGCCAAGGGCACCCCGGCCACCGTGGTCGCCGCCCGCGGCGGCTCGTACGCGCCCGGCGCCCCGCGCGAGCCCTACGAGTTCGTCACCACGTACCTGGAGAAGGTGCTGACCGGGATGCTTGGGCTGGAGGTCGACTTCATCGTCCCGGAGTTCACCCTGGCGCCGGCCGTCCCGGCGATGGCCGACTTCATCCCGAACGCCGCCGAGTCCAAGGCCCGGGCCCTGGAGCAGGCCGCCCGCCGGGCCAAGGAGCTCGCCGCCCGGGCCGCGGTGTGACGTGACGCGGAAGGCGTGCCGCACCGGGCGCGCCTTCCGCGGAATCGGGCAGCAGTGCTCCCATGCTGTAGGGCGCAGGAGAACCGACCGCGCGGGGAGGGTCCGCGCCGGGAACCCGTCCGCCGACCAGAGGGAGCAGCCCGTGACGTCGTCCCCGCCCGAGGAGAGCGCCGGCGGCGAGCCCGCGGACACCCAGCCCATCGAGCTCCCCGGGGCGGAGCGGCCCGCCCGGCCGCTGGAGGTCGCCGTCTTCACCGGCCCCGAGTCGGCCTTCTTCGCCACCTCCACACTGATCCTCGGCGAGCGGACCGCGATCCTGGTGGACGCCCAGCTGACCCGCAGCGCCGGGCGCGAGCTGGCCGAGTGGGTCGCGGGCAAGGGCAGGCGGCTGCTCGCCGTCGTGGTCACCCATCAGCACCCGGACCACTACTTCGGCGCCGAGGAGGTGCTGCGGCTCTTCCCCGACGCGCAGCTGCTGGCCGCCCCGGCCGTGGTCGACGGCATCCGGCGCACCGTCGCCGCCAAGGTCGCGCAGTGGAAGCCGGTGTACGGCGACGACATCCCGGACCACCCGCTGATCCCCGCCCCGCTGCTGCCGCAGCCGCTGATGCTCGACCGCCAGGTGATCCCGGTGCTGCTGCTCGGCCAGGCCGACTGCGGGGACTCCACGGTCGTCCACGTGCCGAGCATCCGCACCGTGATCGCCGGGGACTTCGTCCACAACGGCACCCACCCCTGGACCGCCGACACCACCCCGGCCCAGCGCACCACCTGGGGCCACAACCTCGGCCGGATCGCCGACCTCGGCGCGGACCGGGTGATCGCCGGCCACCGGGCCCCGGACCAGGGCGACGACGCGGCCCGGGTGCTGGCCTTCACCGGCGAGTACCTCCAGGACTTCGACCGGCTGCTGGCCGCGCACCCGGACGACCCGGAGGCGCTGGTCACGGCGATGAACGAGCGGTACGGGGAGCTCACCCTGCCGTCCTTCCTGGAGCTGGGCGCGGCGGCCAACACCGCCCGTGCGGCCGAGGCCGCCGGGTCCGGGGCCGAGGCGGGTCCGGAGCCCACGGAGAACGGCGGGACCGCGGCGGAGTAGGGCGGATACTGGCCGCATGACGCCGTACGACGTGATCGTCCCGGCGGGCGGGACCGCCCGGCGCCTCGGCGGGGCCGACAAGCCGGGCCTGACGGTGGGCGAGGCCACCCTGCTCGACCGGGTGCTCGCCGCCTGCGCCGGCGCCCGCACCACCGTCGTGGTCGGCCCGGCCCGGCCGACCGCGCGGGCCGGAGTCCGCTGGACCAGGGAGCAGCCGCCCGGTGGCGGGCCGGTCGCCGCCGTCGCGGCCGGGCTCGACCTGGTCACCGCGGACACCGTGCTGCTGCTCGCCGCCGACCTGCCGTTCCTGGACGGGCGGACGGTGGAGCGGCTGGTCACCGCCCTCGACGGGGCCGGGGCGAACGGGGACGCCGCCGTGCTGGTGGACGCGGGCGGCCGCGACCAGCCGCTCGCCGCCGCCTACCGGACCGCGGCGCTGCGCGACGCGCTGGCCGCCCTCGGCGACCCGGCCGGCCAGTCGCTGCGGCGCTTCCTCGGCGGGCTGAGCGGGATACGGGTGGCCGACACCGACAACGCCGCCCACGACTGCGACACCTGGGAGGACCTGGAGCGGGCCCGCGAGCGCGACCGGAGCCGAACCCCGCCGACGCCGGCACCGGGGTGTGATCGAAACGACGTGCCCCGCACACGGGGCGAACACCTCGGGGAATCCGCCGATCGGGCAGCATGGGCGCATGGAGCGCACGCTGGATGACTGGATCGCCGAGGTCAAGGCCGACCTGGGCATCGACCTGGACGTGGACGTCCGTGGTCTGCTCGACACGGCCCGGGTGGTCGCGCACGGAGTGGCCCGGCCGGCCGCGCCGCTGACCGCCTTCCTGATCGGCTACGCGGCCGCCCAGCGGGGCGGCGGCGCGGAGGCCGTCGCCGAGGCGTCCCGGCGGACCGAGGCCCTCGCCGAGGGCTGGGGCGCCGCCGACCGGCCGGGCGAGTCGTGAGCACGGTCGGACGGACCACCGTGGCCGCACCGTCCACCGCCCCCGACGTGCTGAGCTGGCCCCGGGCCCGCGAGACCGCGCGCCGGGCCGGGCTGAGCCCGTTGCCCGGGGTCGGAGTCCCGCTGGCCGAGGCGCTGGGCCGCACCCTCGCCGAGCCGCTCGGCGCGCTGACCGACCTGCCCGCCTTCGACACCTCCGCGATGGACGGCTGGGCGGTCGCCGGTCCCGGCCCGTGGCGGGTCGCCGGCCGGGTGCTGGCCGGAGGGGCCGAGCCGGCACCGCTGGCCGACGGCACCGCCGTGGAGATCGCCACCGGCGCCCAGCTGCCGGCCGGCGCCACCGCCGTACTGCGCCGTGAGCACGGTCGGACGGACGGCGCGCTGCTGTACGACCGCGGCCCGCAGCCGCTGACCACCGGCCAGGACGTCCGCCCGCGCGGCCAGGAGTGCCGCCGGGGTGAGGAGTTGCTGCCGTCCGGCACGCCGGTCGGGCCGGCCGTGCTCGGCCTGGCCGCCGCCTGTGGCCACGACCGGCTGCCGGTCCACCGCCGTCCGAAAGTCCAACTGCTCATTCTTGGCGACGAGTTGCTCATCTCCGGGGTGCCCGGGCCGGGCCTGGTCCGGGACGCGCTCGGTCCGCTGCTGCCGCCCTGGCTGCGGGCCGCCGGTGCCGATCCGGCCGAAGTCCGGTACGTCCGGGACGACTTCGATCTGCTCCTGGCCGCGCTGCGGCACTCCGCCGCCGATCTCGTGGTCACCACCGGCGGAACGGCCGCCGGGCCGGTCGACTTCCTGCACCGGGCGCTCGCCGAGGCCGGTGCCCGGCTGCTGGTGGACGGCGTCGCCGCCCGGCCGGGGCACCCCATGCTGCTGGCCGAACTCCCCGGCGGCCGCCACCTGGTGGGCCTGCCGGGCAATCCGCTGGCCGCCGTCGCCGCGATGGTCACCCTCGTCCTGCCGCTGCTGCACGCCCGCAGCGGACGGACCGTCGGCGCCCCCGTCCTCGCCCCCGCCGCGACGGTGCTGCCCGGGCACCCGACGGACACCCGGCTCCAGCCGGTCCGGCGGACCGCCGAGGGCGTCCTGCCGCTGGCCTTCGACGGACCGGCGATGCTGCGCGGGCTCGCCCGGGCCGAGGCGCTGGCCGTGGTGCCGCCCGGCGGGGCGGCGGCGGGCGAGACGGTCGAACTCCTGGAGGTGCCGTGAGCGAGCGAGGCACAGGGGTCCCCACGGCCGGAGGCCGGGGGAGAACCATCACGAGGTGCGCGTGCGGCGAAGCGGCTGCCGAACGGTGGGGGCACCCCGGTCCGGACGCCGGGGGAGAGGTGGGCGCATGAGCCGCCTGCGACGCAACCCGGCACCCGGCACCGAGCCGTGGGCGGACGCCGGGATCGTGCTGCCCGCCCGCCGGGCCGCGCCCGCCGTCCGGCAGGTCGGCTCCCGGCTGCTGCTGGCGCTCGCCGTACTGGTCGCCACCACGTTCATCGTCTACTTCGACCGGGCCGGCTACAACGACAACGCCGGCGATGGGCTCAGCTTCCTGGACGCGGCGTACTACGCCACGGTGACGCTCTCCACCACCGGGTACGGCGACATCACCCCGTACAGCGACAGCGCCCGGCTCACCAACATCTTCGTGATCACCCCGCTGCGCGTGGTGTTCCTGATCATCCTGGTCGGCACCACCCTGGAGGTGCTCACCGAACGGACCCGCCTGCAATGGCGGTTGAACCGCTGGAGGTCCACCGTGCGCGAGCACACCGTCGTCATCGGCTACGGGACGAAGGGCCGCAGCGCCGTCGACACCCTGCTCGGACAGGGGGTGAAGAAGGAGGAGATCGTCGTCGTCGACCCGCAGCGCAAGGTGATCGACCACGCCGCCCAGCACGGCCTGGTCGGGGTGGTCGGCGACGCCACCCGCACCGACACCCTGGTGCGCGCCGCGCTGCCCACCGCCGCGCGGGTGGTGGTCGCACCGGAGCGGGACGACACCGCCGTGCTGATCACGCTGACGGCCCGCCAGCTGAACAAGTCCGCCACCGTGGTCGCCGCCGTCCGGGAGGACGAGAACGCTCCGCTGCTGCGCCAGAGCGGTGCCGACGTCGTGGTGACCAGCTCCAGTTCGGCCGGGCGGCTGCTCGGGCTGTCGATGCTCAGCCCGCACGCCGGGGCGGTGATGGAGGACCTGCTGACGTACGGCAAAGGGCTGGACGTGGTGGAGCGCCCGGTCACCCGGGCCGAGGCCGGGCACAGCCCGCGCGAGTGCGCGGACCTGGTGGTCGCGGTGGTCCGGGGCCGACGGGTGCTCAACTACACCGAGCCGGAGGCCGCCGTGCTCCAGCTCACCGACCGGGTGATCGTCATCAAGTCCAGCGGAGTCGCGCCGACCGGCTGAGCCACGCCGTGGAACCGCCCCGGCCCGCAGTAGGTTCGGGGCATGTATGCGATGACGATTCCCGTACCCGGCGGTCCCGAGGCACTGGTCTGGGCCGAGGTGCCCGACCCGGTGCCCGCCGAGGGCGAAGTCCTGGTCGAGGTGGCGGCCACCGCCGTCAACCGTGCCGACCTGCTCCAGCGGCAGGGCTCCTACAACCCACCGCCCGGCGCCTCGCCCTACCCGGGGCTGGAGTGCGCCGGGCGGATCGTCGCGCTCGGGCCCGGGGTGTCCGGCTGGGCGGTCGGCGACGAGGTGTGCGCGCTGCTGGCCGGCGGCGGCTACGCGCAGCGGGTCGCGGTGCCGACCGGTCAGCTGCTGCCGCTGCCCAAGGGGCTGTCCGTCGAGCAGGCTGCGGCGCTGCCCGAGGTCGCCTGCACGGTGTGGTCCAACGTCTTCCTCACCGCGCACCTGCGGCCCGGCGAGACGGTGCTGCTGCACGGCGGCGCGAGCGGGATCGGGACCCTGGCGATCCAGCTCGCCAAGGCGGTCGGCGCCCGGGTCGCGGTCACCGCGGGCAGCCCGGAGAAGCTGGCGCGGTGCGCCGAGCTGGGCGCGGACATCCTGATCGACTACCGCGAGCAGGACTTCGTCGAGGCGCTCCGGGAGGCCACCGGCGGGACCGGGGCGGACGTGATCCTGGACATCATGGGTGCCAGGTACCTCCAGCGGAACGTGGACGCGCTGGCGGTCAACGGGCGGCTGGTGATCATCGGACTCCAGGGCGGGGTGAAGGGCGAGCTCGACCTCAACGCGCTGCTGCGCAAGCGCGGGGCGGTGATCGCCACCAACCTGCGCGGACGGCCGCTGGCGGAGAAGGCGGCGATCGTGGCGGCGGTGCGGGAGCACGTGTGGCCGCTGGTCGAGTCCGGGGTGGTGAAGCCGGTGGTGGACCGGGTGATGCCGCTGGCCGACGTGGCCGAGGCGCACCGGGTGCTGGAGCGCGGGGAGCAGGTCGGGAAGGTCGTGCTGCGGGCCTGAGCGCCGGGAAGCCGGCGGCGGGTCGGTAACGGAACCGGGGGTAAATCGCCCGAAATGCCGTACGGGCCGGAGCGTGCGAGCCTGGTCCGGAGCAGTCCCGCCGCCGATCCCGCCTCCGGGCGCCGTCGGCCGTCGGAAGGATTCCGACCGTGGCCGCATCACTGCACGCACCCCTTGGGCCGCTGCCCGCGGCGCCGCATCACCGTCGTACTTCCCGCCGCTCACCGGGCCGCGCGCAGCGGCTGATCGCGGCGGCCGTGCTGGGGCTCACCCTCCCGCTGGCCGCCGCCTCGGCGGCGGTGGCGCTGCCCTCGCCGGCGGCGTTGCCCTTGCCGGTGACCCTGTTTTCGCCGGAGGGGCGGTCTTCGCCGGAGGGGCTGTCCTCGCCGGGGGCCGGGACGAGTGCCGAGCCGAGTGCCGAGCCGAGCGCGTCCAGGGCGGCGGCTGCGCGGCTGCGGCACCGGCCGCGGCGGCCGCTGCCGCGTTCACACCTGGGCGGCGGCTTCCCGCAGGCCCACCGGCATCACCTGGCCTCGCTGCCCGGGCGCTCCGGTGCCGCCGTGGAGCAGCCTCCCGACCAGGCTCCGGCGCAGGGCGTCGAGCGTGCTCCCGTCCAGACCTCGGCGCACGCTCCCGACCAGGCTCCGGCGCAGGGCGTCGAGCGTGCTCCCGGCCAGGTGCCGGACCAGGCCGTCGAGCAGGCTCCCGGCCAGGCCCCGGCGCAGAGCGTGGCCGAGCGGCCGGAGGCCGACGCGGAGGCCGGGATCCCCGGCGGTGCCGCCTCTCCGGTCCCGGCCGCTCCGGACACCGTCGCGGCGGCCGCCGGAGAGCCGGTCGCGCCCGTCGCCGCCGTGCCCGCGCTCTTTCCCGCCCGCTGGCAGGACGCCTCCACCACCCAGCTCCCGCTGGGCGTCGGCCTGGGACTGATCGGCTGCGGCCTGGGACTGGTCGGCCTGCGGCTGCGCAAGGGCTGACGTGCAGGGGCCGCGGCCGGCAGGGCAGTGGCCCCCGCCGGGTGTGGAGATCCGGTGCGGGGCCGGGACCGGTTTTCAGGTCCGGCGCGCCCGGGACGGGCCGCGGTTTCGGCGGGGGCGGTGCGGCGGGCCGGTGCGGGCGGGGCCGGGGCGCCGCCGGCGGGCGGTCGGTGGGCAGTCGGCGGACGGGACGCGGGAACTGAGTACCCGTACGGATTCCCGCGGGGCGCCCGGCGGCGTACCTTCGTCACGGGTGGCGCAGGACGGCGGGACGACCGGGGGCTTCCGCCCGACCAACCCCAGTGAGGGAGAATGTCGTTCATGACGAATCCGATGAACGAGCGCCCGTCGCAGGAGCCCTTCCGGGCCGCCGGCGGGCAGTCGCAGGACGGCCAGAAGGTGCTGATCGTCGGACCGGACGGGCTGCCCGTGGGCCAGGGGTTCGCGGGCACGGCTGGGGGCGGGGACGACGAGGGCGACGTGCCGCGTGAGCTCCCGGTGACCGAGATGGTCGAGCAGCCCGCCAAGGTCATGCGCATCGGCAGCATGATCAAGCAGCTGCTGGAGGAGGTCCGGGCGGCGCCCCTCGACGAGGCGAGCCGGGCCCGGCTGAAGGACATCCACGCGAGCTCGATCAAGGAGCTCGAACTGGGGCTGGCCCCGGAGCTGGTTGCCGAGCTGGAGCGGTTGTCGCTGCCGTTCACCGACGACACCATCCCGACCGAGGCCGAGCTGCGGATCGCCCAGGCCCAGCTGGTCGGCTGGCTGGAGGGCCTGTTCCACGGCATCCAGACCGCTCTGTTCGCGCAGCAGATGGCGGCGCGGGCCCAGCTGGAGCAGATGCGGCGGGCGCTGCCGCCCGGTCTGCACAGCGGCGAGCCGGACGAGGACGAGCTGGGCCAGGGCCGCGGCATCCGCTCCGGCCCCTACCTGTAGCCGCAGCCGGCGGTACCCGCCGGTAGGTACGTCCGGACCGCCGTCGGACCGGACGTACCACGACGATCCGTCCCGGCCCCGGGCCACCCGCGTCGAGCGCCGGTGGCCCGGGGCCGGGCCCGGCCCTGGACCGATCACCGTCGGCGTGAGCCGATACCCTGGCCCCTGTCGCCGGCCGGTGGAACCGCCGCGGCAGGGGCCCGCCAGGCCAGCGGGCCGGGCCCACCACGCACGGACGAGACCGAACGTCAGGCTGCGGCAAGCACGGCCGAGCCGAGGGGGAGCAGAGGACCATGAGCGAGCACGGCAACGCGGCGGTCGAGGGCTTCTCCCGGGGCAACGGCCGCTATGTGCTGCAGCGGCTGCTGGGCGAGGGCGGCATGGCCTCCGTGCACCTCGCCTACGACAGCGTGCTGGACCGGCAGGTCGCGCTGAAGAGCATGCACAGCGAGCTGGGCCGGGACGACTCGTTCAAGGAACGGTTCCGCCGCGAGGCCCAGGCCGTGGCCCGGCTGGAGCACCCCAACATCGTCACGGTGTACGACAGCGGCGAGGACGTCGCCCCGGACGGCTTCAGCACGCCGTACATCGTCATGCAGCTGATCGACGGCAAGGGCCTGCGCGAGGCGATCAACGAGGCGATCGGCCAGCACGGCGCGATGCCGGCCGAGGACGCGCTGAAGGTCACCGTCGGCGTGCTGAACGCGCTGGAGGCCTCGCACGACATGGGCCTGGTGCACCGCGACATCAAGCCCGGCAACGTCATGTTCGACCGCAAGGGCAACGTCAAGGTCATGGACTTCGGCATCGCCCGCGCGCTGGAATCCGGCGTCACGTCGATGACCCAGACCGGCATGGTGGTCGGCACCCCGCAGTACCTCTCGCCCGAGCAGGCGCTCGGCAAGCCGGTGGACGCCCGCTCCGACCTGTACTCGGTCGGCGTGATGCTCTTCGAGATGATCACCGGGCAGCTGGTCTTCGACGGCGACTCGGCGTTCTCGATCGCCTACAAGCACGTCCAGGAGGAGCCGCCGGCCCCCTCCGCCCTCAACCGCTCGATCACCCCCGAGGTGGACGCCTTCGTCGCCCAGTCGCTGCGCAAGGACCCGGCGCACCGGTTCCAGAGCGCGGCGGCGATGCGGGACGAGGCGGAGCGGCTGATCGCGGCCGCCAAGGGCGGCGACAGCGGGCACAAGCTGCAGGCCAGCACCCCGCTGGTGATCAACGAGGGCCCGCGCTCGGTGCACGCTGCTCCGCAGGCCCCGCAGACGCAGCAGCCGCAGTACCTCCAGCAGGGCGGGCAGCCGCAGTACCAGACCCCGCCGCCCGCCTACCAGACGCCGCCGCAGGCCCCGCACACCCCGCACCCCCAGTACCTCCAGCAGGGCGGGCAGCCGCAGTACCAGACCCCGCCGCCCGCCTTCCAGCCCCCGCGGCCGCAGGCCCCGCACACCCCGCACCCCCAGTACCTCCAGCAGGGCGGGCCGCAGGCGCACACCCCGCCGCCGCAGCCGATGCCGCCGTACCAGCAGCCGAAGCAGCCCACCAGCGGCGGCGGCTGCTCGACGGCCGCGGTCGTGATCGGGATCATCATCGGCGTGCTGGTCCTGGCGGGCATCATCATCGCGATCGTGGTCAACAAGGCGAACCAGAAGACCGGCGGCAAGTTCAGCCACGCACCCCTTCCCGCCAACATGCTGGTCGTCGACCTCCCGGCCGACCGGAATGGCCTGCTCTGAGGGTTTCCGGCAGGTCCGGGGGTGCCACGGCGGTCCGCCGGAGGCGGTAGCGTTCGGGGATACGTAAGCGACAGGGCACCGCGATCCGAGCGAACGCCCGGGGCGAGGAGCGATGGCACAGACGCAGCAGCCGGACGACGACGCGGGTGTCCGGGCGGTCGGCCGGACCGGCGGAACCCCGAGGATTCCCCAGCCCGGCGCCGAGGCCGCGACCTCGGCGCTGCCCCCGGTCGCCGCGGGCGGCCCGCAGACCCCGGGCCGCGGCACCGCGGTGCCGCTGAGCACCGTCGGCGACGGCCGCTACCGGCTGACCCACCGGCTCGGGCGCGGCGGCATGGCCGAGGTGTTCGCGGCCGAGGATGTGCGGCTCGGCCGCACCGTCGCGGTCAAGCTGCTGCGCGGCGACCTGGCCCAGGACGACGTCGCCCGGCTGCGTTTCACCCGCGAGGCACACGCCGTCGCGGCGCTCAACCACCACTCGATCGTCTCGGTATACGACACCGGTGAGGAGTACGTCGGGGACGAGTCCACGCCGTACATCGTGATGGAGCTGGTCGAGGGCCGCACCGTCCGCGAGCTGCTGGCGGACGAGGAGGCGCCGCCGGTCGACCAGGCACTGATCATCATCGCCGGTGTACTGGAGGCGCTCGCCTACAGCCACCGCAACGGCATCGTCCACCGCGACATCAAGCCCGCCAACGTGAGCATCACCAACGCCGGCGCGGTCAAGGTGATGGACTTCGGCATCGCCCGGGCGCTGACCGGCGGGGCCACCACGATGACCCAGACCGGCATGGTCATGGGCACCCCGCAGTACCTCTCGCCCGAGCAGGCGCTCGGCAAGCCGGTCGACCACCGCTCCGACCTGTACGCGGCCGGCTGCATGCTCTACGAACTGCTCACGCTGCGCCCGCCGTTCACTGGCGACACCCCGCTGTCGGTGGTCTACCAGCACGTCCAGGACCCGCCGGTGCCGCCCTCGCAGGCCAACGGCCGGGTGCCGGCCGGCCTCGACCCGCTGGTGCTGCGCTCGCTCGCCAAGAACCCGGACGACCGCTTCCAGGACGCCGACGAGTTCCGCGCCCACGTGCAGCACGCGCTGCGCGAGATGCACGACGCGGCCGGGGCCGGCTGGGTCGGCGCGGCCGCGGGCGACACCGGCGCGACCCAGGTGCTCCGGCCGGACCAGACCGCGGCCACCGCGGCCTTCGGCGCGGTGCGCCCGGGCGACCAGACCTCCGTGCTGCCGTACTCGACGGGCGGCCCGCACACCCCCTCCTCGCCCTACCCGGCGGCCGGCGGCCCGTACGGCGGCAACGGCGCGGGCGAGGACGACGAGGGCCCCGGCCGGCGGCGCGGGCCGTGGGCCTGGGTGGCCGGTGCGATCGCCGTGCTGGTCGCGGCCGGTGCGGGCATCGCGTTCGCGCTCAGCGGCGGCGACAAGATCGACCCCGCGGTGCCCTCGTCGCAGGTCCCGGTGGTCGGCACCACCGAGTCGACCACGCCGGCCCAGAGCGGCCTACCGACCCCGCCCGCCTCGGTCTCCGGCACCAAGAAGCCGCAGCAGCCGACCGACCCCGGCAACAACAGCGGGAACAACACCGGGAACAACGGCAACAACATGTCGCCGTCGCCGAATTCGGGCAAGCACTCACCGACCCCGACGTCGACCGGGACCGCCAGCCACACGCCGACGGCGACCGCGCCGGCGTCGACGGCGCCGGCGTCGACGGCGCCCCCGCAGAACGGCGGGGGCAGCCCGCCCGCCAACTCGGCCCCGCCGACCTCGAAGTCGACGCCGGCCGGGCCGCTGACTCCTTGACCCGGTCAGTTGGTGAAGGCGTCCAGGACCTGCTCGTACTCCTGGCACCACCACGCCAGCTGCCCCGCGGAGGCGGGGTAGAGCGGGTCGGCCCGGTGGTCGGCCCGCTGGTAGCGCCACTGCAGCATCCAGAAGTCGTTCAGCCGCTCCCACCAGACCCGGTGGACGGCGGCGGCCAGGTGCTCGGCGGTGGCGGCACCAGAGGCCCGGTACGCCTGTGAGTAGCGGCGGACCCGGACCAGGTCGAGGACGCCGGACGACCGGTCGTTGAAGAGCAGCGTGGCAGCCCGGACCGCCTCCTCGGCGCGTGGCTGCGGTCCGAGCTTGTCCCAGTCCAGGACGGCCGCCACCCGGCCGCCGCCCTGCGGGTCGTCGTCGTACAGCAGGTTGAGGCCGTGGAAGTCGCCGTGGGTCCAGCCGGTGGGCGGCGCAGCCTCCGGGGCGGGGCGACGGTGGGCGTGTTCGGCGAGCAGTTCCAGCCGTTCCGTGAGCCGTTCCACCACCAGGGCGTCCAGCTCCCCGGCCGGGTGGTGCTTCCGGGCGCGGCGCCGCAGGTCGCGGGCGAGTCCGGCGCTGTCGGCGGGGTCGGAGCTCCGGTAGCCGACGGGTTGTTCGAGCGGGGCGCAGACGTCGTCGAGCGCGCCGTGCAGCCGGCCGAGCAGCGCGCCGAGCGCGTCGCACTGCGACGGGTCGAGCTCGCCGCCGTGCCGGTGCCGGCCGTCGACCCAGGGGAACAGCGCGAACAGCCGGCCGCCCCGGGCGGCCACCGTGCCGGACCGTTCGGCGCAGGCCAGCGGGGGTGTGACGGGCAGTCCGAGGGTGTTCAGCGCGGCCATCGCGCGGTGGTGGGCGAGGATCTTCGGACGGCTGGCGGTGGCGGAGTCGACGTAGCACTTCAGGAAGTGCGGACCGGCCTCGGTGGTGACCAGGTACCCCCGGTTCAGCAGGCCCTCGGCGACGGGTTCGGCGGTCAGCAGCCGTCCTACCCGGTAGCGGGCCAGGACCTCGGCGAGCGCGCCCAGCGGGACGGGTGGGCTGAGGGTCCCCATCGGCGGTGCGGAGAGGTCGGGGCGGGCCGGGGCGCAGGCGAGGGTCTGGCTGAAAGTCACGTGGAGAGGTTATGGCCCCTTTGCAGGGGCCCTTGACAAGCCGTCAGTTCTGTGCAGCCGTCCGGTCAGTACTGGTGGTCGGCCTGGTGCCGCGCCACGAAGGCGGCCGCCTGGGTGCGCCGCTCCATGCCCATCTTGGCGAGCAGACTGGAGACGTAGTTCTTCACCGTCTTCTCGGCCAGGTGCAACTCGTTACCGATCTGACGATTTGTCATACCTTCGCCGATCAGGTCGAGGATCCGCCGCTCCTGCTTGGTGAGTTGGGCGAGCCGCTCGTCCTCCTTCTCCCCGCCGTCGCGCAGCCGGGCGAGCACCCTGCTGGTGGCGACCGGGTCGAGCAGCGAGCGGCCGGCCGCGACGTCCCGGACGGCGGTGATCAGGTCGGTGCCGCGGATCGCCTTCAGCACGTAGCCGGAGGCGCCGGCCATGATCGAGTCGAACAGCGCCTCGTCGTCCGAGAACGAGGTCAGCATCAGGCACTTGATCTCCGGCAGCTTGGACCGGATCTCGCGGCAGACCTCGACCCCGTTGCCGTCCGGCAGCCGGACGTCGAGCACTGCGACGTCCGGGTGGACCGCCGGGATCCGGGTGAGTGCCTCGGCGGCCGTGCCGGCCTCGCCGACCACCTCGATGTCGTCCTCGACCGAGAGCAGATCGTGCACGCCCCGTCGGACGACCTCGTGATCGTCGAGCAGGAACACCCTGATTTGTCCGTTATCAGTCACGTCCAAAGCCTCCCATATCATCCTACGAAAGACCTATCGCCCGCACTCCCGTCACGACGGGATCCGGCCACAGCCGTCCGAAACCGATACCGAGAACCCCCTTACGCACGGGCGCCTGCCCGGATAACGTGCGCTGGTGTCCTGAAGGCGCTCGAATTGAGAGCTGCGTCACGCCGACCGTCACCCCCACCCTTCCGACGGCGAGCCGAACGCAGCACCCTCGGGGTTGTAGGCCCTGAACAAGTAGGACGTCCTAGCGCAAGCGCGTCGAGGGCGGACGCTGGGTAACGTTCTCGTGAGGGACGCCGTCGGAACAGGATCACCACTGCCCCGCAGGGGGAGCGCACACCCA
Source organism: Kitasatospora sp. NPDC093102 (assembly GCF_040683915.1). Classification (NCBI taxonomy): domain Bacteria; kingdom Bacillati; phylum Actinomycetota; class Actinomycetes; order Kitasatosporales; family Streptomycetaceae; genus Kitasatospora; species Kitasatospora sp. NPDC093102. The sequence continues at coordinate 88,764 of NZ_JBFBFA010000014.1, read as the reverse complement.
CGCGCGCCCCGCGAGGCGGTGACCGGACCGGTCACCGGCGACCCCGGGTGGCCGGACAGACCGAGGAGTGAACGTGACCGTCAAAAGCACGGCGAGGGCTCGCAAGAAGGCGGCCCCCGGCGTCCCTGACACCCTCCGCGCCACGGGCAAGGACGCCCAGCCGGAGCTCGTCCAGTTGCTCACGCCGGAAGGCGAGCGGGTCGAGCACCCGGACTACCCCCTCACCACCACTCCCGAGGAGCTGCGCGCCCTCTACCGCGACCTGGTGCTGGTGCGCCGGTTCGACGGCGAGGCCACCGCGCTCCAGCGGCAGGGCGAGCTGGGCCTGTGGGCCTCGCTGCTCGGCCAGGAGGCCGCCCAGGTCGGTTCCGGCCGCGCCATGCGCCCCGGCGACTACGCCTTCCCCACGTACCGCGAGCACGGCGTGGCCTGGTGCCGCGACGTCGACCCGCTGAACCTGCTCGGCATGTTCCGCGGCGTGAACCACGGCGGCTGGGACCCGAACGAGAAGAACTTCCACCTGTACACCATCGTGATCGGCGCGCAGGCCCTGCACGCCACCGGTTACGCGATGGGCGTCAGCAAGGACGGCGCCGACGACGCGGTGATCGCGTATTTCGGCGACGGTGCCTCCAGCCAGGGCGACGTCAACGAGGCCTTCACCTTCGCCTCGGTCTACAACGCCCCGGTGGTGTTCTTCTGCCAGAACAACCAGTGGGCGATCTCCGAGCCCACCACCACCCAGACCAAGATCCCGCTGTACCGCCGCGCCTCCGGCTTCGGCTTCCCGGGCGTCCGGGTCGACGGCAACGACGTGCTGGCCTGCCTCGCTGTCACCCGCTGGGCGCTCGACCACGCCCGCAGCGGCAACGGCCCGGTGCTGATCGAGGCGTTCACCTACCGGATGGGTGCCCACACCACCTCCGACGACCCCACCCGCTACCGGCACGCCGAGGAGACCGAGGCCTGGAAGGCCAAGGACCCGATCACCCGGCTCCGCGCCCACCTGGAGAAGGAGGGCCTGGCCGACGAGGCGTTCTTCGCCGCCCTCGACGCGGAGAGCGAGCAGTTGGGGCTGCGGGTGCGCGAGGGCGTGCGCGGCATGCCGGACCCGGACCCGACCCTGATCTTCGACCACGTGTACAGCGAGCCGCACACGCTGGTCGATGAGGAACGGGCCGAGTACGTCGAGTACGCGGCCTCCTTCGAGGCGGGGGAGACCCACTGATGGCCGGTCAGCTGAGCATCGCCAAGGCGCTGAACGGAGCGCTGCGCACGTCGCTGGAGAACGACCCGAAGACCGTCCTGATGGGCGAGGACATCGGCAAGCTCGGCGGCGTCTTCCGGATCACCGACGGCCTCCAGAAGGACTTCGGCGAGGACCGGGTGATCGACACCCCGCTCGCCGAGTCCGGGATCATGGGTACCGCGATCGGCCTCGCGCTGCGCGGCTACCGCCCCGTCGTGGAGATCCAGTTCGACGGCTTCGTGTACCCGGCCTTCGACCAGATCGTCTCCCAGCTGGCCAAGATGCACGCCCGTGCGCTGGGCCACGTCAAGCTGCCGGTCACCGTGCGCATCCCCTACGCGGGTGGTATCGGTGCGGTCGAGCACCACAGCGAGTCGCACGAGGCGTACTTCGCGCACACCGCCGGTCTGCGCGTGGTCACCCCGTCCAGCGCGCACGACGCGCACTGGATGCTGCGGCAGTCGATCGAGTCCGACGACCCGGTCATCTTCCTGGAGCCCAAGCGCCGCTACTGGGACAAGGGCGAGGTCGGCGCCGCCGCCGACCTGGGCCTGCACGACGCCCGGATCGTCCGGTCCGGCACCGACGCGACGCTGATCGCGTACGGCCCGATGGTCAAGGTCTGCCTGGAGGCCGCCGCGGCTGCCGAGGAGGACGGCCGCCGGCTGGAGGTCGTCGACCTGCGCTCCCTCTCCCCGGTGGACTTCGCCGCGCTGGAGGAGTCGGTCAAGCGCACCGGTCGGGCCGTCGTGGTGCACGAGGCGCCGGTCTTCATGGGCATGGGCGCCGAGCTGGCCGCCCGGCTCACCGAGAAGTGCTTCTACCACCTGGAGGCGCCGGTCCTGCGGGTCGGCGGCTACCACGCGCCGTACCCGCCGTCCCGGGTCGAGGAGGCCTTCCTGCCCGACCTGGACCGCGTGCTCGACGCCGTCGACCGCGCGCTGGCGTACTGATACCGGGGAGCGAAGATGACCACCGAAGTTCGCTCGCTCCGCGAGTTCAAGATGCCCGACGTGGGCGAGGGCCTCACCGAGGCCGAGATCCTCAGCTGGTACGTCAAGCCCGGTGACACCGTCACCGACGGGCAGGTCGTCTGCGAGGTCGAGACCGCCAAGGCGGCGGTGGAGCTGCCGATCCCGTTCAACGGGGTCGTCGAGCAGCTCTTCTTCCCGGAGGGCGCGACGGTCGACGTCGGCACCGTGATCATCTCGGTCGCGGTGGCCGGCGAGGCGGGGGCCGCTCCGGCCGCCGTGCCCGCGCCCGCCCCCGTCGCCGAGGCGCCGGCCGCCGAGGCCGAGGCCGAGCCGGAGCGCCGGGAGGTGCTGGTCGGGTACGGCCCGCGCACCGGCGGCACCCAGCGCCGGGCCCGGCGGACGACCACCACCAAGACCTCCGTCACCGCGTCGAAGACGGCTCCGGCCGCGCCCGCCGCCCCGGTCGCCCCGGCTCCGGCCGCGCCCGCCCCGGTGGCCGAAGTGCCGGTCGGTGAGCGGCCGTTGGCCAAGCCGCCGGTGCGCAAGCTGGCCAAGGACCTCGGCATCGACCTGCGGGCCGTCACCCCGACCGGCCCGGACGGCGTGATCACCCGCGAGGACGTGCACGCCCACGCCGCGGCCCAGGCCGCTCCGGCGGCTCCGGCCGTCGAGGTGACCGAGGTGGCCGAGGTCGCCGAGGTCGCCGGGGTCGAGGTGCCGGTGTCCGCCCCCACCGCGGGCGACGTCCGGGTGCCGATCAAGGGCGTCCGCAAGGCGACCGCGCAGGCGATGGTGGCCTCGGCCTTCACCGCCCCGCACGTCACCGAGTTCGTGCAGGTCGACGTGACCCGCACGATGAAGTTCGTCCGCCGGCTCAAGGAGAGCGGCGAGCTGGGCCGGGACGTCCGGGTCAGCCCGCTGCTGCTGGTCGCCAAGGCGCTGCTCACCGCGATCAAGCGCCACCCGGAGATCAACGCCCAGTGGGACGAGGCGGCCCAGGAGATCGTGATCAAGGGTCAGGTGAACCTCGGCATCGCCGCGGCCACCCCACGCGGCCTGATCGTCCCGAACATCAAGGACGCCGGGTCCAGGACCCTGTCCGGCCTGGCCGTCGCGCTCGGCGAGCTGGTGGAGACCGCCCGCCAGGGCAAGACCTCGCCGGCCGACATGCAGGGCGGCACGGTCACCATCACCAACGTCGGCGTCTTCGGCGTCGACACCGGTACCCCGATCCTCAACCCGGGCGAGGCGGCCATTCTCGCCTTCGGCGCGGTCCGGGAGCTGCCGTGGGTGCACAAGGGCAAGGTGGTTCCGCGTCAGGTGACCACGCTCGCGCTCTCCTTCGACCACCGGCTGGTGGACGGGGAGCTGGGCTCCAAGGTGCTGGCCGACGTGGCCGCGCTGCTGGAATACCCGAAGCGCCTGATCACCTGGGGCTGACGGCCCGGTAGGACCTCGCAGGACCGAAGAAGGGGCCCTTCTCCGCACCGCCGTGCGGAGGAGGGCCCCTTCGTTGCGACCGCCCGTTCGACTAGCGCTGGGGACGGAGTCGGCGGACGGCGATCAGGACGCCGGCTCCGAGGGCGAGGAGCGCGGCGGAGGAGACGGCGAGGAAGGTGTTGGTGGAGGAGGAGCCGGTCTGGGCCAGCTCGGGGGTGCCGGCGGGCGCCGTGGTGGCGGGGGCTGCGGCCGGGGTCGAGGTCTTCGGGGCCTCGGGGGCGGCCGGGGCGGTGTCCTTGGTCCTGTCGGCGGCGGGCTCGGCGGGCTCGGCGGGCTTGGTGTCCTTGGTGGGCGTCGGCTTCGGCTTGGCCGGGGTGGTCGGCTTCGCGCTGGGGGCGGGGGCGGCGGCCCGCGCCACGTGGAAGCTGCGGGACTCGCTGCTCGTGATCGGGAACCCGGGGGCCTTCGCGAGGGCGACGAACTCGAGCCCGGTCGTCTCCTTGGGAGCCTTCGCGGAGAGCCCCACCCGGAACAGGAAGTTCGCGGCCCGACCGTTCTCCAGGCGCGGGGCGGTGGTCGCCGGGGACTCGACGGAGTACAGCGACGGGTCGCAGCCGCCGTGGACCAGCTTGACCGGCTTCCAGCCGCCCGCGGAGGCGACCTCGACCGTGACGTCCTTGGCCTCCAGGCCGCCGGCGGCCGGGTTGTAGATCCCGAGCAGCGCGGAGACGTTCTGGTACGGGGCGCCGGTGAAGTTGGTGACGCTGACGCCGACCTCGACCTTGGGGCCGCCCGCGGTGATGGTCCGGTTGCCCGGGGTCATGATGAACCCGGCCTGGTAGGAGCCCTGGTGGTCGGCGGCGGGCGCCTCGGCGACGCTCGCGGTGGTCTTCGCGCGGGTGGTGGTGTCGCTCTCCCCGCAGGCCCAGGCGGTGTCGGTGGCGAGGAACTGGACGCCGCCGGCGAGGACGGCGGTGGCGGCGAGGGCGGCGAGGCGGCGGCGGCCGGAGAGCGTGCGGTCATTCTTCGCAAAACGGGTGATAACGGGCATGCGCATGACGTGACTCCCCAGGGTCATCGTGCTGATGGTGTGAGTGGGTGAAGACGACCGGCCCCGCTCCTGCCGAGCGGAAGCGCCCCCCGGCTCTGCCGGTCTCGCTCTCCGTGCCTTCACCCGTATAGACGCGCATCCTCGGCGGGGGTTGCAGATGAGTTCCGAAGAATTTTCGGACTCTTCGGCGGGCTTCGGGGGCCACTCAGGTAGTGGTTGGTATGACATGAATGATCCGGAAGGTCCGGATCGTTCGGCCAGGTCGGTGACTTTTACGCGGCCGGATAGGGGAGCCCCACCGGTCAGGGTACGTCTCCGTTCCACCACCCGGGCGACGCCGGGTGACCGGAGCCCGGAGGGCGCACCCGTATGCCGCGTGGCAACCCTGGCCGTCTCGTCCGGAGTGTGGCCGCACTCGTGCTGGTGTCCGTCGCCGCCCTCCCGGCCGCCGTGGAGCTGGCCGGCCCCTCGCCGTTCGGTGTGATCGGGCCGGGGGCGCAGACCGACCGGGCGGCGCCGCCGCACGCGGGCCTCCGCGCCGACCAGCGGGCACCCGAGGCCGCCCCGACCATCGACATACGCCGCACCGGGGACCCGGCCAACCGGATCACCCTGGTGCTGCTCGGCGACGGTTACACGGCCGACGAGCAGGACCTCTTCCGGCAGCAGGCCGACAGGGCCTGGCACGCGCTGATGGACATCGAGCCCTTCCGCACCTACCAGGGCTTCTTCAACATCAGGCGGGTCGAGGTGGTCTCCCCGGTCTCCGGGATCGCCGAGTCCGAGAGCCGCGGCCACAAGAGCGCCACCCCGCTCGGCATGCACTTCTGGTGCGAGGGCACCGCCCGGCTGCTCTGCGCCGACGAGGCCGTCACTGCGCGGTACGCGGGCGACGGCGCCGGGCCGCAGTACCTGATAGCGCTGGCCAACTCCGCCGAGTACGGCGGCGCCGGCGGTACCGGGGTGACCACCCTCGCGGGCGGCAGTCCGGACGCCGGGCGGATCATCCAGCACGAGATCGGGCACACCGTGGGGGACCTCGGCGACGAGTACGACAGTGCCCCGGACGACGCCGACTACCCGAACCTCGCCACCCTCAACGCCGACGACATGCGCAGGAAGCAGACCAAGTGGTGGCGCTGGCTCGGCGCCGAGTCCCCGGACGGGGCCGGGGTGATCGGGGCGTACCGCAGCGCCAACGGCCTCTACCGGCCCACCCCGGACTCGGTGATGCGCACCCTGGGCAGCGCGTACAACCTCCCCTCGCGGGAGGCGATCATCGAGGAGCTGTACCGCAAGGTCCGGCCGACCGACGCCCCGCTGCCGGCCCCCGGCGAGGTGGCCGGGCGGCCCCGGCTCGACGTCCGGCCGCTGCCGCTGACCGGCCCGCGGCAGCTGGAGGTGGAGTGGACGGTGGACGGCGTCCCGGTGACGCCGCAGCCCGCCGACGGCTCCTGGCTGGACACCGCCCAGCTGGAGCTGGCCCCGGGCCGGACGGCCACCGTGACGGCGACCGTCCGGGACACCACCGACTGGGTGCGGGACGAGGCCTTCCGGGAGCGCTACATGACCCGCTCGGTGTCCTGGACGCTGACCGGCTGACGCCCGGTTCGCGCCACCCGGATCTGGGCGTCCAATCATGGGATGACTAGTCTGGTCGGACTATGACCGCGGAGCCCGATCGTTCAGCCCCGTCCCTGTCCGCACCCGCTCCCCGATCCACGGCCGAGCCCCCGGCCGTCCCCACGCCTGTGACCGTGCCCGCGCTCGCACCCGCACCGCCCGGCGGTCGCGCGGCCTGGCTGGCCTGGTCCGTCGGCGTCAGCGTCTACATCCTGGCCGTCATTCACCGCACCAGCCTCGGCGTGGCCGGACTGGACGCCGCCGACCGCTTCGGCATCGGCGCCTCGGCGCTCTCCACCTTCTCGATCCTCCAGGTGCTGGTCTACGCGGCCATGCAGATCCCGGTCGGCCTGCTGGTCGACCGGTTCGGGCCGCGCCGGGTGCTGCTGCTCGGTGTCCTGCTGCTGAGCGCCGGTCAGCTGGCCTTCGCGTTCAGCTCCGCCTTCGGCCCCGCGCTGGCCTCCCGCGCCGTGCTCGGCTGCGGTGACGCGATGACCTTCATCAGCGTGCTGCGGATCGCCGCCCGGTGGTTTCCGGCGGCCCGGAACCCGTTCGTGGCCCAGCTGACCGGCCTGGCCGGGATGGGCGGCAACCTGGTCACCACCGTGGTGCTCGCCCGGGCGCTGCACAGCGAGGGCTGGACGCCCACCTTCACCGCGATCGCCCTGCTGGGTGTGGTGGTGTTCGCGCTGGTCGCGCTCCTCCTCCAGGACACGCCGTCCCACCAGGAGGCCGCCGTACGGCCCGACGCGACCCTGCCCGACGCGGCCCGGCCCGACGCCGTATGGCCCGACGCGGTACGGGCGGCGCGGCCGAAGGCCGGCCGGCAGGTCCTCGCCTGCTGGCGGGAGCCGGGCACCCGGCTCGGGCTCTGGATCCACTTCACCACCCAGTTCCCCGGCAACGCCTTCGGCCTGCTCTGGGGCCTGCCCTACCTGGTGCAGGCGCAGGGCATGTCCCGGGCCGGGGCCGGCGGGCTGCTGACCCTGCTGGTGCTCAGCAACATGACCTTCGGCTTCGTCTTCGGCCGGCTGCTCTCCGCCTCGGCGCGGGCCCGGATGCCGATCGTGCTGACCGTCATCGTGACCACCGCGCTCGGCTGGGCGCTGGTGCTGGCCTGGCCCGGTGGCCACCCGCCGACCTGGCTGCTGGTCGGGATCATCCTGGTGATGGGCAGCAACGGACCGGCCTCGCTGGTCGGCCTCGACTACGCGCGCGCCCGCAACCCCGCGGAGCGGCTCGGCACCGCCTCCGGGATCGTCAACATGGGCGGCTTCATCGGCACGATGATCACCCTGTTCGGCATCGGCGTGCTGCTGGACGCGCTCTCCCCGGACGGCACCGGGGCGTACTCGGCCACCGCCTTCCGCTGGGCGTTCTGCTGGCAGTACGTCCCGCTGGCGCTGGGGACGGCGATGATCCTCAGGCTGCGACGGAAGGTCATGGCAGCCAACCCGTAGGGCTTCCCACCTGCGGAAACGTCATGACCCTCAGGGCCTCTGATCGGTAACCCCTGCTGGAAGCAGGGGTTACCGAACGGGTGTCGGCGCCGGTGTCCGCCCGGAACGACGAGGTCGAACGGGTGAGGTGCCGGCGCCGGATCGACGCATGGACGCACGGGTCGTGCCGACCCAGCGCGCGTCGGTGCGGGTAGGCCGGGTGGTGCCCGCAGGCTCAGATGGTGACCGAGAAGTTGGCCAGCACCCGCTCGGCCAGTTCCCGGTCGCCCTCGACGGAGACCCGGCCGGGCCGGCCGCGGCCGCAGGCGAGCCGCAGGTAGGTCTCCCAGTCCATGGTGAGCTGGACGTCGGGGGCCAGACTGATCGACTCGTCCACGGTGCAGTGGCCGGTGGAGTCCACCCGGACGGTGCGCAGGAACTCCACCGGGCCGGTGACGTCCAGCACCAGGGTCGTCCCGGCCGGGGCCCCGGCCTTGGTGGCGACGGCCTTGGGCAGCAGCTCCAGCAGCAGGTCCCGGGTGATCAGGGCGGCCGGGGCGTCCAGGTTGCCCGGGGTCTCCAGGGCCCGGCGCAGGTCCTGCTCGTGCACCCAGACATCGAAGGCCCGCATCCGCAGCAGCTCGTGGTACGGAACGTCCCTGGCCAGCGGCCCGGCCGGCCAGCGCACCGGCTCGCCGGGCGTCTGCTTGGCGTTCCGCAGCGCCCGGGCGCGGCGGATGATCGTGTACTCCAGCTCGCTGGTCATCTCCAGCGCGGTGTGGCAGCGGCGCTTGTCGACCGGCAGTTCGATGTAGCGGGCGAACTCGGTGGTCACGTGACGGAGGTCACGCGGCAGCGAGTGGATCGGGCGCGGGTCGCCGAGCAGGTCGGACTCGACCGCGATCACGTGCGAGACGACGTCCCGGACGGACCAGCCCGGGCACTCGGTGGCCCGGTTCCAGGAGTCCTCGGGAAGGCGGGCGACCAGCTCCGATATGGACTCGATGGTCTGGGTCCACGCCTCGGTGTAAGCCTGCACGGTCTGGTTGTCCGTCACGGGAATCTCCGGCCCTCCGTCAGCTTCCTTGCCGCCTGTGCCCCGCCGTCACGGCCGACCGGGATGGTCCGGCTTTCCGGGCGCACACGCTAACCGCACGTTACGCTGCCGGGAGACAGCTGGGCAGCGCTTTCGGGTGACGATCGTAGGTCTCTTGCCGTGGACGGTGGTACTGTGCGCGCTTCATTGATCCAACTCGCGGTTTCCGACGTGGAACCCCCCGCCGAGCGGAGGGCTCGGGCGGCGGCCCTGGTGCGGGCGCAGCAGGGCGCAGATCTGGTGGTGCTCCCGGAGCTGTGGCCGCTCGGCGGCTTCGCCTACGACCTCTGGTCGGACGGTGCGGAGACGCTGGACGGGCCCACCTCGGACGTGATGTCGGCCGCGGCCCGGGCCGCCGGGGTCTGGCTGCACGCCGGTTCGATCGTCGAGCGCGATCCGGACGGGCCGATCTACAACACCTCGCTGCTGTTCTCCCCGGACGGCGAGCTGGTGCACACGTACCGCAAGATCCACCGGTTCGGCTTCGACAGCGGCGAGGCGGTGGTGATGGGTGCCGGGCAGGAGATCGTCACCGCGCCCACCGACTTCGCCACCCTGGGCCTGGCCACCTGCTACGACCTGCGCTTCCCGGAGCTGTTCCGGGCGCTGCTGGACGCCGGCGCGCAGCTGCTGGTGGTCCCGGCGGCCTGGCCGGCCCGGCGGCGCGAGCACTGGACGCTGCTGGCCCGGGCCCGGGCGGTGGAGGAGCAGGCCTTCGTGCTGGCCTGCAACACCGCCGGTACGCACGCCGGGGTCGAGCAGGCCGGGCACAGCATCGTGGTGGACCCGTGGGGCCGGGTGCTGGCCGAGGCGGGGGCGGACGAGCAGGTCCTGACGGTCGAGTTCGACCCGGCCGAGGTGGCCGAGGCGCGGGCGGAGTTCCCGGTGCTGCGGGACCGTCTGCTGGGGATCCCGGCGCCGGTCCAGCGCTGAGCCGGAGCGGGGCCGGGGCGCGGCGGACGGCGTTCCGGGAGGGTTGGTTCGTACCGGGGTCGGTCGGGTTTGAGAAGATGAGCACTCGTCGTGTTCCCCGCCGGCCCGTACGAGGGCCGGCACGGTAGGCCGCCCGAGGAGGTCGCCCCATGCCTGACAACGGCGCAGGCGACACCCCCCGCCCCGTCATCCACCGCAACAGCCTGCGCGAGCAGATCGCCGGCGCGCTGCGCGAGGAGATGATGGCCGGTCGACTCGCGGCCGGCCGCAACTTCACCGTCAAGGAGATCGCCGAGCTGTACGGCGTCTCCGCGACCCCGGCCCGCGAGGCCCTGGTCGACCTCGGCGCGCAGGGTCTGCTGCGGGCCGAGCACCACCGCGGCTTCACCGTGCCCGAGCTGGGCTGGGACGACTTCCTGGAGATCTTCGAGTCCCGGGTGCTGATCACCGACAGCTTCCACCGCCAGTACGCCGCCCGCCGTGCGCTGCCCGACCTCGGCCGGCTGCCCTCGCTGCACCGCCGGGCCGACGCGGCGGTGCGGGCCGCCCGGGCCGGGAACCTGGACGTGATGGTGGGCTGCGACCGCCGGTTCTGGCAGGAGGTCGGCGGGCTGCTCGGCAACCGCCGGATCGCCGACTACCTGGACTGGCTGCGGGTGCAGTCCTGGATGTTCGCCGCGCCCTACCTGCGGGAGCTGCCCGTGCTGGGCGGGGTCTGCTGGGAACGCCACCCGGACCTGGTCGAGGCGATCGAGGCCGGCGATGTGGCCGGTGCGCACCGGATCATCTGCGAGTACAACCTGTACACCGTCCGGCTGCTGGCCGGGCTGGCCGGGCAGTCGCTGGAGTCGGTGACCGTCCTGGGGCTGCTCACCGAGGCCGTCGGGGAGGAGCCGCCGGCGGCGGACGTCGAGCCGCCGCCCGCGTCGGCGGCCCCGCCGGAGCCGGCCGCCGGGCCCGCGGACGAGCCCGGCGCGGGACGCGTCGAGCGGAGCCGCCGCAGCGACGAGGTGGGCCGGGAACTCGGCCGTGAGCTGGGCCTGGGCCTCGGCCTGGTGCCGCAGCCGCGCGCGACGCAGTACGGCCGGTTCGGCCGACGGCTGCCCGAGCCGCCCCCGGAGGCCCCGCGGGGACGGCCCGACCCGCACGCCGCACCGGGCCGGTAGGGTGGCGGGCATCGTTACCGGGCGCCCCGTGAAAGGGCCGTCCGGGTACCGACCCAACTCCCGTCGTCGCCCCGCCTCCGCGGGCGATCCCCGCCTCCGGAGAGGAACTGCCGGCCATGGCCTGCGACCTCTGGCTCGTCCCGCTGGTGGACGTGCTGAGCCACAGCCCCGACAACCCCTTCCGGGACGACCTCGCGCTCTACAACTCGGTGCTGGTCTCACGCGGGCTGCCCGAGGTGCCGGTCTACCGGTTCGTCCCGGGCATCAGCGGTGCGGTCGAGCCGATAGCCGCGTTCGACTACGACTCGCTGCACTTCCTGCGCCGCGCCTACCTGTTGGGCCTCACCGGACTGGACATCACCCCGGTCGACGCGCTCGGCGGCGACTACGAGCAGCTGCTGGAGATGTTCGAGAGCAGCGCCGAACAGTCGCACCTGGTCTGGCACTTCGACCACGCCGGCGCGTACGTGCCGGTCGAGTTCGCGGTGCCGCTGGTGGACGACACACTGCTTGCTTCCGGCGGCCCGCTCGGCTCCAGCCACGGGCTGCTGCGCGAACTCCAGGCCGTCGCACCGGCGCTGGGCATCGACCCGCTCAACCCGCCGGACCCGACCCGGCCGCTCGGCCCGACCGGCCTGGAGCAGCCGTTCGGGCCGCCGATCGACGACGTCCACCCCTTCGCCCGGGAGCGGCACGCCTGGTCGGGCCTGTACGCGGCGGCGACCAGGAGCGTCACCCAGGGCTCGATGATCGTCTTCGCCTGACCTCCGGGCACTACCGCAGCGGCCCCTCCGGCGGCCGCTGACGCGGCATGGTGGGCCGGGTGCCCGGCGGCGGCAGCACCCGCACCTGGGCACCCACCCCGGGCTCGCTGCGCCCGCCCCAGGCCCCGCCGGACTGGGTGGGCAGCTGGGTCATCGAGGCACGGAACTCCAGCATCCACTCCGAGGTCTCGGAGCGGACCATGTCCGACACGTCCTCGCAGAACCGGCGCAGCACGCCCAGGCAGCGTTCGGCGGCCTCGCCCGCGGTGCCCTCGGTCGGGCCGAGCACCTCGCGCACGCACTCCGACGCCCAGTCGAACTGGAAGGCCTCCAGGCGGCGTTGCAGCGCCTGCCCGGTGGAGACGTCCCGCATCCAGCCGGAGGTGAGGCCGAAGACCCGGTCGGCGGCCAGGCAGGCGGCGGAGAGTGCGAAGCCGACGTAGCCCCAGCTGGTGCCGTGCGCGAAGGCGCCGGCCAGGTCGACCAGCGGGGCGACCACCCCGCCCACCGCGAAACCGGCCGCACCGAACCGCAGCAGGCGCGCCCAGCGGCGCTTCCAGACCCGGTCCCGGCGGTACCACTCGATCGCCTCGACCGCCCGCTCCTCGGACCAGCGGTAGAGCTCCTCCAGCCGTTCGGCGGGCTCGCCCCAGTCCCCGAGGGGGAACTGGCGGGCGCTCAGATCGGCTCGGTGTCGGGTGGAGGCTCGTCGGACGACGGCGGCGGGCTGGTCCTCCTCACCGATCTCCTTGCCCCAGGCACTCTCCTCGGGCTGCATTTCCGGCTGGCTCACCTGTGGGGCTCCCTGTGGCGGGCGGACTGCTGGGTCTGTCGGCGCAACGGCTGACGTGGCGTCCGCCGATGGTTCTCCAACAGCACTTCTTACCGCCAAATGGCTGACCGTGGGGGCGCTTCTCCGTCGATCGTTACTGGTTTCGGCCACCGGAACCCGAGGTGGGCGGGTTGCGGGGGTCGGCGAGATTTCACCCGTCCGAGCGAGGGTCCGGTGACCCGGCGTCGTGACCCGACCACCCACCGCCGAAACGGCCCGGCCGGGCTTGGAGGATCCTCCGGCGCGCCCGGCGTACGGAGATCTTCTCCTGGAGGATCCGACGGGACCGGAGAGCGACCGGAACAGGCCACCGACTACGCTGCCAGGCGTGAAGGTCCTCGTCATCGGCGGCGGCGCCCGCGAACATGCCCTGTGCCGCTCTCTGTCCCAAGATCCCGCAGTGACCGAACTGCACTGTGCCCCGGGCAACGCCGGGATCGCACAGGTCGCGGCGGTCCACCCGGTCGACCAGCTGGACGGTGCGCAGGTCGCCGCGCTGGCCGGCCGGCTCGGCGCCGGCCTGGTCGTGGTCGGCCCGGAGGCCCCGCTGGTCGCCGGCGTCGCGGACGCCGTCCGCGCGGCCGGCATCCCGGTGTTCGGCCCGTCCGCCGCGGCCGCCCAACTGGAGGGCTCGAAGGCCTTCGCCAAGGACGTGATGGCCGCGGCCGGCGTCCCCACCGCCCGCTCCTACGTCTGCACCACCGCCGCCGAGGCCGCCGAGGCGCTGGACGCCTTCGGTGCCCCGTACGTGGTCAAGGACGACGGCCTGGCCGCCGGCAAGGGCGTCGTGGTCACCTCCGACCGCGAGGCCGCGCTGGCGCACGCCGCCGCCTGCGAGCGCGTGGTCATCGAGGAGTACCTGGACGGCCCCGAGGTCTCGCTGTTCGCGATCACCGACGGCACCACCGTCGTCCCGCTCCAGCCCGCCCAGGACTTCAAGCGCGCACTGGACGGCGACGAGGGCCCCAACACCGGCGGCATGGGTGCCTACTCGCCGCTGCCGTGGGCGCCCGCAGGGCTGGTCGAGGAGGTCCTGGAGACCGTCCTCCAGCCGACCGTGGACGAGCTGCGCCGCCGCGGCACCGAGTTCTCCGGCCTGCTGTACGCGGGCCTGGCGCTCACCTCGCGCGGCACCCGGGTGATCGAGTTCAACGCCCGCTTCGGCGACCCGGAGACCCAGGTCGTGCTGGCCCGGCTGCGCACCCCGCTGGCGGGCGTGCTGCTGGCCTCCGCCACCGGCACCCTGGACCAGCTCGAGCCGCTGCGCTGGGACGAGGGCGCAGCCGTCACCGTGGTCGTCGCCTCCGAGGGCTACCCGGCCGCCCCGCGCACCGGCGACCCGATCGAGGGCCTGGCCGAGGCGGAGGCGGACGGCACCGCGTTCGTGCTGCACGCCGGGACGACGGCGGGCGAGGACGGCCGGGTGCTGAGCGCCGGCGGCCGCGTCCTGTCGGTCACCGCCACCGGCGCCGACCTGGCCGAGGCGCGCGGGCGCGCGTACGCCGCGGTGGACCGGATCTCCCTCAAGGGCGGCCAGCACCGCACCGACATCGCGCTGAAGGCGGCCACCGCCTGAGGCGTCGGCGTCCGCGCCGCCCGCGGCCCCCGTGCGAACCGTTCGCACGGGGGCCGCGGTGCGTCGCACCCACGGTGCGGGGCGGCGGCGGGCGGGCCCCGGCAGGGGTGAGCGAGTCCCGAACAACCGAGCCCGCCGGTCAACCCCATGGGCGCAGCGTCCCGGGCGTTTCGGGGTCGGAGCGGCCGCAGGGGCGGACGCACTGTTCGGCCGACGGATTCCAGTCCATCGGGTGACAGCACCCGCATCCGGCTGACGCAACCGGTTGTTCGGCCTTATGGTGCGCTGGATCGCGGTGCGCGGGGCCCGTGCGCCGGGGTCGCCGCCGGGTAGCGGTGCTCCCACGGGGGGATGCTGGACGGCGTCCGGCCGGGCGGTCGTCCGGGTGCTTCGCACCGGACCGGTCGCCTTCGTCCGGGCGGCGTCACCGGAACGACCGGGCGGTGTCACCGGGACGAGTGGTAACCGGGGCGATCCGGAACGCCCACCCGGACCGGGGCGTCGAAAATGTCAGTAGCGCCACGCAGCATGCACTACCGGGGATCGGACACCTCCGCTTCCCGGTCGGAACTGATCGTTTCGAGTCGGCTCAGTGCCCGAAGCCGGGCGCCCGAGGGCTCCGAAGGGGGTGCCGCACCGTATGGCCGCAGTCGACATCGCGCGCGCTCACGCCCAGGCGGTCCTGCGGGTCCGGGGCCTCGCCCGGGCCGCCGCCGCCCTGCCCGCCGCCGTCGCGGTGGTCCTGTTCGCGGGCCGGTTCACCGGCCGGATCGGCGCGCCCGGGGCCGCCGACGCGGCGGGCTGGGACGCCGCCCGCTGGGCGGTCTGCGCGGTCGCCGCGCTGACCCTGCTGGTGGCCGGGCTGACCGCCCGGGCCCTGCGCCGGGCCGTCCCGCCGTGCACCCCGGCCGTCCCGCTGGACCGCGCCGAGGCCCCCGAGCTGTACCGGCTGATCGACGAACTGGCGGACCGGCTGGACGTGCCCGCGCCCTCCGCCATCGCCCTCACTCCGGACTGCGACAGCTGGCTGGAGGACATCCCGGCGGCCCGGCGGACGGCACCGCCGAGGCCGCACCCGCTGCGGCCGCACCCCGAGCCGCCCGCCCCCGTCCTGGTGATCGGCTCGCCCTTCCTGTGGTGGATGCGGGCCGGGGAGCTGCGCGCCCTGCTCGCCCCCGTGGTGGCCGGCACCGCCGCCTCCGCCGACCCGGAGATCGCCGCCGCCCGGAGCTTCCTGCGCAGCCTGGACGCCTGTCTGGACTCCGGCGGCGGTCCGGCCCCCGGCCTCGGCGGCGGCACCCTGGCCGCCCCGCCCCGGCCGCCCCGGGGCGGTCCGGCCGCACTCGCCGAGCGGGTCATCCGCCGCATCACCCGCCGCCTGCTCGGCGCCTGCCGGGGCCACTCCGCCGAGCTGGAACGCTCGGTCGCCGGCTGGGCCTCCGAGCAGGCCAGGACGGTCGACTACGGCCTGCGGATCGCCGCCCAGGAGCAGGTCGGCCTGGCCTACGCGGGCTGGGACCGGCTGCTCACCCGGGTCGCGCTGCCCGCCTGGCGGCTCGGCCGCCACCCGGCCCACCTCAACGCCGGCGTGGTCTCCGCGCTCACCGAGCTGTCCCGGCGCGACCGGCTGGCCGACGGCTACGGCAGCCGGCTCGGCGACCGCCCCGCCTGCGACCTGCTGGAGGAGCCCGGCGCCGTCGACCGGGCGGTCTCCCGGCTCGCCGCAGACCTGTTCTTCGGCCGTCCGGAAGCCGGCACCTGGCACGAGCTGGAGTGGGCCGACTACCCGGCCGACGTGGTGGACGCCGGCTGGCGGGCGGGCGCCGCCACCCTGCAGACCGCCCTGGACCGGCTCGCCCCGCGGCCCCGCCCCGGCGCCCCGACCCTCACCCGGCTGCTGGGCCGGCTCGCCGAGGGCGACGGCGAGCTGCTGGCCGCCGCGCTCGCCGCCCAGCTGGCCCGCACCACCGCCCCGGCCCCGCTGCTCGAACCCGACCGCAGCGGCCGCGACCTGCTGGTCGACCACGTCACCGCGATGGTCTGCTGCGCCGCCGTGGACACCACCGGCGGCGCCCCCGGCCTGGACTGGCTGGACGGCCCGGTGCTGCTGCTCGGCGGAGTGCGCCGCACCGACCTGGCCGGCCCGGTCGCCCAGGCCGTCGAACAGGGCCAGGACGGCCCGCTGCGCGCCTGGCTGGACGCCGCCGACGTCCGGCTGGAGAAACCCGTCCGCCTCTGATGTCCCGGGCGTCCCAGGAGGGCGCTCGGCACCGCCGCGCGCGCCCCCGATCGGTTCGGACGCCGGGCGTCTTCGCAGGCCGGAGGCCCTGCCCGGGAGGCGCGCGAGATTCCCTGCACCAATTGCTACCGGAGGGTGACGTTGCGCCAGCACTCTGTGGTGTATTAGACCGCACGCACATCCGGGGGGCACGTGCCAACCGGGCGGAAGTGCACCTGGGAGGGGCGCGTGGGGACCGAACTCAACCGCCGCTGGGAGTCGGGGACGCACGCCTACAGCGTCTCCGACCCCTTCGGCCAGGGCCCGCTGCCCTGGCTGCGCAGCCCGGACCAGTACCTGGCCGGCGCGGAGGGCGCCGTCCCCTGGTACGTCTCGGTGGACGCGCCCGGCCAGCAGCCGCTGATCGCGGGCACCCGGCCCAAGCCGTCGGTGGGCACCCCACAGGGCGCCAACGACGTGGACCAGCAGATCAAGGGCTTCGCCTCGGCCGGGGTGATCCGCCCCGGCGGCTCGGTGGACTTCCGGGTCACCGTCAACCCGCCCCGCGAGTTCACCGTGGACGTCTTCCGGATCGGCCACTACGGCGGCGACGGCGCCCGCCACGTGACCTCCAGCCCGCTGATCGCCGGTCTCGCCCAGCCCGCCCCGCTGGTCGCCGACCGGACGGTCTCCTGCCACCACTGGTGGCACTCCTGGCGGCTGCAGATCCCGACGCACTGGAAGCCCGGCTCCTACGTCGCCGTGCTGACCACCGCGGACATGCTGCACCGCAGCCACATCCCGTTCACCGTCCGGGACTTCGAGGAGCAGGGGCACACCGCCGAGCTGCTCCTGGTGCTCCCGGACGTGACCTGGCAGGCGTACAACCTGTTCCCCGAGGACGGCCGCACCGGCGCCAGCCTCTACCACGCCTGGGACGGCCGGGGCGGCCTGGTCGGCGAGCCCGAGGCGGCCGTCACCGTCTCCTTCGACCGCCCGCACGCCACCGCCGGACTGCCGCTGCACGTCGGCCACGCGTACGACTTCATCCGCTGGGCCGAGCGCTACGGCTACGACCTGTCGTACGCCACCGCCACCGACCTGCACGCCGGCCTGGTGGACCCGTCCCGGCACCGGGCGCTGGTCTTCCCCGGCCACGACGAGTACTGGTCCGAACCGATGCGCCGGGCCGCCGAGCGGGCCCGGGACGGCGGCACCTCGCTGGTGTTCCTCTCCGCCAACACCATGTACTGGCGGGTCGAGCTGACCGCTGCCGCCTCCGGTGAGCCCAACCGGCTGCTCAACTGCCGCAAGCGGCAGAAGGTCGTCCCCGGCAGCCCGGCCGCCGGCGCGTCCGGCGCGGCCAGCGCGCTGTGGCGGGACGCCGGAGAGCCCGAGCAGCACCTGCTCGGGGTGCAGTACTCGGGGCGGGTCGCCGCGCCCGTCCCGCTGGTCGCCCGGCACACCGCGCACTGGCTCTGGGACGGCACCGGCCTCCAGGAGGGCGACGAACTGCCCGGGCTGGTCGCCGGCGAGGCCGACCGCTACTACCCCAAGGTCGCGCTGCCCGAGCACGTCGAGCGGGTGCTGCTGGCACACTCGCCGTACCAGGACCTGGCCGGCCGCACCCGCTACCAGGAGACCTCGCTGTACCGGGCGCCCAGCGGCGCGTATGTCTTCGCGGCCGGCACCTTCGCCTGGTCGCCCGCGCTGGGCCGTCCGGGCCTGACCGACGAGCGGATCCAGCGGGCCACCGCCAACCTGCTGGACCGGCTCTGCAAGAACCAGCCGTCGATCCCGGGCCCGACGGCCGGAGAACCGGCGTTCCGCGGTCGTGAAAGACTGCGGGGGCAGTGACCTCCCCTTTCACGGTGCCCCCGCCCGTGAACGACCCCTGAGGACTGAGACACCTTGAGCGGATTTGTCACCAAGCCCGAGCCGGTCCAGGTACCCGGCCTGGTCCACCTGCACACCGGCAAGGTGCGCGACCTCTACCGCACCGAGTCGGGTGAGCTGGTCATGGTGGCCAGCGACCGGACGTCCGCCCACGACTGGGTGCTGCCGAACGAGATCCCCGACAAGGGCCGCATCCTCACCCAGCTGTCGCTGTGGTGGTTCGAGCGGATCGCCGACATCGTCCCCAACCACGTGATCTCCACCGAGGTCCCGGCCGGCGCCCCGGCCGACTGGAAGGGCCGCACGCTGGTCTGCCGCAGCCTGGAGATGATCCCGGTCGAGGCGGTCGCCCGCGGCTACCTGGCCGGCTCCGGCCTGGCCGAGTACGAGGAGAACCGCACGGTCTGCGGCATCGCGCTGCCGGAGGGCCTGGAGAACAGCTCCGAGCTGCCCGCCCCGATCTACACCCCGGCGCTCAAGGCCGAGGTCGGCGAGCACGACGAGAACGTCTCCTACGAGGAGACCGCCCGCCGGATCGGCGCGGATCTGGCCGCCCAGCTGCGCCGCACCACCCTGGACGTCTACGCCCGGGCCCGGGACATCGCCCGCGGCCGCGGCATCATCCTGGCCGACACCAAGTTCGAGTTCGGCCTGCTGGACGGCGAGCTGGTGATCGGCGACGAGGTGCTCACCCCGGACTCCTCCCGCTACTGGCCCGCCGACGAGTACCAGCCGGGCCGCTCGCAGTCGTCCTTCGACAAGCAGCTGATCCGCGACTGGCTGGTCTCCCCTGCCTCCGGTTGGGACCGTTACAGCGAGCAGCCGCCGCCGGCGCTGCCGGCCGAGATCGTCGAGCAGACCCGGGCCAAGTACATCGAGGTGTACGAGCGGCTGACCGGGACCACCTGGGCGTAATGCCTCGACGCCCGCGGGTACGGCCTCAGATCCAGCCGTGCTCGCGGGCGATCCGCACTGCCGCGTGCCGGTTCTCGGCGCCCAGCTTGGTGGCCGCCGAGGACAGGTAGTTGCGCACCGTGCCCTGGGAGAGCGAGGCCCGCTCGGCGATCTCGGCGATCGAGGTGCCGTCGGCGGCCAGCTCCAGGACGTCCGTCTCGCGCGGGGTCAGCGGGGTCTCGCCGGCGCTGATCGCGTCCGCGGCCAGCTCCGGGTCCACGTACCGGCCGCCGGAGCGCACGGTGCGGATGATGCCGGCCAGGTCGGCCGCCGAGACGGTCTTCGGCAGGAAGCCGCGCACCCCGACCTCCAGCGCCCGCTTCAGGTAGCCCGGGCGGCCGTGCCCGGTGACGATCATGCAGCGGCAGTCCGGCAGCAGCAGGCGCAGCTGGGCGGCCACCTCGATGCCGTCCTTGCCCGGCATCTGGAGGTCCAGCACCGCGACGTCCGGGCGGTGCGACTGCGCCATCGCCAGCGCCTCCGGGCCGGAGCCGGCCTGCGCGACCACCTCGATGTCGTCCTCCAGCGAGAGCAGCGCGGCCAGCGCGCCCCGGATCAGGTGCTCGTCGTCGGCGAGCAGGACGCGGACGGGCGCGGTGTCGGTCATCGGGCGACCTTCCTCAACGGCGGATCAGCGGTCGGAGCGGGACGGTGGCGAGCATCCGGAAGACGCCCGCCTCGGCGGCCGGCACGGTCAGCTCGCCGTCGTGGGCGGCGAGCCGCTCGCGCAGTCCGCGCAGCCCGGTGCCGCTGCCCTGGGAGGGGAACGGGACGTCGGGCACCCCGTCATTCTCCAGTTCCAGCACGGCCCGTCCGTCCTCGGTCCGCAGCCGGATCAGGCAGCGGTCGGCCTCGCTGTGCCGCAGCACGTTGGTGGTGGCCTCGCGGATCACCCAGCCGAACACCGACTGCACCGGGGCCGGCAGCTCGTCGGCGTGCTCGCCGAGGTCGATCTCGCAGGTGACGTCGGCCGAGCGCAGCACGGCGCGGGCGCCGATCGCCTCGGCGTGCAGGTCGGCGGTGCGGTAGCCGCGGATGACGTCCCGGACCTCGCGCTGCGACTCCTGGGCGATCTTCTGCACCTCGGCCATCTGGTCGGCGGCCTCCTCGCGCCCCCGGCGGGCGAGCTGGACGGCGAGCTCGCTCTTCAGCGCGATGGTGGTGAGGTTGCGGCCCATCACGTCGTGCAGGTCGCGGGAGAAGCGCAGCCGCTCCTCGGCGACGGCCAGCCGGGACTGCGCCTCGCGGGCGGCGTCCAGCTCCCAGACCACCGAGGTCAGCCAGGCGAAGCTGCGGCAGGTCGCCCCGAGGACGGGCAGCGTGATCAGGACGGCGACCAGCATTCCGGCGGTGCCGGCGACGCCGTACCCGGCCAGCGCCATCGCCGGGGCCACCAGCAGGAACCCGCCGAGGGCGGCCAGCGCGGCTCGGGGCAGCGACAGTCCGATGGACGCCGGGCCGAAGGCTATGGCGAGCAGGAGGGACGAGGCCGTGGAGGTGAACGCCGTTCCCTGCGGGCCGTCCGCCCCACTGGCGTTCGGTCCGGACAGCAGGACGGCCCAGGAGCCGGCCACCGCGAACGCGCCGTTGACGGCCAGCCAGCGCAGGTGGTCGGTGGGGCGCTTCAGGTAGTGGTCGAGCGAGGTGCGGCAGGCCCGCAGGCCCAGCAGCGTCGAGGTGAGTGCGACCAGCAGGGCGATCCGGACCGTTCCGATGGAGCCCGGCAGGTCGGCACGGGCCCCGGCGGCGAGCAGCGTGATCGGGAGCAGCAGCAGCGGCAGCGAGTAGAGCGACCAGCGCAGGTACAGCTCGGTGCGCTGGGGTTTGCTCAGGTTCGTCCAGCTGTGAAGCGGCGACCGCAGTTTCAATTCTTCCGCCCCCAGTTCGACCACGATCATGCTTGTTGCCTTCATATCAGAGGTTGAACCGAGGGCGGTCCTTCGGATTGCTGTTCGTTGCTCAGCCGGAGGCTCAGCGGCGCGGCTCCCAGCGGAAGTAGCGCACCGCGCCCCAGACCGCCAGGCCCAGCCAGATGGTCCCGGTGACCAGGTGCGAGCCGGCCGCGCCCCAGGAGCCGGCGAAGCCGGTCGCGGCGGCCGAGCCGTCGGTGCCGAACCAGCCGACGCGGATCAGCTGGAAGGCCGGGGTGGTCGGCAGCAGGCGGCAGATGTCGGCCAGCTGCTTGGGCATGACCTCCAGCGGGATGAACAGGCCGGAGCCGAGCTGCATGACCAGCATGATCGGCAGGGTGGTGATGCCCGCGCTCTCCACGGTCTTGGTGAAGGCGCTGGACAGCGCGGCCAGGGCGATCATGGTGGCCAGTGCCAGCAGCAGGCCGACCAGCATCAGCACCGGGTTGACCGGCACGGCCAGGTGCAGGCCGAGGCTGCCGCCGATCCCGATCAGGGCGGCCATCAGCAGGCCGAGCACGAGCGAGGGGACGGCGGTGCCGAGCAGGATCTCGATGTCCCGGGCCTCACCGGTGCGCAGCCGCTTGAGGACCAGCTCACCGCGCCGGCCGACGTACGCGGCGGTCAGGTTGTAGTACACGACGAAGGCCAGGATCATCCCGACCGAGCCGTAGACCAGCAGCGAGTCGACGTCCAGCCCGGGGTTGGTCTCGGCCTGCTTCGCCAGCGTGCTCTGCAGGGTGAAGATCAGCACCAGCGGCAGCAGCAGGGCGGTGAACAGGGCCGTGCGGTTGCGCAGCAGCAGGGTGGCCTCGGCCCGGCCGAGGGCGAGCAGCCGGCGGACGGTGGTGCTCTGCGGGCCGGTGGCGGTGGGGGCGGCGACGGTGGTCATCGGGCGGATCCGATCAGGCGGCGGCGGGCGGGACGGGTGGCGGCGGCGGGCGCCTGAGGCGGGTTCTGGTGGGCGGCCTCGGAGGCGATCGCGAGGAAGGCCTCCTCCAGCGAGGCGCTGCGGGCGTCCAGGGCACCGAGCGCGATCCCGTGGTGCCGGGCCCAGCCGAGCAGGTCGGTGAGGGTGTCCTGGAGCCCGACGGTCTGCACGGTGACCTTGCGGCCGTCGACGGCGACCTCGGCCCCGGCCAGGACGGGCAGCGCGGCCCCGGCGAACTCGGGCAGTTCGAAGGAGATCCGGGAGGGCCGGCCGGCGATCACGTCGGCGACGGTGCCGGAGGTGACGACCTGGCCGCCGTGCATGATGGCCAGCCGGTCGGCCAGTTCCTCGGCCTCCTCCAGGTAGTGCGTGGTGAGCAGCACCGTGGTGCCCTGGGCGCGCAGCTCGCGGACCAGCCGCCAGACGGCGGCGCGCGCCTCCGGGTCGAGGCCGGTGCTGGGCTCGTCCAGGAAGAGCACCTCGGGGCGGCCGAGCAGGGCCATCGCGAGGTCCAGCCGGCGCTTCTCGCCGCCGGACAGCTGCTTGACCCGGACGTTCGCGCGGTGGCCGAGGCCGACCAGCTCCAGCGCCTCCGCCACCGGGCGGGCGCCGCTGGTCATGCCGGCCCAGGCACGGCCGGTCTCGGCGGCGGTGAGCTCGCCGGGGAAGCCGCCCTCCTGGAGCATGATGCCGATCCGCGGGCGGACGGCGGCGCGCTCCTTGAAGGGATCCCGGCCGAGCACCCGGACGGTGCCGCCGGTGGGCGCGGCCAGACCCTCGACGACCTCCATGGTGGAGGTCTTGCCGGCCCCGTTGGTGCCGAGCAGGGCGAACAGCTCGCCGCGGCGGACGGTCAGGTCGACGCCGCGTACGGCGTGGTACCCCGTGGTGCCGCCGCCGTAGTGGCGGTGCAGGTCGGTGACCTCGATCACGTCTTCGCTGGGGCGGGAGGGCCGGCTCGTTTCCATGCCTCAAGCCTTCCGCCGACCGGGCCGCGCGGGCAGTGCGCGCCGTCATGACATCGCGGTGGGGATGCACGGGTCGGCGATGACAAATGTCATGGCCGTACCCCCGGTCGAACTCGCGGGCGCCGGGGAGGAATGCCGAAGGGCCCCCTCGATCGAGGGGGCCCTTCGTACTGGAGCGGACGACGAGATTCGAACTCGCGACCCTCACCTTGGCAAGGTGATGCTCTACCAACTGAGCCACGTCCGCAGGTCAAACTATTGAGTTGTGCTGTGCTCGCGCACTGCGAGCGGACGACGAGATTCGAACTCGCGACCCTCACCTTGGCAAGGTGATGCTCTACCAACTGAGCCACGTCCGCATGGTGCCTGGTGGGGCACCCGCCGCCTCTTCGGATCTCTCCGTTGCGGCGACGAGGAATACTCTACAGCATCGTTCGGGGTGGTCGCCCCACCCTTTCGGTCCGGGTGGGCGGGGCGACCGGGGAGCGGGTCCCCGTGCGGCTCAGTTCGCCTCGGCGAACGCCTCGTACACGTGCTTGGGGATGCGTCCGCGGGCCGGCAGTTCCATCCCGCGCGACAGGGCCCAGGCGCGGACGGCGGCCGGGTCCGGGGTGAGGGCGGTGCGGCGGAAGGACTTTCCGGTGCGGCTCTGGCGGCGGCCGGCGGCGACGAACGGGGCGAGGGCCTCCCGCAGCTTTTCCGCGTTGTCCACGGACAGGTCGATCTCGTACGACTTCCCGTCGACGCCGAAGTGGACGGTTTCCGCGGCGGCGCCGCCGTCCAGGTCGTCGGAGAGCGTGACAACTACACGCTGAGCCATGGGTGTCAATCCTCTCGGGCAATTCGGCCGCCGGTCCGCGGGGGTACGCCGGGGCCTGATGTGCACCAACTCGCGCAAGCACGTACGGGCGGGCCGGACGGCTCGCCTGATACGCAGCACTTGCCGCGACAGGTGGCCCTATTCTGCACCCGAAGGGGGCCGAAATCGAAGAGTCCGGCATTCTTTTCCGGATATTCACGTCTCTCCGCGGGACTCTCGGATACCGATGTGCGGGACGGGCGGATCTGTCCCCAAGTGCCGTATTCGGGTGTTCTCCGGACGGCGTGGTTCCGAGTGCCGAATCCGCGGAAACCGGTCGGCCCGGACGGGTGGCGAGGAGCCTGGATCCCTTGCGGCGTAAGGGTCTCGGGTCTACGCGCGTCGCTATCCCCGGCCAGCAATCCTGCCCGAAACCACGGGTAGTCTGGAGCTCCCCCGCCTCACCGAAGACACCACCGGGAGTGCCAGTGGCACGCGTCGTAGTCGACGTCATGCTCAAGCCGGAGATCCTCGACCCCCAGGGACAGGCGGTGCAGCGCGCACTGCCCCGTCTCGGATTCACCGGGATCGCCGACGTCCGCCAGGGCAAGCGTTTCGAGCTGGATGTGGAGGGCCCGGTCGACGACGCGGCGCTCGCCCGTATCCGCGAAGCCGCCGAGACCTTTCTCGCCAACACCGTGATCGAGGACTTCACCGTCCGGGTCGAGGAGGAGGGCAAGTGACCACCCGCGTCGGCGTCGTCACTTTCCCCGGCTCGCTCGACGACCGCGACGCCCAGCGGGCGGTCCGTCTCGCCGGCGCCGAGCCGGTCGCCCTCTGGCACCGTGACAAGGGTCTCCACCAGGTCGACGCCGTCGTCCTGCCGGGCGGATTCAGTTACGGCGACTATCTGCGCTGCGGTGCGATCTCCCGCTTCTCGCCGGTGATGGAGACCGTCATCGAGCAGGCGAAGCTCGGAATGCCGGTGCTCGGTATCTGCAACGGCTTCCAGGTGCTGTGCGAATCGCACCTGCTGCCCGGTGCGCTGACCCGGAACGACTCGCTGCACTTCATCTGCCGCGACCAGAAGCTGCGCATCGAGAACGCCGGCACCGCCTGGACCCGGGATTACTCGGCGGGCCAGGAAATCGTCGTCCCGCTGAAGAACGGCGAGGGCCGCTTCGTCGCCGAGGAGCGGGTGCTGGACGAACTGGAGGCGGAGGGCCGGGTCGTCGCCCGTTACCTGGACGTCAACCCGAACGGTTCGTACCGCGACATCGCCGGCATCACCAACGCCGCCGGCAATGTCGTCGGCCTGATGCCGCACCCGGAGCACGCCGTGGAGCCGCTCACCGGTCCGACCACCGAGGGCCTGGGCTTCTTCACTTCCGTCCTGAAGCAGCTGGTGAACGCCTGATGAGCCTCGACACCGTCAAGAACGCCGAGCAGACCCCGGACGCCGCCCAGCCCTGGGCCGAACTCGGCCTCAAGAAGGACGAGTACGCCCGCATCCGGGAGATCCTCGGCCGCCGTCCGACCGGCGCCGAACTGGCCATGTACTCGGTCATGTGGTCGGAGCACTGTTCGTACAAGAGCAGCAAGGTCCACCTGAAGCAGTTCGGCGAGAAGAAGCCGGATTCGGACGCGATGCTCGTCGGCATCGGCGAGAACGCCGGCGTCGTCGACGTCGGCCAGGGCTACGCGGTCACCTTCAAGGTCGAGTCGCACAACCACCCGTCGTACATCGAGCCCTACCAGGGCGCGGCCACCGGCATCGGCGGCATCGTGCGCGACATCCTGGCGATGGGCGCCCGCCCGGTCGCCGTGATGGACCCGCTGCGCTTCGGTGCGGCCGACCACCCGGACACCCGGCGCGTGCTGCCCGGGATCGTCGCGGGCATCGGCGGCTACGGCAACTGCCTGGGCCTGCCGAACATCGGCGGCGAGGTCGTCTTCGACTCCTGCTACCAGGGCAACCCGCTGGTCAACGCGCTGTGCGTGGGCGTCATGAAGCACGAGGACATCCACCTCGCGCAGGCCTCCGGCGCCGGCAACAAGGTCATCCTGTACGGCGCCCGCACCGGCGGCGACGGCATCGGCGGCGTCTCGGTGCTGGCCTCCGAGACCTTCGACGACACCAAGCCGGCCAAGCGCCCGGCGGTCCAGGTCGGCGACCCGTTCCAGGAGAAGCTCCTGATCGAGTGCACCCTGGAGATCTTCCGGGAGAAGCTCGTCAAGGGCATCCAGGACCTCGGCGGTGCCGGCCTGTCCTGCGCCACCAGCGAGCTGGCCTCGGCCGGCTCCGGCGGCATGCGGATCGAGCTCGACACCGTGCACCTGCGCGACCGCACGCTCTCGCCCGAGGAGATCCTCATGAGCGAGTCGCAGGAGCGCATGTGCGCGATCGTGGAGCCCGACAAGGTCGACCGCTTCCTGGAGATCTGCGAGAAGTGGGACGTCATCGCCAACGTCATCGGTGAGGTGACCGACGGCGAGCGCCTGGAGATCTACTGGCACGGCGAGCTCGTGGTGGACGTCCCGCCGCGCACCGTCGCCCACGAGGGCCCGACCTACCAGCGCCCGTACGCCCGCCCGAGCTGGCAGGACGCGTTGCAGGCCGACGCCCCGACCGCCGAGCGGCTGGCCCGCCCGACCACCGGCGAGGGCCTCAAGGCCGACCTGCTGAAGGTCGCGAGCCACCCGAACCAGGCCTCCAAGTCCTGGATCACCGACCAGTACGACCGCTACGTGCTCGGCAACACCGTGCTCTCGGTCGGCGAGGACTCGGGCATGATCCGGATCGACGAGGAGACCAACCTCGGCGTCTCGGTCGCCACCGACGGCAACGGCCGCTTCGCCAAGCTGGACCCGTACACCGGCGCCCAGCTGGCCCTGGCCGAGGCGTACCGCAACGTCGCGGCCGGCGGCGCCAAGCCGCTCGCCGTCTCCGACTGCCTCAACTTCGGCTCCCCCGAGGACCCGGACGTGATGTGGCAGTTCGCCGAGGCCACCCGCGGCCTGGCCGACGCCTGTCTGGTGCTCGGCACCCCGGTCACCGGCGGCAACGTCTCGCTGTACAACCAGACCGGCGAGGTCGCCATCCACCCGACCCCGGTGGTCGCGGTGCTCGGCGTCATCGACGACGTCACCCGGCGCACCCCGCTGGCCTTCGCCGAGGAGGGGCAGCTGCTCTACCTGCTCGGCGACACGGCGGACGAGCTCGGCGGCTCGGCCTGGTCGCAGGCCGTCCACGACCACCTCGGCGGCCTGCCGCCCAAGGTGGACCTGGAGCGCGAGCGGCTGCTCGGCGAGATCCTGATCGCCGCCTCGCGCGACGGCATGATCGACGCCGCGCACGACCTGTCCGACGGCGGTCTCGGCCAGGCGCTGGTGGAGAGCTGCCTCAAGGGCGGTCACGGTGCGCGGATCGTCGTGCCCGAGGGCCAGGACCCGTTCGTCCTCCTGTTCTCGGAGTCGGCCGGCCGCGCCGTCGTGGCGGTGCCGCGCAGCGAGGAGCTCCGGTTCAACGACATGTGCACCGCGCGCGGCCTGCCGGCCACCCGGATCGGTGTCGTGGACGGCGACAGCCTGGACGTCCAGGGCCAGTTCAGCGTCTCGCTGGCCGAGCTGAAGGACGCCCACACCGGCGTCATCGAGGCCCTGCTGGCCTGACGCACGGCTCCTGAGGGGCGGGCGGTTCCTGGTGGACCGTCCGCCCCTCGGCGTATGTTGAGGCCCATGCCTGCCAAGCCCCGTACGTACCAGCCGCAGAAGGTCCGCGCCGGTCTGGCCGGCCAGACCCGGGCGCTGCGCGCCGCCGTTGCCGCGCTTGGCACCGGGCAGCTGGACCTGCCGACCCGGCTGGGGCAGTGGCGGGTCCGCGAGCTGCTCGCCCACCTCGCCGTCCAACTCGAGTACGTCCCGGCGCACCTGGACGACCTGTCCCAGGGGCGGGCGCCGCTGGACCTGCTGGGCTGGGTGGCCGGGGTCGGTGCTGTCGCGCCGCTGCTGGACGAGCAGGCCCGGGAGCGGAGCGCGGCGGAGTTCGCCGGGGACGCGGCCTCGGCGGCGGCCGCCTTCGGACGGGCCGCGGACGCCCTGACCGCCCTGCTGGAGCGGCCCGAAGCCGCCGACCCGGCCCGCAGGTTCGAGATCCGGCTGGGCTCGATGGCGCTCTCCGACATGCTGGTCACCAGACTGGTGGAGACGGTCGTGCACGCAGACGACCTGGCCGACGCGCTCGGCCTCGACGCCTTCCCGCACGACCGCCAGGCCCTCGCCGCCGTCACCCGGCTGCTGGCCGACGCCCTCGCCGACCAGGCGCCCGGCGGCGCGGTCGAGGTGCGGGTCCCGCCGTACGCGGTCGTCCAGGCCGTGCCGGGGCCGAAGCACACCCGGGGCACCCCGCCCAACGTGGTGGAGACCGACCCGCTGACCTGGATCCGGCTGGCCACCGGCCGGGCCGACTGGGCGGCGGCGGTCGAGGCCGCCGAGGTGTCCGCCTCGGGGGAGCGCAGCGACCTGCGGGCGTACCTGCCGGTGCTCGGCTAGGGCCGGTCCTCGGACCCGTGTCCGCGGGGCGCGTGAGGACGGGCCCCGCCCCGTCGCGCCGCGGCTCCCGTCCTGGCTAGGGGACGGACGGCCCGCCGAGGTACCCGCCCTCCGCGGAGTACGGCCAGGCGTTGGGCGTGCAGCCCTTGAGGCCGTAGATCTGCTGCATCATCGCGGGTGCGGGTTTGCCCTCTCCCGGGCAGCCCTCGTGCCCGTGGCCGATCCGGTGGCCCACCTCGTGGTTGATGATCAGCGCCCGGTACTCCTCCAGCGGTCCGCTGAACTGGGGCGAACCGGTGTTCCAGCGCTTGGAGTTGACGAGCACCTGGTTGCCGACGTTGCAGTTGACCTCGCCGTGGGTGTCCAGGCCGGAGGCGCCGCAGATCCGGTCCACGGTGGCCGGTGAGGCGATCTTCACGGTGAAGTCGTACGGGCCGGTGGCGACCAGCTGGAAGCCGTTCTTGCGGTCGTTGGTCCAGCCGCGCTTGTCGCCGAGGATGCCGTGGATCTGCGCGGCGGCGGCCGGGGCGTCGATGCCGATGCCGTCCTCGACCTCGACCCGGTAGCGGCGCACGGTGCCGTGCCCGACCGGCTTGGCGGTGGCGGGTGCGACGGTGAAGGTGCCGGCGCCCTTGGTGGGGCCGGGGTCCGGCCCGGCGGGGGCGGGCGGTGCGGTCTGCGGCGGGGTGTCGGCTGCTGCCGGGGCGGGAGCCGGGGGCGGGGTCTCCTCCGACGGCGCCGTGGCGGCCTGCTCGGCCGGCGGAGCGACCCTCGCCTGGGTGGTCGGGGCGGCGGCCGGGGTCCCCGCGGGGCGGTTCAGCATGACCGCCGTGGCGCCCAGGACCAGTACGGCGAGCGCTATTGCCGTGAGCATGCCAGGGCCGACTCTCCGCCGCGGTCGGCGGCGTCGGCGACCGCCCTTCCGGGGCGGTGCGGCGCGCCTGCCGACGGATCGGGCTGCGGACATGATCATCACACTGACATGGGGAACGGGTGAATGTCCATGTCCCCGGTGTGCGGCGTTCGGGGCGCGGGAAGCGGTGGCCGTCCGGGACGGCGGTTGACCCCTGCGTCTCGGATGGCAGACTTCAGGGCATGGCGATTCACAGGAACCTTCTCGACGGTCCCGAACCGACCCTCCTCCCGGAGGAGGAACGGCCCTACCGGATGCTGGCGGAGGAGTCGGCCTCCCCGACCCAGGTGGCGGCCGAGTTCCCGGTCTTCTGCCTGGCCTGGGCCATGCTCGCCGACGACGCCTACGCGGCCGGCCGGTACGTCGAGTCGTATGCCTACGCCCGTACCGGCTACCACCGCGGCCTGGACGCGCTGCGGCGCAACGGCTGGAAGGGCCACGGCCCGGTGCCGTGGGAGCACCGCGGAAACCGCGGCTTCCTGCGCTGCCTGGCGGCGCTCGCCCGGGCGGCCGGCGCGATCAAGGAGACCGAGGAGGAGGCCCGCTGCTGGCAGTTCCTGAAGGACAGCAGCGCGGAGGCGTACGCGGAGCTCAAGCAGTAGGACACCCCCCGACGTGCGGGTGCCCCCGGCGGTCTCCGCCGGGGGCACCCGTGTTTCACGCTTCGGGCGTGGGCCGTACGTCGGGCGCGGGCCTCACTTCAGGCGCTTGCCCGCCGAACGCAGCTGCTCGGCGGCCTCGACCACGCGGGCGGCCATGCCGGCCTCGGCCAGCTTGCCCCAGGTGCGCGGGTCGTAGGTGCTCTTCTTGCCGACCTCGCCGTCGACCTTCAGCACGCCGTCGTAGTTGGCGAACATGTGGCCGGCCACCGGGCGGGTGAAGGCGTACTGGGTGTCGGTGTCCAGGTTCATCTTCACGACGCCGTTCTCCAGCGCGGTGGCGATCTCCTCGGCGGT
Organism: Kitasatospora sp. NPDC093102; assembly: GCF_040683915.1. Taxonomy (NCBI): domain Bacteria; kingdom Bacillati; phylum Actinomycetota; class Actinomycetes; order Kitasatosporales; family Streptomycetaceae; genus Kitasatospora; species Kitasatospora sp. NPDC093102. Next base: position 58,525 of record NZ_JBFBFA010000014.1, on the reverse strand, counting down.
CGAGCCCGAGCCGCCGTGGAAGACGAAGTCGAACGGGTCGGTCTTGCCGTACTGCTTGCCGATCGCGTCCTGGAGCTCGCGCAGCAGCTCCGGCTTCAGCACGACGTTGCCCGGCTTGTACACGCCGTGCACGTTGCCGAAGGAGGCGGCCAGCAGGTAGCGGCCCTTCTCGCCCAGGCCCAGCGCCTCGGCGGTGCGCACGGCGTCGTTGACGGTGGTGTACAGCTCGTCGTTGATCTCGTGGGTGACGCCGTCCTCCTCGCCGCCGGTCGGGGTGATCTCGACCTCAAGGATGATCTTGGCGGCGGCGGCCTGGGCCAGCAGCTCCTGGGCGATGGCCAGGTTGTCGGAGAGGGTCTCGGCCGAGCCGTCCCACATGTGCGACTGGAACAGCGGGTTCTCGCCCTTGGCCACGCGCTCGGCGGAGATCGCCAGCAGCGGGCGGACGTAGCCGTCCAGCTTGTCCTTCGGGCAGTGGTCGGTGTGCAGCGCGACGGTGATGTCGTACTTGGCGGCGACGATGTGGGCGAACTCGGCGAGTGCGACGGCGCCGGTCACCATGTCCTTGTTGTGCTGGCCGCCCAGGAACTCCGCGCCACCGGTCGAGATCTGGATGATGCCGTCGCTCTCGGCCTCGGCGAAGCCGCGCAGCGCGGCGTGCAGCGTCTGCGACGACGTGACGTTGATCGCCGGGTAGGCGAACTTGCCCGCCTTGGCCCGGTCGAGCATCTCGTTGTAGACCTCGGGAGTTGCGATGGGCATGCGATCCGCTCCTGTCGGGTTGCGGCGTACGGACGGTGCAGTCCGACGCTGTGTACGCCTTCGTGACGACTCGGTGCCGGCCCGCCGACGCGCGGCGTTGCGGTGTGGCTCTCCGGCACCAAGGTTCGAGGCGACCTCCGCGGTACGGCCATGAGGGTGGTGTGCCACCGCGGACCGGACGCCTGTGCCATCTTCCCAGACTCGTGCCCGCAGGTCAGCAGGAGCCCGCCATGCGGAACGTTGCGGGGCACGGGCGCGGGCCGGTCCCCGGACGGCTCCGGCGGGGGTCGGGAGCGGCCCCGGCCGGGGCACCGCCGGCACGGGTACGCCCGCTTCGCCGGCAAGGTACGCCCGCTATCCTGCGCCCGTGGACTACAACCAGCTGGCCGTCAACCTGCTCGACGCCAAATCCCTGATCTCGTCCCTCGGCGCCATCGGGCTGATCGCGATCATCTTCGCGGAGACCGGCCTGCTGGTCGGCTTCTTCTTCCCGGGCGACTCGCTGCTGATCCTCGCAGGCGTCGCCGCCTCGAGCGCCGCCTCCTCGGTGCTCGGCGACGGTGCCAGGCTGCCGATCACCCTCCTGCTGATCGGCTGCCCGATCGCGGCGATCGCCGGTGCGCAGCTCGGACACCTGATCGGCGTCAAGGTCGGGCCGAAGATGTTCGACAAGCCCGATTCGAAGATCTTCCGCCGTGAGTACGTCGTGAAGGCGGAGGAGTACTTCAACAAGTTCGGCTCCGGCAAGGCCGTGGTGCTGGCCCGTTTCATGCCGATCATCCGCACGTTCCTGAACCCGGTCGCCGGCACCCTGGAGATGCCCGCCCGGACCTTCTTCGTCTGGAACGTGATCGGCGGTGTGCTGTGGACCGAGTCCATGCTGCTGACCGGCTACTTCTTCGGTGACGCGCTCGCCCCGGTGATCGACAAGTACCTGATCCCGGCCGTGCTGCTGATCGTCCTGCTCTCGATCTCGCCGATCCTGATCGAGGTCATGCGCGAGCGGAAGAAGAAGCGGGCCGGCGGCGCCGAGGCCGTCGAGGAGAGCCAGGTCCAGGCCGGCGGCGGCCGGCACCGGCGGGGCTGAGCGCCCGGCGCTCCGGATACGGCGAGGGCCGGTGCTGTTTCACGTGAAACAGCACCGGCCCTCGCCGTTCGTCGTGTCGGCCGGGTCAGAGACCCAGGTCGTCCAGGTTGTACGCGGTCACGTACTCCAGGCCTTGGGCCTCGACGGCGGCCGCGCCGCCGCGCTCCACGATCACCGCGACGCCGACCACCTCGGCGCCCGCCTCGCGCAGCGCCTCCACGGCGGTCAGCACCGAGCCGCCGGTGGTGGAGGTGTCCTCGACGGCCAGCACCCGGCGGCCCTTGACGTCCGGGCCCTCGATCCGGCGCTGGAGGCCGTGCGCCTTGCCGGTCTTGCGCACCACGAAGGCGTCCAGCTGCTGCCCGCGTGCGGCGGCGGCGTGCAGCATCGAGGCGGCCACCGGGTCGGCACCCAGGGTCAGACCGCCGACGGCGTCGTACTCCAGGTGCGAGGTCGCGTCCAGCATCACCCGGCCGACCAGCGGGGCGGCCACGCCGTCCAGCGTGATCCGGCGCAGGTCGACGTAGTAGTCGGCCTCCTTGCCGGAGGAGAGGGTGACCTTGCCGTGCACGACGGCCTTGTCCTTGATCTGTGCCAGCAGGGCGTCGCGGTCGTTGCTCATGAGCGTTCAGTCTAGGCCCTGGTGGTCCTGGCGGCGCTCCGGGCTCAGCGCCGGCGCAGCGCCCTGACCAGCACCACGGCACCGCCCAGCAGGGCCACCGAGCCGCCGATCACCCACGGCACCGCGCTGCGGCCGCCGGTGCCCGGCACCACGATCCCGCCGGCCTCCCCGCCCCAGCGGGACGCCGCGCGGGCCCGCGCGCTGCGGGCCGGCAGTGCCGGGGCGTACGGGCCGCGCGGCGGGGCGTGGTCCACCTCCTCGGCGGACCGGCCGACGATGCTGCGGCGCACCGGGCCGGTGAGCACCGGCTCGTCCTCGTACGCGAAGAGCGGCTCGGCGGGCAGTTCCTCGGCGACGCCGTCCTGCTCGGCGGCGCCGTCCGCGTCCTCGACGTCGTCCTCCTCGTCGTCGGCGGAGCCGGTCGGCAGACCGAAGCGCTCGGCGTCGGCGTCGGAGAAGGCGATCAGGTCGGAGAGGTCGTCGTCCAGGTCGTCGCCGGGCTGGTCCTGGCGCTCCTCGATGAAGACCACACCGGCGTCGGTCCCGGCGGCTCCGGACTCGGCCGGCTCGGTGTCCTCCTCCTGGTCCTGGTCCTGCGGCTGCTCACCCTCCGGGGCGACCAGCGCGGCGGCGAACCTGTCCAGCAGACGGCGGCCGGTGGCGTCGAGGGTCTCCTCGTCGAACTCGGTCAGCCGGCCGGTGGCGCTCAGGTCGCCGGTGAAGCGGATCGCCGCGGTGCCGTCCTCGGCGCCGTCCGCGACGCTGACCCGGACGGTGGCGGTCACCTCACCGCTGCCCCGGACCTCCTCGCCCTCGGCGAGCACGGTCAGCACGCCCTCCCGGCCCTCGATCAGCGACAGCACGCCCTTGTACGTGATCGTGGAGCCGCCGATCCGCAGCTTCAGCCGGCCGCCGATCTCCTCGGCCGAGCCGGCCCCGACCGCGGCCGGCTCGGTGCTCAGCCCCGGCACGCTCCGGGCCAGCAGCGCCGGATCCTGCAAGGCCTGCCGCACCAGCTCGGCGGACATCGGGACGACAACCTCATGCTCCATGTCACGGAGCCTACCGACTGGGCCCCGTCCGGTCCCTACCCACCACCACCAGATTTTTCCCGCCCCACCTGTTCCCTTGGCCATCGCACCATCGGCCCTCCGGCCCCACGCCCGCCCACCCGGCCCACGCCGCCGACGGGCCCGGGCGATCCGCCTCCCCGGTCCCTCGGCCCGCACTGCGTGCGCCCGGGGCCCTGCCGTGTCGGCGGTTTCCAGGGGCCGCCTTCTCCAGGCCGTTCTTCCCGCGGCGTCAGCCGGCGGGGGCAGGGCCTGCGGGCCGTCCTCAGCGGGGGCCGAGGAGGGTGAGGGCGGCCGGGGGCCGGGTGGGGCGGAGGGCGGTGAGGCGGGTGGTGGAGCCGTGGAGGGTGTCGGGGGTGAGGGCGCGGGGCGGTGGGGCGTCGGGGGCGAGCGTGAGCGGGGGCTGGGCGGCGGCGGCGAGGAGGAAGTTCTGGGCGCCGTCCGGTGGGCCGGGGCGGCAGGTGGCGGCGGCGCTGCCCGGGACGGCGTACGGGGCGGTCCGCAGGCCCGCCGTCCGCAGGCCGGACTCGATCTGCCAGAGGCCGTCCAGGTCGCTCCCGGCACGGACCGCGATCCGCCCGCCGGGCGAGAGCAGCCGGGCGGCGAGGCCGTAGAACTCCTGGGAGTGGAACTTGACCGGCCCGCCGTCGGCCGGTGCCGGGAGGTCGGCGAGCACCACGTCGTACGGTCCGTCCCCGCCGGAGCCGCCCGCGTCTCGCAGCCAGGCCATCGGGTCGGCCGCGATGGTGCGGACCCTGGGGTCGTCCAGTGAGCGGCCGCCGAGGGCGGCGAGCCCGGGGTCGGTGCGGGCGAGCCGGGGGAGGGCGGGGTCGGCGTCGACCAGCCGGACGGCGCGGACGCCCCGGTGCCGCAGCACCTCCCGTAGGGCGAGCCCGTCGCCGCCGCCGAGCAGCAGGACCCGGGCGTCCGGGCCGGCCGCCATGGCGGGGTGGACCAGGCCCTCGCTGCCCCGGTACTCGTCGGGCCCGCAGACGGCGAGCCGGCCGTCCAGGTAGAGCCGGAGCGGGCCCTCGGCGGGGCCGGTGAGCACGATCTCCTGGTACCGGCTGCGGGTCGCGTAACGGACCTGGTCGCCGTACAGGGCGTGCCGGGCGGCGCGCTCGACGGCTTCGGAACCGGCCGCGGCCGCCGCGAGCACGGCGAGGACCAGCAGGCAGCCGCCCCAGAGCAGCCGTCGTATCCGGCGGGCGGGTTCCTCGCGGAACAGCCAGAGCACCAGGGCCGCCCCGGCGACGGCGTTGACCGCGCCGGTGAGCAGCGCGCCGTCGCCCGGTCCGAGGGCGGGCAGGATCAGGAACGGGAAGGCGAGGCCGCCGATCAGCGCGCCCACGTAGTCGGCGGCGAACAGGTCGGCGACGGCCCGCCCGGCGTCCTCGCGCCGGATGCGCTGGATGAGGGTCATCAGCAGCGGGATCTCGGCGCCGATCAGGATGCCGATCAGGCAGGTGAGGCCGACCATGGCGGCCTGGTAGCGGCCGATCCAGGCCCAGCAGGAGTAGAGCGCGAGGACGGAGAGTCCGCCGGTGAGCGCGAGCGCGCACTCGACCAGGGCGAAGGCGGTGGCGGGCCGGCTGGTGAGCCGCTTGGCGAGCAGCGAGCCGAGGCCCATCGCGAACACCATGACGGAGAGCACGACGGAGGTCTGGGTGACCGTGTCCCCGAGCACGTAGTCGCCGAGCGCCACGAGTTCGAGCTCGTAGACGAGTCCGCAGGCCGCGCAGACGAACGCGGCCAGCAGGACGGTCAGGCGGGCGAGCCGGGGGCGGGAGCGCATCCGGGACGGACGGCGGGTGGGCAGGAGTGGGGCGAGGCCTCGCCCGGGCCGGGGTGGGGTGCCGTCGTCGAGGTCCACTCGCGGGCGTGCGGGCGGACCGGCCGGATGGTTGATCACGAACAAACGCTAGGGGACGTGCGGGACGGATGGCTGCGCCCATCCGACGGACAGTGAGTGACGTCGGATTGACGAACCGTTCCTGCGTGCGATTCGTCGGCCTGCGTCGGGCGGCCTCCGGCCGGATCGGTGTTCCGGTCCGGGCTCCGGGCGGTCATGCCCCGGACAGCACCAGCGAGGAGCGGGTGCACACCAGCTGCCCCTCCTGCGGGTAGGCGTGCCAGGTGCGCCAGAGGAGCCGGTCCGTGCCGCCCTGGGTGACCAGCGCGGTGAAGGCGCTCGGGTCGCCCGGGAAGACCCCGGCGAGGCCCCGTGGGTGCCCCTCGACCAGGGCCAGCAGCTCCTGGGCGCGGGCCGCGAAGTCGTGCGGGGGCAGCACCTCGATCCGGGCGGCGAACTCGTACTCCCAGCCGCCGACCTGCTTGGCCACCCGGGCGGGCAGCGGGGTGCGGCGGCCGGGCAGGCAGGCGACGGTCTCCAGGCACCGGCCGGGGCCCGCGTCGATCACCACCTGGTGGGAGGCGCCCAGCAGGCGCAGCTGGAGGGTTCCGGACGGGCCCGGGCGGCCGCCTCCGTCGAGTCTCAGGTCGCGGACGGCGAGAGCGGGCAGCGGTTCGCCGCCGAGGCACCAGGCGAGGTCACCGGCCCGGGTGTCCGTGTAGGAGGTCTGCAGTGTGGTGAGCATGCTCGGCTCCGCGTTTCAGCTCCGTGCGCGCCCGCCGAGCAGCAGCGAGTAGGCCTAGGCGATGGCGAGGCTGTTCGTGGCTGTGCGGCCCTGGGCGCGGCCGACCGTGGAAGGAAGGATTCCGGCTGGAGATTCAGCAGCAGAGAAGCACGAATACGCCGGGTCCGTCGGTGATTTACCCAACTTTGTCAAGCATTCACCGCTTCGAGCACACCTGCTTCCCGACTCTGATCGAGTCCATGGGCGACTTTGCACAGTGATTGCCCCTGCCACCGGATTGCGCGCCGTGTGCGCCGGGTGTGCGCTGTCCAGGTGCATCACATGCCGCCGCCCTCCGTGCGCGGGGCGTGGAGGGCGGCGGGGGAGTGCCGGGAGGGTCGGCAGAAATGCCTCAGAGGCATTGAACGGGCAAGCCGATCAAGGAAGTTGGTGATCCATTAGAACTGGTGCCGGATCGCGGGCATCCCCGTTCGAAGGGCGTGAAAGGGGGCGTGCGGCCCATCGCAGGCGCCGCAGGCGGGTGACGGCCTCCCGGAGGACCTGGTCCGCTTTGCAGAAAGTGAAGCGGACCAGGCTACGCCGGCAGCTGGATGCAACCGCACCGGAGAGTGATCGGATGAGATGGACAGTCTGGGAGATTCCCGGCTGGCACGAGGATGAACGGCTTCGCGAGTTCTACAAGAACGCTTTCCATCCTGAACTGATCGATGACATCGCCGTGTACCGCGAGTCGGCGCGGGACGGCAGCCCGCATGCCGGCCGGTTGCGTGCAAGCCTGGAGTACCTGCTGGACGAGCGGCCCGCTTCGACCAGGGAGTGGCGGAGCCTCACCCGGTACTCGTTCCAGTCGGAGGAGGAGCTCTACGGATTCCTCGCGGACGTCCGTGCGTATTTCTACGGTGAACGCGTTGAGCCGCCGATCGCTCCCGCGCCCGGACCTCTACGACTACTTCTACGGAGAGAGGTCGGAGCCGCCGGTGGCACCGGACCCCGAGGCCCCGATGCCGGACTGGGTCCGGAAGCAGTGGTCCTGAACCGATTCCTCCCGGACGTGTACAACTGCCGGACGACGGTTTCCAGTCCGGACACCGGAGTGCCCCACGGCTTCGACGCCAGGCCCCTGGCCCCGCAGTAGCCGCCCGTCAGAGCCGCCGCAGGCGGGTGACGGCCTCCTGGAGGACCTCGTCGCGCTTGCAGAAGGTGAACCGGACCAGGCTCTGACCGGCTTCGGCGTTGTCGTAGAAGACCACGTTCGGGATGGCGACGACGCCGCAGCGCTCGGGCAGGGAACGGCAGAACTCCATGCCGTCCTTCTCCCCGAGCGGGGTGATGTCGGTGGTGATGAAGTACGTGCCCTCGGGGGTGAACACCCGGAAGCCCGCCGCCGAGAGACCGTCAACCAGCAGGTCCCGCTTCCGAAGCAGGTCGGCGCGGAAGGTGTCGAAGTAGCTGTCGGGGAGGCGGAGCGCCTCGGCGACGGCGTACTGGAAGGGGCCTGCGCTCACGTAGGTGAGGTACTGCTTGGCGGTGCGGACCGCCGAGACCAGCTCCGGGCTCGCGGTGACCCAGCCGACCTTCCAGCCGGTGAAGGAGAAGGTCTTGCCGGCGGAGGAGATGCTGACGGTGCGTTCGCGCATGCCGGGCAGGGCGGCGACGGGGTGGTGGGTGGCGCCGAAGACGAGGTGTTCGTAGACCTCGTCGGCGACCACCAGCAGGTCGTGTTCGGCGGCGAGGGCGGCGATGCCGGCGAGCTCGTCGGCGGTGAGGACGGTGCCGGTGGGGTTGTGCGGGGTGTTGATCAGCAGCAGCCGGGTGCGCGGCGTGATCAGCGAGCGCAGTTCGTCCAGGTCGGGGCGGAAGTCCGGGGCCCGGAGGGTGAGCGGGATCCGGGTGGCGCCGGCCATGGCGATGCAGGCGGCGTAGGAGTCGTAGAAGGGTTCGAGGGCGATCACCTCGTCGCCGGGCTCCAGTAGGGCGAGCAGGGTGGCGGCGATGGCCTCGGTGGCGCCGGCGGTGACCAGCACCTCGGTGTCCGGGTCGTACGTCAGGCCGTGGAAGCGCTGCTGGTGCTCGGCGATGGCGGTGCGCAGTTCGGGGATGCCGGGGCCGGGCGGGTACTGGTTGCCGCGGCCCTCGCGCAGGGCCCGTACGGCCGCCTCGCGGACCTCCTCGGGCCCGTCGGTGTCCGGGAAACCCTGCCCGAGGTTGATCGAACCGGTGGCCGTGGCCAGGGCGGACATCTCGGCGAAGATCGTCGTCCCCATGCTCGCCAGTCGGCGGTTCAGCAGCGGCCTGGTACCCATCGGTGGCTCCTCACGGCTCGTCGTCAGGGCCATCCTCTGACGGTCGGCGAGTGATGGACAAGCATCCGCAACCCGCTGCCCCGATCCAACTGGTGCCGCAGCCGGGCCGAAGGTAACGGGTTCGGTGTACGCGGTGCTCGCCGAGTACCGGTCCACGCCGGTACGGAAGGTGGAGGAACTGCTGCCGGCCGTCGTGTCCGCCGAGGAGCGGGAACTCCTCGGCGTGGGCGCCCGCACTCCGGTGCTCCGGCTCGTACGCACCTCCTACCGGTCGGACGGCCGGGCGATCGAGTACTCGCATGACGTCTACCGGGTGGACGCCATACGAGTACGCGTGACCACCGGGAGCGGGCAGGGGCTCTAGAGGGCGAGGGCCGCGAGGCGGGCCGTTGCGCGCCTGGCCGGACGAGGTCGCCCCGCACGAGTTGCTCGAACTGATCCTTGCAGAGCGAGAATGCGTTCGGAATTCGGTTCGGTTCGAGTCGAAAAGGAAGCACATGAGCGCAATCCCCATGGAGATCGACACCCCGGACATCATGGTCGAGCTGGAGGTGCTGGACCGGAACATCGAACGCATGGCGGCCGCACTGCGGGCCAAGGGCCTGCGGCTGCGCCCCCATGCCAAGACCCACAAGATGCCGGAGATCGCCGCGCGGCAGCTCGCGGCCGGAGCGGTCGGGCTGACGGTGGCGACCATCGGGGAGGCCGAGGTCTTCGCCGAGCACGGCGTCACCGACCTCTTCATCGCCTACCCGCTGTGGATCGGGCCCCGGCAGGCGGAGCGGCTGCGAGGGCTCGCGGCCAAGGCCAGGATCGTGATCGGGACGGACTCCGCCGAAGCGGCCGAGGCCGCCGGCCGGCACCTCGGGGCCGCGGCCGGCGAGGTCGAGGTCATGGTGGAGATCGACAGCGGCCACCACCGCAGCGGGGTCCGCCCGGACCAGGCCGTGGAGGTGGCCCGCGCGGCGGCCGGCGCCGGGCTCCGGGTCGAGGGAGTGTTCACCTTCCCGGGTCACGGCTACGCGCCGGAGATGCCCGAGCGGGCGGCCGAGGAGGAGGAGCGGGCCCTCGGGGAGGCCGTCGAGCTGCTCGCCGCCGCAGGCTTCGAGGTCACCCGGGTGAGCGGCGGATCCACCCCGACCGCGGAGCTGACGGGGACCTCGGCGGTCACCGAGGCGCGGCCGGGCGTCTACGTGTTCGGCGACGCCCAGCAGCTCGAACTCGGGAGGTGCTCCATGGCGGACATCGCGCTGACGGTCGCGGCGACCGTCGTCAGCCGCCACGAGGGAGACGGGACCACACCCCGGCGGGTCGTCCTGGATTCGGGCAGCAAGGTCCTCGGCGGGGACCGACCCGCGTGGGCCACCGGCTTCGGCCGGCTGATGGAGCATCCCGGGGCCCGCATCACGGCGCTGTCCGAGCACCACGCCACCGTCGCCTGGCCCGACGACAGCGACCTGCCCGCACTCGGCGAGCGACTGCGCGTGATCCCCAACCATGTCTGCGTGGCGGTGAATCTCGTCGACGACGTCGCCGTGGTCAGCGGCGGCAGGATCGTGGACCGCTGGCGCGTGGCCGCGCGCGGCAGGAACGCCTAGGTCCGCCTGCCGCGGCTCGGGGATGCCGGGGACAGGAACGGCCCGCCACCGGCGCGGAGGCGGTGGCGGGCCGGACCGGAGTACCGGGACGGGATCAGGCCTCGTCGGTGCCCTCGGTGCTCTCGCCGTCCTCGCCCTCGATCTCGTTCTGGAGGCCGAGGCGCTCGGCGATCCACTGCTCGAAGCCGACCGCGGCCTGGGTCCAGTTGGCGGTGGTGGTGACGAAGTAGTCCAGGTTGACGCCGGCGCCGACGATCATCTGGGCCTCGCCGATCAGGCGCACCACGCCGTCCTCGTGGGTGTGGGTGTAGACCTTGGGCCAGAGGGTCTCGCGGTTCCACTCGTCGATCAGGTCGAGGATCTCGCCCTTCTTCTCCAGCGGGTACGCGCGGTCGTAGAAGGCGCGCACGGCGAAGAGCTCCTTCTGCTCGCCGCGGAACATGTAGTAGACGCGGAAGCCCTCCCAGGGGGCGGTGAGGTCGCCCTCCTCGTCCACGACGTGCTTGAGCTGCATCTGGTCCAGCAGCTGGGTGACCAGGTTCTGGTCCGGGACGATGATCGGCGGCGGGCCGGCCGGCCGCCCGCCCTGGCCGCCGGGCTGGCCGCCCTGGGGAACGCCGAAGGACGGGATGGACGACGGGTCGATGCTCATGGGGGTCCTCTTCCTCAGTGCACGTGGTGGCCGGCAATGAGAGGCCGCCCTTTCCACCTCCCATCCTGCCTCATTCGGGGCCCCGCTCACAGGGGCACCGAGGGGTGCGTCGATCTTCGTCCGGCGTTCTTCCCGGCGTTGTCGGCGCCCTTCGGCGGCGGGTGGAACGGGTGGCGGTCACCGAGGGTGTGCGGGGTGGGGTGCGGGCCGTCCGGAGGGGCGCGCGTGTGCCACGTCACGCACCGGGCGTGCGGGGTTCGCCTGCCGTACCGACCGGATGCGGTTGGCTCGCTTCGATCAAGTCCCTTACTGGCAGGGTGAGTTGATCAGCCCTGAGGCGGAATGTCCGGAATTGAGGGGGGAACAGGAGTGGGTGGTGCCGGGCCCGAGCCGGGGCGCCGGCCGAAGCCGGGCCCCGGGCCGCGGGTGCGGCACGGGCCGCCCCCGACCGCCGGAGCGGAGGGAGCGGCCCGTGCGCCGGACGCCCGACGGCGTCACTTCTCCAGCGGCCCCCGGCCGCGGACGGTGAGGCGGTCGCCCGCCTCGTCCCGCTCGACCAGGACGGTGTCCCCGTCGTGCACCGCGCCGGACAGGATCGCCCGGGCCAGCTGGTCGCCGATCGCGGACTGCACCAGTCGGCGCAGCGGGCGGGCGCCGTACGCCGGGTCGTAGCCGGTGAGCGCCAGCCAGTCGCGGGCGGCCTCGGAGACCTCCAGGGTGAGCCGCCGCTCCTGCAGCCGCTCGCCCAGTCGGGCCACCTGGAGGTCGACGATCCGGCTCAGCTCGCCGGTGCCCAGCGGCTCGAAGACCACGATGTCGTCCAGCCGGTTGAGGAACTCCGGCTTGAACGCGGACCGGACGGTGGCCAGCACCAGCTCCCGCTTCTCCGCCTCCGGGGTGGCCGGGTCGACCAGGTACTGACTGCCCAGGTTGGAGGTGAGGATCAGGATGGCGTTGCGGAAGTCCACCGTGCGGCCCTGGCCGTCGGTGAGCCGCCCGTCGTCCAGCACCTGGAGCAGGACGTCGAAGACCTCCGGGTGCGCCTTCTCCACCTCGTCCAGCAGCACCACGCTGTACGGGCGGCGGCGGACCGCCTCGGTGAGCTGGCCGCCCTCCTCGTAGCCGACGTACCCGGGCGGGGCGCCGACCAGGCGGGAGACCGAGTGCTTCTCGCCGTACTCGCTCATGTCGATCCGGACCATCGCCCGCTCGTCGTCGAACAGGAAGTCGGCCAGGGCCTTGGCGAGTTCGGTCTTGCCGACGCCGGTCGGGCCGAGGAAGAGGAAGGAGCCGGTCGGGCGGTCCGGGTCGGCGATTCCGGAGCGGGTGCGCCGCACTGCGTCCGAGACGGCCTGCACGGCCTCCGCCTGGCCGATCAGGCGTCGGCCCAACTCCTCCTCCATGCGCAGGAGTTTGGCGCTCTCGCCCTCCAGCAGCCGGCCTGCCGGGATGCCCGTCCAGGAGGCGACCACGTCGGCCACGTCGTCCGGGCCGACCTCCTCCTTGACCATCGACGCGGAGGCATCCTGGTCTGCCGCGCGCTCCTGGGCGTCGGTGAGCTCCTTCTCGGCGGCCGGGATCTCGGCGTACATCAGCTTGGAAGCCCGCTCGAAGTCGCCGTCACGCTGGGCGCGTTCGAGCGCGCCGTGCAGGTCGTCCAGCCGCTCCTTGAGCTCGCCGACCCGGTTGAGGCTCTTCTTCTCCTGCTCCCAGCGCGCCGTCAGCACGCTCAACTGCTCGTTCTTGTCGGCAAGGTCGCGCCGCAGCCGGGCCAGCCGGTCCACCGAGGCGGGGTCCGACTCCTTCTCCAGGGCCAGCTCCTCCATCCGCAACCGGTCCACGGAGCGCTGGAGTTCGTCGATCTCGACCGGGGAGGAGTCGATCTCCATCCGCAGCCGGGAGGCCGCCTCGTCGACCAGGTCGATCGCCTTGTCGGGCAGGAAGCGGGAGGTGATGTAGCGGTTGGACAGAGTGGCCGCGGCGACCAGGGCGGCGTCCGAGATCTGCACCTTGTGGTGCGCCTCGTACCGGCCCTTGAGACCGCGCAGGATGGCGATCGAGTCCTCCACGCTGGGCTCGCCGACCAGCACCTGCTGGAAGCGGCGCTCCAGGGCCGGGTCCTTCTCGATCCGCTCGCGGTACTCGTCCAGCGTGGTGGCGCCGACCATCCGCAGCTCGCCGCGGGCCAGCATCGGCTTGAGCATGTTGCCCGCGTCCATCGCGGAGTCGCCGCCGGCGCCCGCGCCGACCATGGTGTGCAGCTCGTCGATGAAGGTGACGACCTGGCCGTCGGAGGCCTTGATGTCGTTCAGGACGGCCTTCAGCCGCTCCTCGAACTCGCCGCGGAACTTGGCGCCCGCGACCATCGCGCCGAGGTCCAGCGCGACCAGCCGCTTGCCGCGCAGCGACTCCGGCACGTCGCCGGCCACGATGCGCTGGGCCAGGCCCTCGACCACGGCGGTCTTGCCCACGCCGGGCTCGCCGATCAGCACCGGGTTGTTCTTGGTCCGGCGGGAGAGCACCTGGACCACCCGGCGGATCTCGTGGTCGCGGCCGATCACCGGGTCGAGCTTGCCGTCCCGGGCGGCCTGGGTGAGGTCGGTGCCGTACTTCTCCAGCGCCTTGTAGGTGCCCTCCGGGTCCGGTGAGGTGACCCGGCCGCTGCCCCGGACGTCCTTGAACGCGGCGAGCAGCGCCTTCGGCGTGCCGCCCTGGTGCGCCAGCAGCTCGGCCACCTGGCCGCCCTCGGCGGCCAGGCCGACCATCAGGTGCTCGGTGGAGACGTACTGGTCGTCCAGGTCGTCGGCGCGCTTGCCGGCCTCGGTGAGCACCGCGATGGTGTCCCGGGCGAGCTGCGGCGCGGCGACCGTCGAGCCCATCGCGCTGGGCAGCGCGGCCGCCTGGCGGCGGGCCTCGGCGTCGACCCGGGAGACGTCGGCCCCGACCGCCTCCAGCAGGGGCCGGGCGATGCCCTCGGGCTGCTCCAGCAGGGCGATCAGGATGTGCACCGGCCTGACGTCCGGGTTGCCGGCCGTGCCCGCCTGCCGGATCGCGGTGGCCAGGGCGTCCTGCGTCTTGGTGGTGAACTTGCTGGCGTCCACTGCTGGGGGGTCCTCCCTCGTCGTCCTTCACTGCTGCTGCGTGCGGCGCCGCGTACCTGCTGTCGCGTACCGCTGCGCTGCTACGTACAGCATGCACTAAGTTGAGTCTATTCCGCTCAACCTTTTTCGGTCCCGGCTTCTGCTCGACTTCTCGGTGAACGCCCGACGGACTGCCGGGTCAGGCCCAGCAGCTCCCGGGCCGGCCCGCCCGGCCGCTGCCCGGCCGGCCACACCGCGCGCAGCGGCCGCCGCAGGTCCAGCTCCTCCACCAGCGGCACCTCGACCAGCCGCCGGGTGGCCAGCTCCTCCATCACCGCCAGCTCGCTCAGACAGACCGGCCCCGCCCCGGTCATCGCCGCCGCCTTCAGCGCGGTGGACGAGGCCAGTTCCATCCGGGGCCGCGCCGCGCCCCCGTACGGCCGCAGGGCCGTCTCCAGCACCTCCCGGGTGCCCGAGCCGGGCTCGCGCAGCACCAGCGGGGTGGCCGCCAGCTCGGCTCCGGTCAGCGGGGCGCGGCGGCGCGCCCACGGGTGGCCGGGCGCCACCACGACCACCAGCCGGTCCGCCGCCACCACCACACCGGCCAGGCCGGGTGGGGTGGACGAGCCCTCGACGAAGCCGAGGTCGGCGTCCCCGGCCAGGACGTGCCCGGCGACCTCGGCCGAGTTCGCCGTCCGCAGCGTCACCGCCGTCCCCGGGCTGGCGTCGGACAGACCCAGCAGCCAGCCGGGCATCAGGTACTCGGCGACGGTCAGGCTGGCCACCACCCGCAGCTTGGCGTCCCGCCGCTCGCGCAGCGCGTCGATCCCGGCGTCCAGTGCCTGCGCCGCCTCCACCACCTGCCGGGCCCACTCGACCACCAGCCGGCCCGCCTCGGTCGGCCGGCTGCCCGTGGGCGAGCGGTCCAGCAGGGGGAGGCCGATCTGCCGCTCCATGCCCTTGATCCGGGCGCTGGCGGCCGGCTGGCTGACGCCCAGCTCGGCCGCCGCCCTTCCGACGCTGCCCAGCCGGGCCACCGCGAGCAGCAGTTCCAGGGCACCGAGTTCGGGGACGTGCGAGGAGAGGGCCATAGGTTCAGGCTATGCCCTCATAGAAGTCCCGGCGCTACCGGCCGCCGGTCTTCCGGGCGACGGTGGGGGTATGTCCACTCTGGCCGGTATCCGTCCCCTCGCCCGCCCCGCCGTCCGCCCCCGGCTCGACCTCGCCCAGCTCGGCCCCAACTGGTACGCCGCCGTGATGGGCACCGCGATCCTGGCGAACGGCGCCGCCGTCCTGCCGGTGCGGCCGCCCGGGCTGACCGGCTTCGGCGAGGTGATGTGGGCGCTCGCGCTGGCCGCCCTGCTGGTGCTGGCCGGGGCCCGGCTGGTCCACCTCACCCGGCACCGCGAGGCGGCCCGCGCCCAGCTGCTGGACAACCCGGCCACCGCGGTCTTCTACGGCTGCCCGCCGATGGCGTTGCTGGCGGTCGGGCTGGGCACCCTGCTGCTCGGCTCCCGGGTCATCGGCACCGGCCCGGCGGTCGCCCTGGACGCGGTGCTGTGGAGCGTCGGCACCCTGTACGCGCTGGCCGTGGCCGGCGGCATCCCGTACCTGATGATCACCCGGCACCCGGTCTCCGCCCTGGAGGCCAACCCGACCTGGCTGCTGCCGGTGGTCGCCCCGCTGGTCGCCTCCGCCTGCGGCCCGGCGCTCGTCCCGCACCTGCCGGCCGGGACGGCGCAGCAGGCCATGCTGTACGGCTGCTGGGCGCTGTTCGGGGTCGGTCTGCTGGCCACCCTGGTGCTGCTGCCGGTGGTGTTCACCGGGCTGTTCCACAGCAAGCTGCCCGCCCTGGCGCTCACCCCCTCGCTGTTCCTGGTGCTCGGCCCGCTCGGCCAGTCCGTCACCGCGGTCCACCAGCTCGCCGACGCCGCCCGCCCGGTGCTGCCCGCGCTGGCGCCCGCCATGGTCGACCTCGCCGAGCTGTACGGCGTGGCGGTGATCGGCGTCGCGATGCTCTGGCTGGCCGTCGCGCTCACCGCCAACCTGCGCGCCCGGCGGGCCGGGATGCCGTTCGCGATGACCTGGTGGGCGTACACCTTCCCGGTCGGCACCTGCGTCACCGGTGCCTCGGCGCTCGCCCGGCACACCGGTTTCGGGGGCTTCAGCGGGCTGGCCGCCGGCCTGTACCTGCTGCTGGCGTTCGCCTGGGTGCTCGCCGCGGGCGGCACCGCGGCCGGGCTGGCACGGGGGCGGCTGCTCGCCCGCTGAGGCCGCGGCGGCGCCCGTCCCCGCGCGCGGACGCGCAGCTCAGGAGCGCGCCGCGGATGCAGGAACCTGCACGGCCGGGATGACGGTGTACGGCCAACCGGCAGGGGTGTCGGGCAGCGCCGACACCCCTTGCTGGCCCGGGCCCCGACCGGAATCCGCCCCACCGCCCGATCCGCCGCACCCGCACCGGCGTGCAGATAGCTGCAATTGCGCGAACCTGCACTCGGGCGGCACTTGTTCACCGGCCGTCACGCTGTGAGGGTGGAGACACGCCAAGTCGTCCAGGCACCGCAGCCTGATGGTGGCGACTCGCTCTTCGAAACTGACCGCAGGCGCGACACCCCGCGCCCACGGAACGGGGGGGAAGAGCGCCGGCCGGGGCCATGTGTGGTGATGGCCTCCGAGCCGGGCCCGTCGAGGCGTTGCTGCTCCGCCTCGACGGGAGCGCCCTGGCATTGGCGTACCGATGGCGGCCCCCGGACGACCCGGCGTGCGACGGCACCCGGGCCCGGGGGTCCGCCGTCCCGCCCGGTACCGTGACCGCCTGACCCATGATCACGCCGTACCGGCCCACCGGTACCGTGAGCCCGCCCGGCCCACCGGTGCCGCGACTCGCGCGGCGGGGAGCGCGGGCAGCACCAGGGGAGAGGCATCCGGCAGGGAGAGTGCGACGTGACGGCGGAACCGGCGGTCACGCCGTACCACGGGCCCGTGGGCGAGGAGCCCGACGAGGCCGCCCGGCAGCTGTACCTGGCCATCATCGCCGAGGGCGGCCGCGTCCCCACCGGCGAGGTCGCGGACGCCGACCGGGGCGCGCTCCAACAGCTCATCGACATCGGCCTGTTGATGGCCAATACGCTGGACCGCTGCTACACCGCGGTCAGTCCGCGCTCGGTCAGCGACCGACTGGGCGCCGAGCTGCGCAGCGAGGCCACCCGGCTGCTGGTCCGCGCGGAGAACCTCCCGGGCGCCCTGGACGGCCTCACCCGGGCCTACGACGCGATGCCCCGCCCGACCGGCCGGGCCGGCGGCGCCGTCCACGTCGAGGGGCACGTCCACATCCGCCAGCGGATCTCCCAGCTGGTCTCCGACTGCCGCTCCGAGGTCCTCACCGCACAGCCCGGCCACCGGCCCGCCGACACCCTCCAGGTCGCCCTCCTCCAGGACGTCCAGCTGCTCCAGCGCGGCTGTTCGCTGCGCACCATCTACCAGCCGGTCGCCCTCGCCGACCCGCCCGCCCTCGCCTACGCCGAGGAGGTCACCCGGCACGGCTCGCTCATCCGCGTGCTCGACGAGCCCTTCCAGCGGCTGATCGTCTTCGACCGGTCCGTCGCCGTGATCTCCGCCAACGACGACAACAGCACCGCCGCCTTCATCACCGACCCGGCCACCATCACCTACCTGGTCGGCACCTTCGAACGCGACTGGGCGCGCGCCGACACCGCCGAGGCCGCCGCCGTCGGCCAGGCGCCCGCCCGCACCATCGCCGACCGCGTCGGCCGGCTGCTCGCCCGCGGCCTCACCCAGCGCGCCGTCGCCACCCGGCTGGGCCTGAGCGAACGCACCGTCGCCGCCCACATCTCCCGGCTGCGCGACCGCTACGGCGCGCAGACCCTCTTCCAGCTCGGCTGGCTGATGCGAGGCGCCCGCGATGACCGATGAGCCCAGCCCGGCCGAGCGGGCCCTCTACCTCGCCGCCGTCCTGAGCGGCGGCCGGCTGCGCCCCGAGGACCTCGCCCCCGGCGACCGCCCCGCCCTGGCCGCCCTCGTCGCCCGCGGCCTGCTCACCCCCACCGTCACCGGCTGGACCGCCGCCGGCCCGCGCGCCCTCGGCGACCGGCTCGGCCTCGAACTGCGCACCCGAGCCGTCCGCCTGTTGCAGCACGCCGAACGGCTCCCGGACACCTTCGGGCCGCTGGCCCGCGCCTACGACGCGGCCCGCCACCCGGGCTCCCCGCCCGTCGACCTCGGGGCCGCCGGACCAGGGGCCGTCGGTTCCGGGGCCGGCACCGTCGACGCCGTCGCCGAGGTGCGCAGGCGGATCAGCCAGCTCGTCTCGGAGTGCCGGGAGGAGGTCCTGGCCGCCCAGCCCGGACCGCGCCCGCTCGAAGGCCTCCGGATGGTCCTCGCCCAGGACCTCTCACTGCTCCGCCGAGGCTGCTCGCTGCGCACCGTCTACCAGCCCGTCACCCTCGCCGACCCCGCGGTACGGGGCCAGGTCGCCCTGCGCACCGGGCAGGGCGCCCAGGTCCGGGTCCTCGCCGAACCGTACGAGCGGGTGCTGGTCTTCGACCGCGCGGTGGCCGTCATCCCCGCCGCCGAGGACCGCAGCCGGGCCGTCTTCCTCACCGACCCCACCACCGTCGCCTACCTGGTCGCCCAGTTCGAACGCGACTGGGCCCGCGCCACCCCCGCCGGCCGCCACCTCGACCCGCCGTCCGTCACCACCGTGCGGATCGGCCGGCTGCTCGCCCGCGGCCTCACCCAACGGGCCGTCGCCACCCGGCTGGGTGTGAGCGAGCGCACCGTCGCCGCCCACATCTCCCGGCTGCGCGACCGCTACGGCGCCCACACCCTCTTCCACCTCGGCTGGCAGCTGAGGGGAGCGCGTGATGCCTGAGCTCGATCTGCTCGACGCGGACGCCCGGGCCCTCTACCTGGCCGTCCTGCGCGAGGGCGGCCGGATCCGGATCGCCGACGTCTCGGCGGAGGACGCGCAGACCGTACAGGTTCTGCTGGACCTCGGTCTGCTCAAGCCCTACGTCTCCGACGGCTCGCTCAGCGCGGTGGACCCGCGTTCGGTCACGGCCCGGATCGGCGCCGACATGCGCGCGGCCGGAACCCGCCTGCTGACCCGGGCCGCGGAACTGCCGGACCTGTTCGACGACCTCACCGCCGCCTACGACGCGGCGCCCCGCCGCCGCGACCGCTTCGGAACCACCCAGGTCATCGAGGGCATGGAGAACATCCGGCACCGGATCTCCCAACTCTCCGAAGAGCTCCGCCACGAGGCGCTCTCCGCCCACCCCGGCGGCGCCCGGCCGACGGACGCCGCCGACGACACCGTGGACCACGCCCGCCGCTTCCTGGAGACAGGCGGCTCGATCCGTACCCTCTACGAGTCCGCGGCCCGGCTCGACGCCTCGACCGTCCGACTGGCTGCCCGGCTGACCGACATCGGCTGCCACATCCGGGTCGTGCCGTTCTCGTTCTCCAAGATGATGATCTTCGACCGCGCCGTGGCCGTGGTCGCCGCCGCACCGCAGGGAGCCAGCGCGGCCGTGATCGAGGACCCGGCCGTGGTCGACTTCCTGGTACGGACCTTCGAGCTGCAATGGCAGGACGCCGAGGGCGTCAACTGGGCTGCAGGTTCCAGTGAGGTGTCCGCCCACGACCAGGTCGGCCGACTGCTCGCCCGGGGGCTCACGCAGCGGGCGATCGCCAGCCGGATGGGGCTGAGCGAGCGCACCGTCGCCGGTCACATCGCCCGGCTGCGTGAGCTCTACGACGCGGAGACGCTGTTCCAACTGGGCTGGCAGCTGCGGGGGGCCCGGACGGGGGAGTCCGGTGGGTAGCCGCTGCTCAGCCGGTGGCGGCGCCGGTCGGCCAGTAGCCGGGGACCGGGGGCTGCTGCCGGGGGACGTTGAACTGCTCGCCGGGGGCGGTCCAGAAGCCCTCGCGCAGGGAGAGCGCCATGCCGGCCCAGTCCAGGGCGGTCTCCACCGTGTGGTTGAGGGCCTCCTGCGACCAGGTGTCGTCGAAGACCAGCGGCAGGACGGGGGCGACCTGCTCGATGGTGGCGATCAGCGGGTTGTGGGTGATGGCCTCGTCGACGAGCAGGACGATCGGCTTGCGCAGCGCCGACGCCCAGCCGAGCTCCAGGCTCACGCCGGCCGAGAGCGGGGCCCCGACGTAGGCGAACACCAGGTCGGCGGACTGGAGGGCGCGGAAGTCGGAGGGGACGCGGGGCTCCGGCGCGCGACCGGAGATGGTCCAGGCGTCGCTGTGGTGCGCGCTGTACACGGCGGCACCGCTGCGGAGCAGGGTGGTGCGGAGCGTCGTCAGCCGCGTCCGGCTGGCGAGGGTCACCACGCTGTCGGCCGGCCCGGTCAGTCGCATCAGCGGGGCGGCCAGGAACACACGTGCACGCCGACCCTCAGGGGCCTGGCTGTCGTGGTGACGCAGGTAGGGCTCGGTCATGTCGACTCCGGGGAAAGGCCGACCGGGTTAGGAAGTGGTGCCGGCAGGCGTTGAGAATGGTTGCTTCTTCAAGTTGTCCGGTGCCCTGCTATGGTCAAATTGACAGTACAGCAACAGAATTGTCGGTTGATGCTGGACCATCGGGGGCGAACTGATCGTCCATCGGTGGCCCCTGCTCCGTCCAGAGCTTCCCGGTGTCATGTGACTGCCTGGCAGGGAGATGACGCGTTCGTGAGTGTGCGGGTATTGGCAGGCTCGTATGCCCTGCGGCAACATGTGGTCGGTAAGTTTGCCGATGCTGCGTTCGAAGCAGATGACAGAAGGGGTGGGTATGTCTCACTTGTGCCGTTTCGTCCGTAAGGCGGTTCTGCCTCTGGTTGTCGGCGCGGCTGCATTGCTGGGCGGATACCTCGCGGTCGACCACGTGCAGGGCGCGCCCGATTCCTCGGCCGTTGCCTCCGTCGCCGTCCTCGACGACATCAGCTGGGGCTAGTCGCGCGTCGGGCGGATCCGAACCCGGGACCGTCCGCTGGGCGGCTTCGGCCTCGGCCCAGTGATTCGTGTGCGGAGTACCAGGGCGTGTCCCGACCCGGCGCAGACTGACGCGCTACCGGTGCGAGTCGGCCCTACGGTCGTTTCCCGCCGGCGGATTCGGCCTGCGCGAGCGCGTACCCGAGCTGGAACAAGGAGTCCACGTTGTGCTCCTCGCGCATCTCGGCGATGTGGCGTGCCAGGGTGCGTTCGCTGATTCCCAGGCGTCTCGCGATGACTCTGTGGTTGGTTCCCGCCAGCAACAGATCGATGATCGTCTGGCGGAGCCGCGAGACCACTTGCTGGGGGACGGCGCGGTCCCCGTCGAAGTCCAGTGCGCGACTCCAGCTCGGTTCGAATACCTGCTCGGCAAGATAGCTCGCCACGGCCGGTTCGTGGATGAACGCCGCCATGTTCAAGTCGTGCGCGACCGGGATGACGGCGATTTTCCGGTCTATGACGATGAGGCGGGTATAGGGCTCGTCGAGGGTCCTGTACTGCCCGCCGGCCTTGGCCAGGCGCGCCACGTAGTCCCGAGTGGGCTGGTGGTAGCGCGTGCTGGCGTGGTAGATCGTCCGTATCTCCGTGCCGTTGCCCAGCATGGCGAGGTCCCGGTCGATCACCGAAGCCAGCAGCTCGGGAGGTCTCGGGCCGCCCGGTTGAAGTGCCAGGGCTTCTTCTGCGCCCGCGTCGGCGTACTGCTGCATCTTCTGATTTATCAGCACTTTTCCATGGACATACTCGATTGAGCCGCCACCCTGCCCGGGGGTGTGAAACTCCTGGGCGAGTTCGCTCAATTCGGCGGGCAGTGCGACCGACCGGGAAAGAAGGTCGAGCGCCTGCCGCTGCCATGCGCTGCTGAGGCTATCCGAGAGCTGGGTCGGGTCGATGGCAACCAGGTGGTCCGGTCCATCGAGGTCCGGGACCAGAAGTCCTATCCGGATCAATTCGTCCTGCGGACCCGACTCCTCCGGGGCCGCGGCGACTTGTGGCGTGCGGCCACCGGCGCTGACGATTCGCAGGAAGAGCGCACGGGCTTCTGCCGAGAGTATTGGTGCCCCACTCGCGATGGGGCCGAATTGAGCTCGTCCACTCATGTCGGCTCCTTGCCGTTGACCCAAACCCGCCGGGACCCGTCCCCCAGATCCTAGGGCGCGTGACCATTGCTGACGATGAGGTCGCCGCTCCTCCTGAACCGGGCCGATCGCCGGATCGACACTCTCTCACCACACGGCGGCCGCCGGCACCCCCCGAGAGGAGGGACCGGCGGCCGGTGGATCGTCAGGTCAGCGCTTGGGGCGCCAGACGACGAGGGCGCTGGACTGCGGGGTGGGGGGCTGGTACGGGACGAGGTCGCGGCGGTAGGAGGCGTGGACGGCGGCCTCGCGCTGCTGGAGGGCGGTGGCGGCGCCCTCCAGGGAGTCGACCAGTTCCGCGACGCGGGACTGGAGGGCGGTGACCTGGTTCTCCAGCTCGATGATCCGCTTGATGCCCGCCAGGTTGATGCCCTCGTCCTGGGAGAGCCGCTGGACCTCGCGCAGCTGCTGGATGTCGCGCGCGGAGTAGCGGCGGCCGCGGCCGGCGGTGCGGTCGGGGCAGACCAGACCGAGGCGGTCGTACTGACGCAGGGTCTGCGGGTGCAGGCCGGACAGTTCGGCGGCCACGGAGATGACGTACACCGGGGTGTCCTCGGTGAGGACGTACTGCGGTGGGGCCGCGGCGGCCCGGCGGGTGCGGCGGGGGCCGGCGCCGGGCAGGCCCTCGCCGATGCCGGGGCCGATCGGGGTGTCGGGGTCGATCGGGTTCATCGGGGACATCTGGTCGTCACGCTCCCTTCGCCGCCCGGAAGAGGGCGGCTCGCGGATCGTCGGAGGCGGTGGCCTCGCGGTACTGCTCCAGGGCGTTCAGCGCGTCACCGGTGACGTGCTGGGGCACCACGACCTCGACGGTGACGAGGAGGTCGCCGCGGGTGCCGTCCTTGCGGGTGGCACCCTTGCCGCGGGCGCGCATGGTGAGGCCGTTGGCGCTGCCCGGGGGGAGCTTGAGCTTCACGGACGGGCCGTTCAGCGTGGGCACCTCGATGGTGGCGCCGAGCGCCGCCTCGGGGAAGGCGACCGGGACGGTGACGGTGAGGTTGTCGCCCTTGCGCCCGAAGACCGGGTGCGGGTCGACGTGCACGGTGACGTAGAGGTCACCGGGCTGCCCGCCGCGCTCGCCCTGGGCGCCCTTGCCCTTGAGCCGGATGCGCTGGTCGGCCTGGACGCCGGCCGGTATCCGGACCTGCATGGTGCGGGCCGAGCTGGCCCGGCCGCTGCCGTGGCAGTCGGGGCAGGGGTCGTCGACGATCATTCCCCGGCCGCGGCAGTCCTTGCACGGCTCGGAGAGCGCGAAGGCGCCCTGGCCGCGGCTGACGGTGCCCGCGCCGACGCAGGTCGGACAGACCCGCGGGGTGGTGCCGGACTTGGCGCCGGTGCCGTTGCAACCGCGGCAGGGGGCCTGGCTGGTCATCCGCAGCGGGACGGTCGCGCCGTCCACCGCCTCCTCGAAGGAGAGCGTCACCTCGGTCTCGACGTCGGCGCCGCGCCGGGGCTGGGCCTGCCGGGTGCCGCCGCGGTTGAAGAGGCCGCCGAAGACATCGCCGATGCCGCCGCCACCACTGCCGCCCTGGCTGCCGCTGAAGAGGTCGCCGAAGTCGAAGCTGTAGCTGCCGGTGCCGCCGGGGCCGCCGCCGGCCCGGAAGCCGCCGTTGGCGAAGAGGCTGCGGGCCTCGTCGTACTCCTTGCGGCGCTTCTCGTCGGAGAGGACGTCGTACGCCTCGGAGATGTCCTTGAACCGCTCCTCGGCCTTGGAGTCACCCTTGTTGGCGTCGGGGTGGAACTCGCGCGCGAGCTTGCGGTAGGTCTTCTTGATCTCGGTGGCGGTGGCGTCCTTGGGCACGCCGAGGACCTTGTAGTAGTCCTTCTCCACGTAGTCCTTACCGCTCACGGCTTCCGCCACCTCCCGAGTCCATCGTCACTGTGCTGTCAACAGCAACTGAAAGAAGAGCCGTTGACAGCGCGCTGCGGAGCCGGCCGCCGTACTGGCCGGCGTACGACTCCGCAGCGCACTGGTTGTCAGCTGTCACAGGTTGTCAGCTGTCCGAGCCACCGTCGGACTTGTCCGTGTCGGCGGACTTCGCCTCGGCGTCCGAGGAGGACGCCTGGCTGCCGGGCTGGGGCTCCGCGACGGCCACCATCGCCGGGCGGATGATCCGCTCGCCGATGCGGTAGCCGGGCTGGAGGATCTGCACGCAGGTGTCCTCGGTGACGTCCGAGGAATAGCTGTGCATCAGCGCCTCGTGCATGGTCGGGTCGAAGGGCTCGCCCTCCTTGCCGAACTGCTGGAGGCCCAGCTTGGCGACGACCGTCTCCAGCGACTCGGCGACGGACTTGAAGCCGCCCGTGACCTCGCCGTGCTCGCGGGCGCGGCCGATGTCGTCCAGGACCGGGATCAGCGACTCCAGGATGTTGGAGACGGCGATCTCGCGGACGGTCAGCCGGTCGCGCTCGACCCGCTTGCGGTAGTTCTGGTACTCGGCCTGGAGGCGCTGGAGGTCACCGGTGCGCTCGGCGAGCTCGCGCTTGGCGGCGGCGACGTCCTCCGAACCGGACTCACCGGCGCCGGCCGCGGCGGCCTCCTCGGCAGCCTTGATCACGGCCTCCTCGGCGGCGGAGTCGTCGCCGGGCTTGCCGCCCTGCGGCTTGTCCGTCATGCCGCACCGCCCTTGGGCTTCTCGTCGTCCACGATCTCGGCGTCGACGACGTCGTCCTCCTTGGCCTGGGCGGAGTCACCGGAGGCGGCGGCACCGGCGGGGGCGTCGGCGTTGGCGTACAGCGCCTGGCCGAGCTTCTGCGCGGTGGTGGAGACCTTCTCCGAGGCCTCGCGGATCTTCGCGATGTCCTCGCCCTTCAGGGCCTCCTTGAGCTCGCCGATGGCGGTCTCGACCTCGGTCTTGACGTCGCCCGGCAGCTTGTCGGCGTTGTCGGCGATGAACTTCTCGGTCGAGTAGACGAGCTGCTCGGCGGAGTTGCGGGTCTCCACGGCCTCGCGGCGCTTGTGGTCGTCCTCGGCGTACTGCTCGGCCTCGCGGCGCATGCGGTCGACCTCGTCCTTCGGCAGCGAGGAGCCGCCGGTGACGGTCATCTTCTGCTCCTTGCCGGTGCCGAGGTCCTTGGCACCGACGTGCATGATGCCGTTGGCGTCGATGTCGAAGGTGACCTCGATCTGCGGCAGGCCGCGCGGCGCCGGCGGCAGGCCGGTCAGCTCGAACATGCCGAGCTTCTTGTTGTACGCGGCGATCTCGCGCTCACCCTGGTAGACCTGGATCTGCACGGACGGCTGGTTGTCCTCGGCCGTGGTGAAGATCTCGGAACGCTTGGTCGGGATCGTGGTGTTGCGCTCGATCAGCTTGGTCATGATGCCGCCCTTGGTCTCGATACCGAGGGACAGCGGGGTGACGTCCAGCAGCAGGACGTCCTTGACCTCGCCCTTGAGGACACCGGCCTGGAGCGCGGCGCCGATGGCGACGACCTCGTCCGGGTTGACGCCCTTGTTGGCGTCCTGGCCGCCGGTCAGCTCCTTGACGAGCTCGGCGACGGCCGGCATGCGGGTCGAGCCACCGACCAGGACGACGTGGTCGATCTCGGAGAGCGAGATGCCGGCGTCCTTGATCACGTTGTGGAACGGGACCTTGCAGCGCTCCAGCAGGTCCGCGGTCAGCTGCTGGAACTGGGCGCGGGTGAGCTTCTCGTCCAGGTGCAGCGGGCCCTCGGCGGAGGCCGTGATGTACGGCAGGTTGATCGAGGTCTCGGAGGACGAGGACAGCTCGATCTTCGCCTTCTCGGCGGCCTCGCGCAGACGCTGGAGGGCCATCTTGTCCTTGGACAGGTCGACGCCGTGGCCGGCCTGGAAGACCTTGACCAGGTGGTCGACGACGCGCTGGTCCCAGTCGTCACCACCGAGGTGGTTGTCACCGTTGGTGGCCTTCACCTCGACGACCCCGTCGCCGATCTCCAGCAGGGAGACGTCGAAGGTGCCGCCGCCGAGGTCGAAGACCAGGATGGTCTGGTCGTCCTTGTCGAGGCCGTACGCGAGGGCGGCCGCGGTCGGCTCGTTGACGATGCGCAGGACGTTGAGGCCCGCGATCTCGCCGGCCTCCTTGGTGGCCTGGCGCTCGGAGTCGTTGAAGTACGCCGGGACGGTGATGACGGCGTCGGTGACGGTCTCGCCCAGGTACGCCTCGGCGTCGCGCTTCAGCTTCTGCAGCACGAAGGCCGAGATCTGCTGGGGGTTGAAGTCCTTGCCATCGATGTTGATCTTCCACCCGGTGCCCATGTGGCGCTTGACCGAGCGGATGGTGCGGTCGACGTTGGTGACCGCCTGGCGCTTGGCCACCTCGCCGACCAGGACCTCGCCGTTCTTCGCGAAGGCGACGACGGACGGCGTGGTCCGCGCGCCCTCGGCGTTCGTGATGACGGTGGGCTCGCCACCCTCCAGAACGCTGACGACCGAGTTCGTCGTGCCGAGGTCGATGCCGACCGCGCGTGCCATCGTAGATACCTCCACGGAAGAGTTGAGCTTTACGGGCTCAAGGATGCACGACACGGTGCGCGGCGTCAACAGGTATGAGCGCGGGCCGCTCAAGTTTGCTGAGCTCGCCCGCGCCGGGTGGTGCGCCACGCCGGGCGGGGGTGCGCCCACGTGACTGTCGCCATAGCTTGGGAATCTTCTGGAGAACTGTTGTCCACCGGTAATGTCCGGGCCGACGGCCCGGCAAGTTACCGACCAGTACACTCAATTCGAAGACCGTAGAACCGCAGAGCCTGCTCAACCGCAAAGCCGCAGGAGACGGAGAGCCGATGCAGCTAGCAGCGATCGTCATCTCGCTGGTCACATTCGTGATCGGCACCGCGCTCGCCGCCCGTGCGGCGCTGTACATCTACAAGGTGGTCCGCACCGGTGCGCCGGACTCCACCCGCTTCGGGCAGCCCGCCCAGCGGGTGAAGACCGTCGCGACCGAGTTCGTCGGCCACACCAGGATGAACCGCTGGGGGGTCGTCGGCGTCGCCCACTGGTTCGTGGCGGTCGGCTTCTTCAGCCTGGTGCTGACCCTCGTCAACGCCTTCGGCCAGCTCTTCGACGCCGACTTCGCGTTGCCGATCATCGGCCGCTGGATGATCTGGCAGCTCTTCGTCGAGCTGATCGGCACCCTGACCACGCTGGGCATCCTGGTCCTGATGGTGATCCGGCTGCTCAGCCTGCCGTCCAGGTCCGGCCGCAAGTCCCGCTTCGCCGGCTCGATCGCCTGGCAGGCCTTCTACGTCGAGTACACGATCCTCGGCATCGGCATCTGCATCCTGATGCTGCGCGGCCTGGAAGGCGCCCTGGAGAACGTCGACTCGTACGGGCCGGAGCACCTGGTCTCGTACCCGCTGGTCTCCGCCTTCAGCGGCGTCTCGCACGGCACGCTGGAGAACCTGATCTACCTCTTCGCGACGCTGAAGATCACCATCTCGTTCGCGTGGGCGACCACCATCGGCCTCAACCCCTCGATGGGCGTGGCCTGGCACCGCTTCCTCGGCTTCTTCAACATCTACTTCAAGCGCGAGGAGGACGGCGGCACCGCGCTCGGCGCCCTCCGTCCGATGACCAGCAACGGTCAGCCGATCGACTTCGAGGACCCGGCCGAGGACGCCGTCTTCGGCGTCTCCCAGGTCGAGCACTTCTCCTGGAAGGGCATCCTCGACTTCTCCACCTGCACCGAGTGCGGCCGCTGCCAGTCGCAGTGTCCGGCCTGGAACACCGGCAAGCCGCTCTCCCCGAAGCTGCTGATCATGAGCCTGCGCGAGCACGCCTACGGCAAGGCGCCGTACCTGCTGGCCGGCGGCGGCAAGGACGCGGAGGGCGAGGAGAAGGCCACCTCCGAGCAGCTCGAGGACGTCCCGGCGGCCGCCCTGGCCGAGGCCGAGCGCCCGCTGATCGGCACCGCCGAGGAGAACGGCGTCATCGACCCGGACGTGCTGTGGTCCTGCACCACCTGCGGCGCCTGCGTCGAGCAGTGCCCGGTGGACATCGAGCACATCGACCACATCGTCGACATGCGCCGCTACCAGGTGATGATCGAGTCCTCGTTCCCGACCGAGGCCGGGACGATGCTCAAGAACCTGGAGAACAAGGGCAACCCGTGGGGCATGGCCACCAAGGCGCGCCTGGACTGGGTCAAGGAGCTCAAGAAGGAGACCGGCATCGAGGTGCCGGTGATCGGTGAGGACATCGACCCCGCCGAGGTCGAGTACCTCTACTGGGTCGGCTGCGCCGGCGCCCTGGAGGACCGCGCCAAGAAGACCACCAAGGCCTTCGCCGAGCTGCTGCACACCGCGGGCGTGAAGTTCGCGATCCTCGGCAAGGAGGAGTCCTGCACCGGTGACTCCGCCCGCCGCCTGGGCAACGAGTTCCTGTTCCAGATGCTCGGCGCGCAGAACGTGGAGACGCTGAACGCGGCCCTGGAGGACGCCCCGGTCAAGCGGATCGTGGCCACCTGCCCGCACTGCTTCAACACCATCGCCAACGAGTACCCGCAGCTGGGCGGCCACTTCGAGGTCATCCACCACACCCAGCTGCTCCAGCACCTCATCGACGAGGGCAAGCTCGTCCCGGTCCACCCGGTCGAGGGCCTGATCACCTACCACGACCCCTGCTACCTGGGCCGTCACAACAAGGTCTACACGCCGCCGCGCGCGATCATGGACAAGGTCCCCGGCCTGCGTCAGCAGGAGATGCACCGGCACAAGGAGCGCGGCTTCTGCTGCGGCGCCGGCGGTGCCCGGATGTGGATGGAGGAGCGCATCGGCAAGCGGATCAACACCGAGCGCGTGGACGAGGCGCTGTCGCTCAACCCGGACATCGTCTCCACCGCCTGCCCGTTCTGCCTGGTGATGCTCTCCGACTCGGTCAACGGCAAGAAGAACGAGGGCGCGGCCAAGGAGCACCTGAAGGTGGTCGACGTGGCCCAGCTGCTGCTCGACTCGGTGAAGGCCCTCCCGCCGGCCGAGAGCGAGGAGCAGCCCGCGACGGTGGACGCGTAACGACCGCCGCAGAGCCCGCTGTTCGACAGTTCTGCTACAACTGCCCGGCCCGGTGGACGCCACGAACGCGACCGCCGGGCCGGGCTGTTGGGCGGCTCGCACGGCTCGCGTCGGTGCGGCCGGCGCACGGGGGCGTGGCGGCAATCGCACAGGTGCCGGACGGGTATTCGGTCGGAAGCAAATACAGTAGGCCCGGACCGGCCTCGTGCCGGTCGACCCGTTCCGGACGGAAGCCCCGGGCGGGTGGCGACCCGCGCCGGCCGGACGGCCGGGTCCAGACCGACGACGAGGTGTCGGCCCGCCGGGCCGGGCCGCAGAGACCACAAGGGGAACAGCGCAGACCATGACCGAGGCAATCATGCTGGTCGGTGGTAAGGGCACGCGACTGCGTCCGCTGACCACCCACACCCCCAAGCCGATGCTGCCGGTGGCAGGTGTCCCGTTCATCGCGCACCAGCTGGCCCGCGCGGCCGCCGCTGGCGTCACCCGCGTCGTGCTGGCCACCTCGTACCTGGCCGAGGTGTTCGAGGACCACTTCCAGGACGGCACGCCGTACGGCATCGAGCTGGTCTACCTGACCGAGCGCGAGCCGCTGGGCACCGGTGGGGCCATCCGCAACGCCGCCTCGGGCCTGACCTGCGGACCGGACGAGCCGGTCCTGGTGTTCAACGGCGACATCCTCTCCGGCGTCGACATCGCCGCCCTGCGCGACGGCCACGTGGCCGCCGGGGCCGACGTCACCCTGCACCTGACCCGGGTCGAGGACCCGCGCGCCTTCGGCCTCGTCCCGACCGACGAGGACGGGCGGGTGCTGGAGTTCCTGGAGAAGCCGGAGACCCCGGAGCAGATCGTCACCGACCAGATCAACGCCGGCTGCTACGTCTTCACCCGGTCCGTGATCGACCGCATCCCGGCCGGCCGGGAGGTGTCCGTCGAGCGCGAGACCTTCCCGGAGCTGCTGGCCACCGGCGCGCTGCTGCGCGGCGTCGTCGACACCTCGTACTGGCTGGACCTGGGCACCCCGGCGGCCTTCGTCCGAGGCTCGGCCGACCTGGTGCTCGGCAAGGTCGACTCCCCGGCCGTTCCCGGCCCGACCGGCGACGCCCTGCTGCTGCCCGGCGCCGCCGTCCACCCGGGCGCGGTGCTCAGCGGCGGCACCGTGGTCGCCGAGGACGCGGTGGTCGAGGCCGGCGCGATCGTCGAAGGCAGCGTGATCCTGCCGGGCGCGGTGATCGGCCCGGACGCCCTGGTCAAGGACTCGATCGTGGGCGCCTTCGCCACCGTCGGCGACCGCTCGGCGCTGGACGGCGCGGTGATCGGCGACGGCGCGATCGTGGAGTCGGACAACGAGCTGCCGAACGGCATCCGGATCGCCTGCGGCACCCTGCTGCCGGTCGGCGCCGTCCGCACCTCGGCCGGCCCGGGTGGCTGCCCGGCCGGTACCAGCGCGGCCGCGGCGGTGCACGGGCCGTCGATCGGCGCACAGCGGTAGACACGGGGTCCGGGGCCCTGGAGCCTTGGAGCCCGCGGGCCTGTTCCGCGGGTTTTCGGCCCCGTTCGTCTCAGCCTCGCTGCAAACCGGCCCCGGCTCCGTCCGGGGCCGACGCGGGCCGGGCCGGACGGGTACCTTCGGACCGTGGCTGGTAATCGATACGACAGCGGTCAGGGCGCGGACCGTCCGCACGGCGGGTGGTCGGCCCCTCCGTCGGCGGCGCCCGGGGGGACGGACGGGCCGGAGTACTTCACGGCCCCGCACGCGGCGGCGCCCGGCGGCGCGCCCGGCGGCCCGGAGCACGGGGCGGGGGACGGATACGACCCGTACGCGGCGGACCGGCCCGGCAGCACCCGGGCCTTCCCGGTCGCCGACCCCTACGCGGTCGGCGGTCCGTACGGGCAGCAGCCGCCGTACCAGGGGCACCCCGGCCAGGAGCACGGCTACTACGACGACGGCCGCGGGCAGCAGCCGCCGTACGGCCCCGCGCAGGGCTACGGCCAGGACCAGGGTTACGACCAGCAGCAGTCGTACGGCCAGGACAACGTCGCCGTCTACCGGGCCGGCGGCCAGTCCGCCCCGCACGTCGCCGGGCCCCGGCCGCACTGGCGCGAGCTGTTCACCGGCCTGTTCCGCACGCCGACCGCGATCTTCGACCGCACCCGCGACCACCAGGTCTGGCTGCCCGCCCTCACCGTCTCGCTGCTGTACGGCGCGCTCGCGGTGCTCGGCATCGGGCTGACCCACGACGACATCGTCAACTCGACCTTCACCGTGGCGCTGACCGGCATCATCGCCGCCGCCATCGGCTTCACCGTGACCGGCGCGCTCTTCGGCGGGGTCACCTACGCGCTGGCCCGCCAGCTGGGCGGCGACGGTCCGTGGAAGGCGACCGTCGGCCTGGCCGCGCTGATCGGCTGGCTCACCGACGTGCCCCGGCTGCTGCTCGACCTGGTGCTGCCCTCGGGCAGCGCCGTCGTCCAGGTCGTCGGCTGGGCCACCTGGATGCTCTGCGCGTACCTGCTGACCAGCATGGTCCGGCGGCTGCACGACCTGCCCTGGGGCAAGGCCGCGGCCGCCTCGGCGGTGCAGCTGGTCGCGCTGCTGGTGCTGATCAAGCTGCCGACGCTGGGCTGAGGGGCCCGACGGGCGGAGGGCAGAATGGGGGGCGGGCCGCGGCCGAGCGCCGGGCCCGCCCCACCCTCGTCGTCCCACCTTCACCGGAGCCAGGCATGACCCTCCCCACCACCCACGTCAGCTTCCCGGCCGGGGCGGTGACCGGCGAGTCCCCGGTGCTCGCGGTGCACCCGCTGGCCGACGGCCGGTACGCCGTCGTCACCGAGGCGACCCCGTTCCACCCGCTCGACCACACCTGGCCCGACCAGCCGGCCGACCTCGGCACCCTGACCGTGGACGGCACCGAGCTGGCCGTGGTCGACTGCCTGACCGGTGCCGTCGGCCCGGAGGGCGGGGAGCTGCTGGTCGGCGCCGACATCCCGGTCCGGCGCGGCGACGAGGAGTGGTCCTGGCTGGTCCTGCACGTCCTCGACACCGACCCGGGCGACCTCGTCGGCCGCACCGTCGCGCTCGCCGTCGACGCCGAGCGCCGGGGCGCCCTCAGCGCCTCGCACAGCGGCTGCCACCTGCTCGCCCTCGCCCTGAACGCCGCGCTCGCCCCGCGCTGGCGCAAGGACCCGGGCCGCTCGGACGCCTTCGGCCACCCGGACTTCGACAGCCTCGCCATGGCGAGCTCGGTGATGGACACCGCGGCCAGCACCGACACCTACCGGCTC
This sequence comes from Kitasatospora sp. NPDC093102, assembly GCF_040683915.1. Classification (NCBI taxonomy): domain Bacteria; kingdom Bacillati; phylum Actinomycetota; class Actinomycetes; order Kitasatosporales; family Streptomycetaceae; genus Kitasatospora; species Kitasatospora sp. NPDC093102. Next base: position 26,344 of record NZ_JBFBFA010000014.1, on the reverse strand, counting down.
GGCAAGTCGCTGAAGAAGAAGGGCTTCACGGTGGACGCCACCGAGGAGTTCCCGGCCCTCGCCGACGCCCTGCCGGCCCTCACCGAGGCCGTCAACGCCCGGCTGGCCGCCTGGGTCGCCGCCGACGCCCCGGTCCGCATCGAGGTGCCCGGCCCCGAGCTCACGGCCCGCCGCCAGTGGCACTGCGAGCTGCCCGAGGGCGGCGCGCAGATCTTCTGCGGCGGCACCCACCTGCACCACCTCGGCGAGCTGGCCGAGCTGCGCACCGAACTGCGGCTGTCCGAGGACGGCACCGAGCTGGTCGCCGTCACCAGCCCCAAGCGGGCCTGAGAACGCCGCGGGCGGCCACCCCTCGCGGTGAGGGGTGGCCGCCCGTCGTGCGTGCGCTCCGTGGGTCCTGGGGTCAGACCTTGCTGCGGTGGAAGTTCAGGAACGAGCGGGACGGCGTCGGGCCGCGTTGGCCCTGGTAGCGCGAGCCGTAGCGCTCCGAGCCGTACGGGTGCTCCGAGGGCGAGGAGAGCCGGAACAGGCACAGCTGTCCGATCTTCATGCCCGGGTACAGCTTGATCGGCAGCGTCGCGACGTTCGACAGCTCCAGGGTCACGTGGCCGCTGAAGCCGGGGTCGATGAAGCCGGCCGTGGAGTGGGTGAGCAGGCCCAGCCGGCCCAGGCTCGACTTGCCCTCCAGCCGGGACGCGACGTCCTCGGGCAGCGTGATGACCTCGTACGTCGAGGCCAGCACGAACTCGCCGGGGTGGAGGATGAACGCCTCGTCGCCCTCCGGCTCGACCAGCCGGGTCAGGTCCGGCTGCTCCTCGGAGGGGTCGATGTGGGGGTACTTGTGGTTCTCGAACACGCGGAAGAAGCGGTCGAGGCGCACGTCGATACTCGACGGCTGGATCATCGCCGGGTCGAACGGGTCGATGACGACCCGGCCCAGGTCGATTTCGGTCCGGATGTCCTTGTCAGAGAGCAGCACGCTTCGAGGTTACGTGCAAGAAAGGGCCCCGGACGAATCCGCCCGGGGCCCACCTGTCCGTCCGTCCGCCGTCAGGCCAGGAACTCCGCGGCCTCCAGCCGCATCGCCCGCGCCAGTTGCGGCTCCGACAGCTCCCGCACGTCGGCCAGCACCGAACTCCGCAGCCGTCCGCACTGCGGACAGCGGATCAACCGCCCGGGCCCGAGCCGGCCCGGACCGAGGTTCTGCATCGGGAACGTGGTGGTGCTGAACAGGTGCCCCTCGGCACAACGAACGACGGCGCGCTGCTCCATCGATCCCCTTCCCATCCCTAACCCAGTACTCACCCGTACTCGTGCGCCCCGGCGGCCGAGCTCCGGGACAGCGTCACATTAGGGGATGTTCCGGACATTCCTCACCGTGGCTCGCCGCCCCGGCCCCCACCCGCCGGGGCACTCGCACGCGGCCCAAACAGTACGCCCCCACACCTGCCCCAGTGGGCTCCGCCACGTCCGCAGACCCCCTGTGCAACCACCGTCGCGGATGGGGTACAGTGACACTGGATCGAGCGGTCTCTGACAGCTCATCAGGCGGGCGTAGTTTAATGGTAGAACATGAGCTTCCCAAGCTTAGAGCGCGAGTTCGATTCTCGTCGCCCGCTCCAGCAGTAAAGCCCCAGGTCAACGGCCTGGGGCTTTCGCATTGTCTAGACCAATCCGACCCCGCCGTGCCAGATCCGTGCCAGAAGGGCGGGCGCGGATCCGGCTCGGGGTCCTCTCGCTGCGGCCTTCGCGCGGGTGTGTTCAGCGGTGGTAGTCGGCCGGGCGGAAGGCGGACAGCTGATTGGAGTTGCCGTTCCACGTGCCGTACACCTGCATGTAGCGGTCGCCCTTGTCCTCGGGGTCGTCCCCGCGGAGGGGTCGGAGAAGGACGACCCGTAGGAGCTGTCCATCTCGGCCTGGAGCTGATCGCAGGAGACTCCCACGCGCTCCGGCGGGAGCCGGGCCGCCAGCTCCCGCAGTTCCTTCAGCCGCTCCTCGGGGATCGGGTTCGCGTTGGTCATGAGCCCACCACTCCTTCACGTCGGGCGTGCGCCGGAAAGCCGGCCGCCTGCGATGACTTACCGTCAGGAGTACAGTCCCGCTAGCGGGTTCGGTAGGGCGCCACGCCGGCCATCCTCGACATTCGGACGGACCCGGCCTGCCCGGGAAGTAAACCCGCCATCCGTGTCGTGGCACGATCGAGGCACCGGGGCTGTCGGCCGGTGGTCAAGTGGGCAGGCTCTCCTTGCCACTTGGCCACCGCTGTCTGACCGTTCGTGATGCGCTGATGTGTGATCGTGATCGCTCACTGATCGTGTCGATCTTCGAACGGTGCGTGTGCTACGTTCCGTGCTCCAACCGAAAACAGGCGACCCCGGCAGCGCGCCAACGCTCCGGGGTCCGGCAACAGGAGCTGACACTCCCGATGCGCGTCCATCGTAGCGCCCACGTGCGCAACTTCACCGTGCTGCCCAACGCCGTCCTGCAGTACCGACGGCTCTCCTACACCGCCCGCGGCCTGCTCGCGGACCTCCTCTCCCGCCCCGACGGCTGGCACGAGGACGGCCGGCACATGGCCGACACCAGCCCCCAGGGACGCGGCGCTGTCCGCAAGGCCCTGAAGGAGCTGGCCGAGGCCGGTTTCTACCGGGTCGAGACGATCCGGATGCCGGACGGCACCCTCCGCACCGAGAACCACGTCTACGACACCCCACAGCTCGCGGTACCGGGTGCCGCCCGTCCGGCGTCCGGTATAGCGACCACCGGGCCCGTCGGCGCCCTTGTAGTAAAGGACCTGGACAAAGAACCCTCCCTCCCCGCCGACCTCGTCGACGGCCAGGCGGTCGGCGGCGAGCTGGAGGAAGAACAACAGGACACCGGTGAGGCTGCCTCGCTGCCGGACCAGCAGGTCCGCGAGGCGGTCGCCGCGCTCTTCCGGGCGATCCGGCCCGAGCCGCGTCTGCGCCTCGGTGAGGCCGAGGCGCGGAAGCTCGCCCCGCTGGTCGTCCAGTGGCTGGAGCGCGGCGCGACCCACACGGACCTCGCGCAGGCGCTGCTGCCCGGACTCCCCGCTCCCGTGCACTCGGCAGCAGCGGTGATCCGCTATCGCCTGGAGCGCAAGATGCCGCCCGCGCACGCTCCTGTACGCCCCGCAGCGGCCCGGTGCGCGGAGTGCGCCCAGTGCCACGACCCCGTACCGCAGCCGGGCATCTGTCGCCCCTGCGCGGGCCTCGGCGAGCGCACGATCGCCGTCGGGGGCGGCGAAGCGGTCACTCGCAGTGGGGTGGCCCGCGCCAGGGAAGCTCTGCGTGCGGCCCGATCAGTGGGGCTGGGTTTCGGCAGCCTGGTCCCGACCGGCTGACCGACACGTCCACCCGACAGCAGGACTACCGGGGGGATCGGCGACCAGCTCGAACGACGGTGGCGGCCGGGGCGCCTGGCAGCCGGCCGGGGTTCTCGGCCCTGCGGGGTGGGCTGTGCCGGACAGGACGGCTCGTCATTGAGCAGGATCGAGCGCCAGACTCGCTCCTGGAGTTCGCGGATGCAGGGCCCGCAGGCGTACATGGGCGCCTGGGCGCCGGCGACGTGAGCGGGGCCGATCCACAGGACACGGGTCCACTGCTGGTCGCAGTGGAGCCAGCAGAAGCCGTCGACCCAGGCGTTGCCGTCGTCGGTCGCCGGCGGGTCGGGCACGTCGCCGCGGGCGAACCCGGCGATGCCGGGGATCACGATGTGCGGCTCGGGCAGCAGGGGATCACCTTCCCGGGCTGTGCTCGCCATCGGATTCAGCGGCTCCGTTCGCTTCCAGCCCGTCGATCGGTGTCCACTCGTGCTCCAGGATCGAGTAGGTGATGGAGTCGCGCCAGGCACCATGGACGTAGACGTGGTCGCGGATCCGGCCGTCCTCGGTCATTCCTGCGCGGAGAAGCGTTCGCGCGGATGCCTCGTTGAGGGGTGAGCGGGCGGCCCAGATGCGGTGCAGGCCCAGGACGTTGAAGCCGAGGGCGCAGAGCAGGTGGACGGTCTCGGTGCCGAGGCCCTTGCCCCATGCGGCCGGGTGGAGGGCGAAGCCGATGGTGGCCGCTTGCTGGGGTTCGGTGGCCAGGCGCGCGTAGCCGATCAGCCGGCGCTCGCCGCGTCGGGTGATGGCGAGGCAGTACTCAGTACGCGGGGTGGCGTGCGCGGAGTCGATGGAGCGGGCGGTGATCGCTTCGACCTGCTCGCGGGTGCGGGGTTCGAAGCTGAGGTGCCGGGTGGCCTCGGGGTCGCCGTAGATCTCCAGGAGGTCGTCGGCGTCCTCGGGTTCGACTTCGCGCAGTGCCAGGTTGGGGCCGGTCAGGCGGAGTGGGGTCATGGCTGCGGAGCCTATCCGCGAGGTCACCGGACGAGGGCCGAGGTGGGGGTGGCGGTGAAGGCCTCGATCTCCTGGCGCAGACCGGCCGCCGCGCTGCCGCTGCTGCGTCGGCCGGCGCCGTGCAGGGCGGCGTGGACGCGTTGGGCGCTGCTGACGATGCCGAAGTTCCGTTGCACGACGGGGAGGTCGAGCACGGGGCGGACGGCCTCGGCGGCGCCCTCGATCTCGCCGCGGGCGATGCGGGCGAGGGCGAGGTCGGTCTGGGCGCCGGCCTGGTCGCCGAAGGCCCACTCGTCCTCGGTGGCGTTGCGGTAGGCGGCAACGGCGGCCTCGGACTGGCTCTCGCCGAGCGCCGGGTCCTCGCCGAGCTGCACGGTGGCCTCGGCGACGTAGTAGAGCTGGCGGGGCAGCGGGAAGGTCATGATGCCGCCGAAGGCGTCGAGGTCGTCGGGTTCGACGGTCGTGCGGGTCTCCTCGGCCTGCTGGATGGCGGTGCGGGTGGCCTCGCCGTTGCCGAGGAGTGAGTGGGCGCGGGCGGAGAGGCAGGCCAGCCAGACGCTGGTGGTGCCACGGGCGTTGCCGATGGCGCCCTGTCCGAGGGCGGCGTAGTCGGCGGCCTCGCCGGGGCGGCCGGCCCAGTAGGAGATGAGCGACTGGAGCGAGCGGACCCAGGCGCGCATGGCGTGGTGGTCGGCGTTGTCGGCGCAGACGAAAGCGGTGCGGGCCTGCATCATGGCGGCACTCGGGTTGCCCAGGTCGTGGCTGGCCTTGGCGAGCATGCCGGAGGTGATCCCGGCAAGCAGGTACAGCTCGCGGGCCTGCGACGGCTTGGCCCGTCCGTGTTCCAGCAGTTGGAAGGTGAGGTCCTGGACCTCGACCAGGTCGCCGAGCAGGGTCGGTAGTGCCAGCTTCGGGTAGGCGACGGTCAGCCGCCGTACCTCGTCGTGGATCTGGCCCAGGGTCTCCGGGCCGATGCTGCTGCCCTCCGCCATCGCGGTGAATCGAAGTGCACGACGAGCCGCCATCGTGACCTGCCTTTCCAATTCCGTGGTGCCCGCGTCGAAGCGGGGCTCGCTGCTGAACGGGCCACCAACAGGCAGTGCGGCTGCCTGCCCGGGCGGGAGGAGGACAGGGACCGGCCGTGGTGGCGGGACTGCGAACGAGGCGGTGGTGGCGAGCACGGGTACGGGGCCGGCCGGTGCGGGCGCGAGGAGTTGGTCGACGCCGATGCCGAACATGGCCTCCAGCACCCGGCACTGGTCCGGGTAGGGGCGGGTCTTCACCGCACCGCCGTACCAGCGCTCGAACTGCCGCTTGGAGACCGACAGGCCCCGGAGCCGGGGGTCGCGCTCCTGCTCGGCGGCCGAGTTCGCCGTCGCCTCGAACCTTAGACGGAAGGTCTCGTAGACCTGCCAGTGCCGCTGAAGCGTCAACACCCTTAGGAGTGTGGGAGTTTCAGCCACCGCGGATCATCTCCGTCCCCGTTCGTCTGCTCTGACGATAGCCATGGTCGCTCGACAGGAAACCCGTTCGAGGTCGTCTCAGCCGAGATGACGGCGACCGTGACGGCAGTCATGACGCGCACCGACATGGCTCGCCTCTCGGGATGGCGGAACGGTGGCGGCGGCCGCGTCGTATCGGTGCCGCACCTGGGGCCGCCATCCTGAACGCCACCTCGCTGTCCGTGCATTGCCGACAGCGAAGCGTGAGATCAAGTGCGCTGGGATCCGATCCGCGCCCGATCGACCCCATCCAGCACCACGTGCATTCCGGCTCGTCATGCCGCGAGCCGGCAACGGGAGGGAACCGATGGACAGCACCCTGACCGCTCTGGCCGGGCAGATCGCCCAGCTGGACGCCGTGGACTCCGCCCACCTGGAGCGGATGCGCCACGAAGCCCTGACCGCCCAGGCCCCCTGGAAGGCGGAGTACGGCGCCTACCAGTCCGGCGGCTGGTGGACCACCTCGCTGATGAACGCCTCCGGCGACGCCGCCGACGTGACGATCGGCGACTGCGCCGCCCGTCCGACCGACCTGCTGGGTCGGATGCCGGCCACCGCCGCGTTCCTGGCCGACCTCGGCCTGGACTTCATGTGGGTGCGGCTCGCCCGGCTGGAGGGCAACGCCTTCCTCTGGGAGCACCGCGACTACGACGACCTCGACCAGGTCGAGCGGCACAGGCTGCACGTCCCGCTGCACACCAACCGGTCTGCCTTCCTGGTCACCGGCGGCACCAAGGTGCACATGACGGGCGGGCGGATCTGGCGGCTGACGCCGACGTACGCCCACGGGGTGTGCAACCTGCTCGGCCCGGACCGGATCCACCTGATCGCCGACGTGTACGCCGACGATGCATACCAGCGCCTGGCCCGCCGACCCGCGCTCAGCCCGGCGGTCGCGGAGCCGCTGCCCGTCGCCGACCAGACGGTCCTGGCCGCGCGGCTGGAGAACGCCCGCAACATGGCCACCCTCGGCTACACGGAGGCGGCCGAGCGGATGCTGCTGCGGCTCTTCTACACCTACGCCCTGCCGGAGGGCACGGTCTACGACCTGATCGCCGAACTGCACACCTCCCTCGGCGACATGGAGGCCGCGACGCGCTGGGAGACCGCCAAGCGCCGCCTCCTCGCGATCCCCGCCTGATCCCAGCCCGCACCTACGCCCGGAAGGAAGAAGCGCATGCCCACCCTGCAACTGGCGGCGATCACCCAGGCCAACCGGCCCGCGCAGCTGCCGCTGCTGTCGAAGCTCGCCGACGTCCTGGCCACCTCCCCGGCGGTGACCCACCTGATGGTCCGAGGGTCGCTGGCCCACGGCACCGCCGACCGTCTGTCCGACGTCGACTTCGTCGCCGGCGTTCACGACGCCCACTTCCCGTCGTTCGTCGAGGCCCTGGACACCCTGATGCCGGTCGAGGCCGGCGCCCTGCTGCCCGGCTGGCGCGACACGATCGTCGCCGACCTCGGCGGTGTCGGGATGGTCTTCCTCGTCCCGGACGAGGGCAAGCTCCACCAGATCGACCTCTACGTCGCACCGGCCTCCCGGATCCCGCGGCTGCAGGAGACGGTCAGCACTGCCGTCCTCCTCGACCGCCGGCCCGGACCGGTCGCCGCGCCGGACGTCGCGGCGGCCGAGAGCTTCGCCGCCGCCTTCCTCGCCCGGCCGCGTTCCTGCGCCGAGCTGCTGATCGAGCACCTGGTGCTGGCCGTTCTCCTGCACAAGCGGATCAAGCGCGGCCAGCGGTTCGTGGCGTACTCCGAGTGGCACCGGCTGCACACGGCCACGAAGGACCTGATCAAGACCGCCCTGGCCCCCGCCTCGCGGTTCTGGGGCTGGTACCAGCTGCGTGAGGAGATCGCCGTCACCCCGATCGGCCGCGCCTGCCTGGGCGACCTGGACGCCGCGATCAGCGGCCCGGCCATCCCGGAGGCGGCCGACGTCACCGAGGCGATCGAGCGGGTGCTCGCCCTGGCCGAAAGGGCCTGCCCGCAGGCGCTCGACGGCCTGCACGACGCCGTCGCCGCCTACCGCACCTACCAGGAGCTGGTGTGAATGCACTTCACCTCGCGGGCCCGGCCGCCAGCCGGGCCCGCGAGGGCCTGACCGCCGTCTTCTTCGGCGGCGTCGTCCCCGCCTCCCCCCAGGAGGAAGCGCTGGCCGAGGAGATCGGCCGGTCCCTCGCCCAGGCCGGCTACCAGCTCCTGCACGGCGGCTACAACGGGCTGATGGAGGCCGCCGCCCGCGGAGCCGGAGGCCAGGGAGCCACGGTCACCGCCGTCACGCTGACCGGCAAGCACGACGAGTGGGGCGCGTTCAACCCCCACATCACCCTGTCCGTCCACGTGCCCGACCCCGGCGCCCGCCTCAACCACTACCTGGAGAACGCCGACCTGGTAGTCGCCATGGGCGGCGGAGTCGGCACCCTCCACGAGCTGACCGCCGCCCTCTACTACGCGACCACCATCCGGTCCGTGCCGGTCTGTCTCGCGGGCGCGTCGGCCCTTCGCCTGCTCGCCTTCCTGCGCGAGGAGCGGTGGCTGTACGAGACCCCGACCCGGCCGCTCGGCTTCCTCACCACCGTCGAGTCCGCCGAGGCCTTCCGCGCCCACCTCGCCTCGCTCGACACCACCCCGATCGGAGGAGCATGACCACCCGCACCCCGTCGGCCGGCCTCGCCGCCCGACTCGCCGAAACCGCGTGCGTCAACGCCCCGTTCAAGCTCGCCGATGGCGGCCGGCTCGACGCATACTTCGACGAGTACCGGCTCGCCTCAGACCCCGCGCTCCTGCGCGACACCGCCACCGCCATGGCCGACCTCGTCCCCGACGACGCCCAGGTGCTCGCCGGTATCGAACTCGGCGGCGTCCCCCTCGTCGTGGCGCTGTCCGCCGCCACCGGCCTGCCCGCTGTCTTCGTGCGCCGCAAGCCCAAGGGCTACGGATCGTTCCACCAGGTCGAAGGCCTTCCCATCGAGGGCCGGCGCATCGTCCTGGTCGACGATGTGGTCCGCTCCGGTGGCCAACTGCTCCACATGGCACGCATCCTGCGGATGGTGGGCGGACCGGTCACCCACGCGCTGTGCGTCCTGGAGCGCCCGCTCGGCGGCCGGACGCTGCTGGCCGATCACCGCGTCACGCTGCACTCGCTGTTCACCGAGGACGACCTGCCGGCGCCCCGGGCGGGTGGTGCCGCGTGAAGCGGGCCGTGCTCTTCGACCTCGACGGCGTCCTCGTCGACAGCCGTGACGCCCAACTCGCCACCCTGGCAGGCTATGCGACCGCTGCCCTCGGCAAGCGGGTGGCCGTCGCCGATCTTCCGGCCGACGCCGCGACCACCCCGCGCGAATACGTCCTGTCCGACCTCGGACTGGACGGATCGATCAACGAGGAAGGCTGGGCCGCGGCGAGCGCCACGGCCACCCTGACCGCCGAGGTGTTCCCCTACGTCGCCGAGACCCTCGCCGCACTCCGCGAAGCCGGAGTCGGCACCGGTGTCGTCACCCTGCGAAGCCGCGAACGGGTCAACTGGCTGCTGCCGCAGGACGTCCTCGACCAGCTGGACACCGTCGTCTGCTACGAGGACGCCCAGCCCAAACCCGCCCCCGACGGCGTCCTGCTCGCCCTCGACCGGCTCGACGTCACCCCGAGAGCAGGCATCTTCGTCGGCGACACCGAGACCGACATCCACGCCGCCCACGCCGCGGGCGTCACCGCCGTCGGCGCAGGCTGGGGCTTCGCCGGCCCCGAAGCCCTCACCCGGGCCGGAGCCCACCTCGTGATGCCCCGCGCCGACCACGCCGCCTTCGTCCTGCCCCTCCTGGTCGGAATCGGCCGTCAGGAGGACAACTCCAAGCGATCTTGACCCCCGAGCCGCTACTGTTGGTGGCGCAGTCGCAGCGGACCGTTGCGTCCGTTGTCGGCTGCGTCACCTCAGAGCGACGGATACCGGAGTCATGGTCTACACCGTGGGGGCGCGAGCTATCTGCGCCGAGCTGGAGAACTGAGAACCACTCAGTCCTCGTTCTCGGCCCAGCTCGGCGTGTGATCACCCCCCCACCTCTCCGCGACTCTTCCGTGAGGGCCATACCGCCATGCGCTCGACGCAGATCCGCTCCACCTTCCTGGACTTCTTCACCTCGCGCGGCCACCGCCACGTCCCGTCCAGCCCGCTCATCCCCTCCGACCCGACCCTGCTGCTGGCCAACGCCGGCATGAACCAGTTCAAGCCCTACTTCCTGGGCGAGGTCACCCCGGAGTACCCCCGCGCCACCACCATCCAGAAGTGCGCCCGCACCTCCGACATCGACAACGTCGGCCGCACCAACCGGCACGCCACGTTCTTCGAGATGATGGGCAACTTCTCCTTCGGCGACTACTTCAAGGCCGACGCCATCGCCTACGCCTGGGAACTCCTCACCCAGGGCTACAACCTGGAGAAGGACCGCCTCTGGATCACCGTCCACCAGAGCGACGACGAGGCCGAACAGCTCTGGCGCAAGATCGGCGTCCCCGCCGAACGCATCCAGCGCCTCGGCGCGGACAACTTCTGGGACATGGGCGTCCCCGGTCCCTGCGGCCCCTGCTCCGAGGTCAACTACGACCGGGGCCCGGCCTTCGGGCGCGAGGGCGGACCGGCTGTCGACGGCGAACGGTACGTCGAGATCTGGAACCTCGTCTTCATGCAGTCCATGCGCGGCGAGGACGACGACAACGGCACCTTCCCGATCCTCGGCGACCTCGCCCAGCAGAGCATCGACACCGGCCTCGGCCTCGACCGTCTCGCCGCGATCCTCCAGGACGTCGAGAACGTCTGCAGCACCGACCTCCTCCTGCCCACCCTCACCACCATCCAGGAACTCGCCGGCCGCGACTACCCGGGCAGCGGCTCCGGCGGCGAGGAGAAGGTCTCGTTCCAGGTCGTCTCCGAGCACGCCCGCTCCATCGCCTACCTCATCGCCGACGGCGTCCTGCCCTCCAAGGACGGCCGCGGCTACGTCCTGCGCCGCCTGATGCGCCGCGCGATCCGGCACGCCCGCATGCTCGGCATCGACCAGCCCGTCCTCGCCCCGGCCACCGCCAGCGTCATCGCCAACCTCGGCGACGTCTGGCCCGAACTCACCCGCCAGGCCAGCCTCATCGAGCAGGTCGTCACCGCCGAGGAGGAGTCCTTCACCCGCACCCTCACCCAGGGCACCCGGCTGCTCAACGCCGCCATCACCCGCAGCCGCGGCAGCCGCTCCACCACCCTCACCGGGGACACCGCCTTCGAACTGCACGACACCTACGGCTTCCCCGTCGAGCTGACCATCGAGGCCGCCCGCGATGCCGGGCTGACCGTTGACGAGGACCGCTTCACCGCCCTGCTCGCCGAACAGCAGAAGCGCGCCAAGGCCGGCGGCAAGGCCAAGACCGCCGAGGCCCTGCGCCGCCAGGACGCCTACCGCGAACTGTCCTCCCGCCACGGCCGCACCGACTTCACCGGCTACGACCGCCTCGACACCGAGGCCACCGTCCTCGGCCTCATCTCCGACGGCGCCGTCGTGCCCGGCGCCGACCAGGGCAGCACCATCGAGCTGGTCCTGGACCGCAGCCCGTTCTACGCCGAGTCCGGCGGCCAGGTTGGCGACACCGGCACCATCCGCACCACCGGCGGCGCGCTCCTGGAGGTCCTGGACACCAGGCTCGGCCTGGAGGGCTTCCACGTCCACACCGTCCGCATCCGCGAAGGCGAGATCCGCACCGGCGAGCGGGCCGAAGCCCTCGTCGACGGCCCGCGCCGCGACGCCGTCGCCCGCTCCCACTCCGCCACCCACGTCCTGCACGCCATGCTCCGCCGCACCCTCGGCGACCACGCCCGCCAGCACGGCTCCCTCGTCGACGCCGGCCGCCTGCGCTTCGACTTCGCCCACTTCTCCGCCGTCGACGCCACCCAGCTCGCCGCCATCCAGGCTCTCGTCAACGACCACCTCCTCGACGACCCCGAAGTCCGCATCTGGCACGCCACCCGCTCCGAAGCCGAGGCCGCCGGCGCCACCGCCCTGTTCGGCGAGAAGTACGGCGACCACGTCCGCATCGTCGACATCGGCGACTTCTCCCGCGAACTCTGCGGCGGCACCCACGTCCCCCACGGCTCGAACGCCGGCCCCGTCCGCATCCTCGGCGAAGCCTCCATCGGCTCCAACCTCCGCCGCATCGAAGCCCTCACCGGCCGCGACGCCCTCACCTACCACGACACCGAACGCCGCCTCCTCGAAGAGCTGTCCGCCCTCCTCGGCACCCGCCCCCAGGACGCCCCCGACGCCCTCCGCAAGCGCCTCAACACCCTCACCACCGCCCAACAGGAACTCGCCCGACTCCGCGACGCAGAACTCCACACCCGCGCCCAGCAACTCGCGGCCTCCGCCCGTGCCGTCCCCGGCGGCCGGATCGTCACCGAGACGGTCACCGGCCTCGGCCCCGACGAACTCCGCACCCTCGCCACCAGCACCGCCGACCTCCTCGGTAGCGAACACGCCATCGTCGTCCTCGGCACCGAACACGACGGCAAGGCCCTCCTCGCCGCCGCCGTCACCCGCAGCCTCCACGACACCGGTACCCAGGCCAGCGAGATCCTCGTTCCGGCTGCCCGCGTGGCCGGTGGCGGAGCCGGCGGCAAGGGCGCGGTCGCCAGCGCTGGCGGGCGGCACCCCGAAGCCCTCGACGAGGCGCTCACCATTGCTGCCCAGGACGCTGCCCGAGTCCTCGGTCAGTAGCTCAGGCGCCTCGCGCGAGCGGTCGGTGTCTTCCCGACTCGGGAGAACATCGACCGCCCGTTTTCACCGCCCGTGCTCGGCGGCCTCCGCAAGGTCTTTCAGCAGGACCACGCTCTCGTAGTTGGTCACGTCCCACCGCCACCTTCCGATGGGCTGGTACCCCCGTCGGTGGTACCAGCCGATCAAATCAACCGCTTGGGTGGAGGTGTCGATGACCGCCTTCGTGGAATCAAGGGCAACGATGCGTTCCTCAGCAAGGGTTAGCAGACGCTGTCCAAGACCCGTTCCCTGACGGGCCGGGTCGACCGCCAACTGCCAGAACGAGCCCGCTCCCACCGGGGCCGGATACGCCTCGGGCACCGCGTACGGAGCCGCCACTGTCACCGACCCGAGTAGCTCGGCACCCCTCACAGCGAGCCAGCACTCCCCCTTCGCCACCCGATCAGCCGTGTCCTGTGTGGACTGATAAGACGCGAAGAAGAGCCGGCCAGCCGAAGCATGATCGGCATAGGCGCGGTGCAGCAGACGAGTCAGCCCCGCAACAGAGTCACCCTCGGTGAACCGTCGCATGACGACAGGCGCACAGTGCGATGGGGGCGGGGACGTGCGGGCTGACCATGACACCACAGCACCAAGTGTCGGCTGAATGCTGACCTGCGGCATTTCGAGTAAGCAGTGCCCAGGAGGCTCTGTCGTCACCTGCTTCGCTCGTAGCGGACGATGGCCGCACCCAGGTCGCTCTCCAGCTCGTTGATCCAGCCACCGCCAAGCCACGCCATGATGCCCTTGTCCTGATAGTCCTGCGGTCCTACCGGCTCTGGGGCCATGGATGTCACGTACTGTCCGGCTCCGCCTTGCAGGGTGAGATGCACCCGTACGACACGCGCAGCACTGGCGTCGAGTACGAGGAGCATCACAGACCGTTGCCGGCTCAGAGATTCGCCGTTCAGTTCCTTGATCAGCCAGCACCAGTGAGCGGATACCTGCTGGTAGCGGGCCCCATCGGGACCGCGAAGCGGTCCAGTCGCAGACACGCGCATGCGGTGGAAGGTCTCGCCTCGGTACGGTCGCAGCCGCTCAACGGCCTCAGCCAGGAGATTCCTGAGCCTCTCCTGCTCACGCTGCCGTTGATCCTTCTCTTGCGTTTGCTGAGCTTCCCGCAGGTCGTGCTGCCGTCTCGCCTTGCTGATCGCGTCGTCGAGCCCCATGCCTTGACGGTATCCCGCAATGCTGATGTGCATGCCGACTTCACCTGATTCCTCTGGGAAACGGCTTCGTTACGCCACTGAGGGCATTGCCGGTGGCTTGATGGCGACTACCGGGCAGCGCTAACGGCCGATGCTGTCGGTCCTCTCCGCTACGTTTTGCATGACTGGCAGTCAGGTTAGGGAGGGCTTCATGGATCGAAAGCCGCGACGCAACTACAGCAACGCAACCATCGCCGGTCTCATGACGCTTGCTCGCGGTGGGTGCTACGCGCCTGACTGCAATGTCGCCACCATCCGTATGATCAACGGCGTGCCTGTGCTCAACTTGGAGATCGCCCACATCCGGGCACTCGAAGAGGGCGGAAAGCGGTTCGACCCAGAGTGGTCGGAAGAGGAGCGCAATAGCTTCGCCAACCTGATTCTGCTATGTACCGCACACCACAAAGTTGTCGACGGCGCCAGCAGCGACAAGTACCCCGCGGACGTTCTTCTGGCCTGGAAGGTCGCTCGCGAGGCTGACGGTCTCGACGCCCTGGCAGGGCTGGGCGCCCTCACCGAGGGCAAGCTCACAGCGATGATCGCCACCGCCCAAGGCGAACTACTCGACCGAGTCAGCCCCGCACTAGAAGAGTTCAGCAAGACCGCCCCCGAACTGGCCTCACTGCTCAAGGTGCTGACCGCAGAGTTGGCAGACCCGCGGGTTCACGGCTTCGGAATCTCCGAGGACGGGATCGAGATGCTGTACAGGTCATCGCGAATCCTGGCCAACCTGGAAGACACCGCCAGTATGTTGGCCGGCGCCGCGCACACTCTGGCCAACCTGGAGGACAGTGCCAACACGTTGGCCGACGCCGCCGACGCGCTGGTTAATCTTGAGGGCTTGGCGGCGATCCTGAAGAAGGCAGCCGGGGAAGCCCGGAGTGCCGCGAACGCGCTGGTCGATGCCCGGGTCTCCCAAAGATACTAAGCAGCTCTTACCGGTTGCAGTTTTGGTTGCATGCATCCCTGTCCAGCCCCGTTCGGAGTCTGGCCGACGAGCCGCTTCGCGTAGATCGGCGAGCATGTGACCGTCCCCGCACGACCGCACGAGCCTTTGGAAGGTGTGTTTGGGTGCCCCCGAATCGCGTGCCTGGAGGAATCCGCCGCCGTTCTTCCCGTCTGGCCGCCACGGGGAGCTGAGATGTGGCTGTGCTCAGCACATGGGCTGGCTGTCGAAGGCGGTGGCGGGCGCCCTATGGAGGCCGTGCCAGATCCGTGGACGCCGGCACTGACGCCAACCGGCCGAGACTGACGAACGGGGCCGCGGAAATTGCTACGCGAGCGCCGGAGCACCCAGGACGCTGAGGAGGGCAGGTCCGGCTGCCGTAGAGACCTCGGCCATTTGCCGGAGGGCTTCGCCTGGCAGGTATCGGTAGCTCTGCGGCGGGTGGAACGTTCCGGCGGACCTCAAGGCGCCGAGCGTGACTGGCTCCTTGAAGGTGACCGGTGCCTCCAGCGTGAGGCCACTGGCCTGGGCGGCACCGCTCATGTATTCGTCGTACTCGCGACGGGTGATCCCCGTGCGGGAGCGGCTGGCGGCCCACACCTCGCTCGGGGATCCGACATGGACGGAAGCGACGCGGGCGGTGCCGACCAAGGCCATCGTGGGAGCCGTGGCGTAGATCACGACAGGAGTCCCAGGGGGAACGGCGACTCGCTGTCGGCGCACCTCAACGGTCTTGCTGCCCGCAAGGATCGCGGTCGCAAAACGCGGGTGGACTGAGAGCAGGAGTGCGCGTTCCTGGTTCACGTCGGTCGGTGCCCTTCCTGGTAGGCCGCTTCGAACAGCCTGTTGTCGATCTTCGTCAGCGACATCACGGACAACGGTAGACCCAGACCCTTCGCCAGGGACTTCAGGCGTCGGTACGTCACCGGATTGGGGAAGAGCTCGGTGTCCGAGAAACGCAGAGCCATGGCCGTACCTGAGGTGGAGTTGGCCACTTTCTTGCGGATCTCCTCCAGACCATATACGCCCAAGTGTTCGAATTGGGCAAAGAGGGCCTCGGCTGTGTCGACGACCACCTGCTCAAGCCGAGAACAGCCGATCGCCATCTGTCCTTCCTGGCTGGACGGGTCCTGGCTGACGTACCAGAGGAGGCGGGCTGGGACGCTCTCGCCGCGGTGTCCCGAGGCGCGGTAGTAGGCGTGCTCCCTGCTGATCCCCAGCTCGTTTCGTCGAGGCAGAAGGGACACAGGCATGTTGAACAGTTCGGTCGACCAGACAGGGTTGATAGGGACGATGAACGACGGCAGCTCGGAGTCCATGACCTTGGCAGGCCACCAC
The DNA here is from genome assembly GCF_040683915.1 of Kitasatospora sp. NPDC093102. Lineage (NCBI taxonomy): Bacteria > Bacillati > Actinomycetota > Actinomycetes > Kitasatosporales > Streptomycetaceae > Kitasatospora > Kitasatospora sp. NPDC093102. The sequence goes on along the minus strand of NZ_JBFBFA010000014.1, from coordinate 10,208 downwards.
GATCGCTCAACGACGCTGGCGACCTCAGCCGGCAGCCCGGTGGGGAGAGCCAGCGCCGTCGTGCCCAGCTCTCGTGATGCAGTATCGGCGGCTTCGGTGACGACTGCTGCCGTTCCACAGACATCCACGACGAGCGCCGCCAGACCGTCCTGGTGAGCGAGGAAGCCATCATCGCGAGCTGCGACGTGTGCCGCGGTGGACGGGAACGGGTCGGTGATGTGCACGACGTGGGCACCGTACGAGCGGGCGGTCTGCTTCAGCGTGAACAGCACCTGGCGGGAGAGGGTCTCTTCGAGCGGATGGGTAGCGGTACGCAGAACTGGGACGAGGAGCGTCCGTCCGTCTACGGCCCAGGCGTACAGTGCAACCGGGTGCCCCTCGCCGTCACGGATGAGCTCGCGGCGCCAGCTGAGGGGGCTCCGCTCTAGACTCTTGAGACGGTTTGCGAAGTCCGATCCGCTGTCGCTGCTCGATTGTTCGAAGAACGCGACCAGTTCGGCCTCACCGCGCGGCGCGACCTCACTGATGCGGAATTCGGTACCCATGAGATCGGCCGGCCGGTACACCTGGGCCTGCCGCAATTCGTCGACATGCATTGCTACGTCTGCTGGGGCCACGATGCGGACTCCGACGGCATTCCATGCGACATCAGCCAGTCGTGTCAGCGACGGGTCATGGGTGGCCAGCACGTGCACTCCGGAGGCTGCGGCCTCGGCGACGTATCGCAGTCGCGCTTCAAGCTCCGTTAGCCCGGGATCGGCCTTGGCCGCTGCGTCCAGCAACTGGCGGCTCTGCAGTGCCACAGTCTGTGGATCGGGGCTGAGCTCGCGAAGGCCGGCGGCGGCCGCTCGCTGGTGGACGCGCTCGGCCTCATTCTCAATGTCCCGGATGTCCTGGTAGAGGTACGGGGTGAAGACCAGCTCAACCAGATCGGTCATCCATCCGGCTTCGAGCGCCTGGGACTCGGCTGCTTCTGAGGACGGCTTCCGTCCGCGGAGATGGGCGAAGACGCCGTGGTCGATCGCGACGGTCAGCTGCGCGTCGCTGTCCACCTCGGCGAAGAGGCTGGGATGGCGGAAGTCCAACCACCAGCCGTCCAGTACGTGCCCTTGCTTGCTGCGGCCCTTCACCTCGCCGCGCGGGATGAATCCGAGCTTCGTCCACATCCCGGTGAGCCCGTAGTCACGCCTGCACTTCGCCTTGATGCCGAAACGCTGGCCGTGGTGGGCCCGGATGGTTTCGATCAGCAGCCGGGCGATGCCCTTGCTACGGTGTTCCTGGGCTACACAGAGATGGGCCAGTCGAACATGGGGCGTCCGCTTCGGCAGACCGAACAGCGCATACCCGACGACCACACCGTCCTCGATGGCTGCGAGAAGCCCGCCGTCTTCCGCCATCTTCGAGTAGGCGGGCGGTGTCATCAGCCCCAGCGTCTTGGTGTAGCGATCACCGAGCGCGATGGACTCGGCCAACAGCTCATCCTGAGCCGGAGACACCGACACGACCTTGATCCCCATCGGACCCCCTCAACTGAGCTGCACCAAGCAGCCTCGTTCTCAGCCATGTCTGTCTCAGCTGGCACCTAAACCTCGGAAGGGCGATTCCGTCGCCAGTCGTGCCAGACGCGTGCCAGAACGGGTCGTGAACGGCGGACAGCAGTGGTCTGCGTCGGGTGTCCGACGGGCTGGCCATGCCGGTATCGGTACAGGTCAGGAGCACCTCTCGGGTCGAAGGACCAAAGATTCCCAAGCTTAGAGCGTGAGTTCGATTCTCGTCGCCCGTCCCATTGAGAAAGCCGCAGGTCAGCGACCTGCGGCTTTCGTGTTGTCTGGACCAATCCGGCTCCGCCGTGCCAGATCCGTGTCAGAAGGCCCGGCTGTGAGGGCCGCCGACGGAGTGAGTGGCCGGGTCTGGGCGTGACCGCTTCCCCTGAGCGGCCGTTGGTATGGACATGACCATTCGTGCGAGGAGGGCCAGGAGGGCGATCTCGCGGCCTTCACGGACAGTAGCGAGCGCGCGGGCACCGTGCGCAAGGCCTTCCATCGGCTGAAGGGGGAGCCTGCCCGCTACGCGGACGGCGACGAGGTCGACGTCCACGACGTCCCGCCGAAGCTCGTCGCCCGCACCAACTTCCCCGCCCCCCTCTACGACCGCGTCGGCGGCAGCAGCGCCTTCGTCCGCACGCCGTACCGGCTCTCCAACGGGCACGGCTTCTACAGCCGGCCCGAACGCCGCGAGGGCCTCCACTGCCCCAAGCGCGACGGCGTCGGCACCGTCGTGCAGTGGGAGAAGTCCTGGATCGCGGGCAACGACACCGACTCCAAGGTTTTCCTCTGCTTCGACGGCCGCTACTTCATCGACCAGGAATACCTCACCTGGGCCGATGGCGAGAGGAGCCGGCCTCGGACCCGGCGATCCGACTCGGCAGTCCGGGGAGGCTGGGGCGGATGGCGGGATCGCCGATGTGCCGTGGCGCGAAAGTGTCTTGATCGGCAGTCACATCCAGTGAAACCGTGGGCACGTTCTGTGTTGATCGCGTGGCTGTCGGGAGTGCCGCGGCCACCAGGCATGAGGTGACGGGTTTGACGGAGATGCAGCACCTGGCGAAGGTCTACAGCGACCGCGCCTACGTTCACACCACGACCGTTCGGCACCAGGGCAGCACGGTCGCGTTCGCGATGGACGACCAGCGGCGGATCGTCTACAGCGTCCTGGACCTGTCGCAGCACGACGAGGCGAAGGGCGAGGCCGACGCGGCCTACTGGTCGGAGGACCCGCTGACGCTGCGCTTCCCCTCCGAGGTGACGCGGGTCGGCTACGCGGTGGCCGGCTCGGTGCGGATGCCGGTGGTCAAGCGCGGCGGCCGGGTGGAGGCGGACCCGGCGGAGCGGCTGGAGGAGCAGGAGCTGGACCGGTTCCTGTCGAGCACGGCCCGCCTCGGTGCAGCCGCCCCCTTCCACGTGGTCTCCGACGGCACCCACCTGTACGTGCTGCGCCAGTCCGTACGGGCCGACCACTCCGACGCGGTGTTCCGGCTCGCCGACGGCACCGGCTCCTCGGGCGACCCGGCCCGCACGGACTACCTGGCCAAGGACGGTGAGGGCAAGGTCGCGGTGGTCGACGCGACCCTGCTGTGCGACCGCTTCGTGCTGGCCGGCGGCGAGTTGAAGCCGGTGCTGGAGGTCCGCTACCGGCGCAGCCGGCACAAGGGCCGCCCGGACTCCGCCAAGGACAGCCTCGGCACCCAGGACATGGAGGGGCAGCCGTTCGTCGAGCCGACCCAGGAACTGTCCTTCGTCCGCAACCTCTCCGGCGGCCGGTTCACCGCCCTGCTGGTGCCCACCGCCGTGCACGGCCGGGAGCGCTGGCAGATCTTCGCGCACAACGACGCCAGCGGCCGGATCGACGGCTTCAGCGTCGAGCGCGGCCGGGACGGCCTGTTCAACACCCAGGGCACCCAGGCCTGGACCAGCCCCGACCCGCGCTACCGGGACGCCGTCTATGAGAGCGCGCCCGGCACCTGCCCGTTCACCGGCCGTCCGCTGGTACCCGCCGGGGGCGAGGGCGGCCGGGCCGGGACAGCGCTGCGCTTCGACGGCGTCGACGACGTGGCTGAACTGCCCGGCAGCGCCCTCGACCTGGCGAACCGCGACTTCACGGTGGAGTTCTGGGCCCGGCGCACCGCCACCGGGGGCCGCGAGGACTTCCTGATCGGCCACGGCGCGCCCAGCGGCGTCCGGCTGCGCACCCTGCACATCGGCTTCCGCGGCGACGACACCTTCACCTTCGCCTTCTACGGCGACGACCTGAACGTCCCGCAGCGCACCACGGACACCGACTGGCACCACTGGGCCTGCGTCTTCGTCCGGGACACCCGCGAGCAGATCGTCTATCGCGACGGCGTCGAACTCGGCCGTCGCACCACGGACATGCCCTACGCCGGCCTCGGCGGTCTCACCCTGGGGCGCGGCATCCGTTCGTACGGTCGCGGAGAGCTGGACGAGGTCCGGATCTGGCTCCGCCCCCGCGGCGGCAGCGAGATCGCCGCCGACCGGGGCCGCCGCCTGATCGGCAACGAGCCGGGCCTGGCCGTCTACTACCGCTTCGACGAGGGCTCCGGCGGCACGCTGCACGACCAGACCGAGCACGCCCGGCACGCCGCGCTGAGCGGCGGCCCCGCCTGGGTCACCTCCGAGGCCCCGGTCGGCGAGGACTCCGCGGTGAGCCGCAGTAGCTTCGCTTTCACAGGGCGCCGGGTGGTCTCCGGCCTGTCCGCGTTGCTGCACCACCAGCAGGAGGCCTCGCCGGCCGGCTACGACCGGGCGGCCAAGCCGGTCAAGCGCCAGGCCAGGGTGCTGCTCGCCTGCACGACCGGCGGGCCCGACCCGGTGACCGGCAAGGCCACCGAGGAGGCGTATGTCGCCACCCTGGACCTGGGGGTGGGCCGGGACGGCCGGCTGGCACAGACCCCGGAGGAGCTGGCTCTGCCGGTGCTGGCCGCCCCGGAGTCCAGCGGGAACGTGGACGCGGCGAGCGAGGTGGACGCCCAGGTGGCGAAGCTGACCCGGGACGTCGCCGCGACCGAGGCCGAGATCTCCCGACTCCAGACCGAGACCGCCGAGATTCCGGAGGTCGAGCGCCAGCGGGCCGAGGCGCGCGCTGCGCTGGAGAACGATCCCACCTACTGGCGCTACCGGCTGCGGTTCAAGCTGCAAAGGGACGGCAAGGACCAGTACCTCGCGGTGCAGGGCGACAGCAAGGACCGGGTCGCCCCGGTGGTGCGCACCGCGAACAAGCAGGCCGCGTCGACGATCTGGACCTTCGAGCCGACCGGCACCACGCTCAACGGCGTCACCTGCTACTTCGTCAAGAACGCCAACTCCGGGCACGACCTGAACGTCGAAGCCCGCTCCGTGGACAACGACGCCGCCCTGATCCAGTACTCCCGGGAGGCCGACAACGCCGCCACCCAGTTCGCACTCGACACCTGGAACGGCCACAGCCTGGTGGCCCGCCACAGTCGCAAGCCGATCGCGGCCCGGGACAGCCAGGGCGACCGCGTCGTGCAGTACGACTACGCGACGGTGAACGCCTCCGGCGAGAGCATCCTCGTCCTGGAGCGGATCGACAACTCGCTGAAGACCAGCCCCACCACCGACCGGCTGAACCGGCAGATCGCCGAACTCGACGACCGCCTCCAGCTCCTCGGCGTCAAGCAGGACCGGCTTGCCGAGCTGCGCCGTGACCTTGCCTCCCAGCAGGCCCGCCTGGCCGCGAAGCAGGAGGAGCTGGGACGGCTGACCGGCGGGGTGCGCGGCTCTGACGACATCGCCCTGCCGGTGCCGCAGCTCACCGTCGACCGCACCGGGCTGAGCGGCTCCGGCGCGCTGCTGGGCTTCGCCCGCGCCGCCGACCGTCCGTTCCTGCTGGACAGCGCCACCGGCAATGTCGTGCTCTACTTCCGGGGCTCCAACGGCCAGTTCTTCGCCGCCTACTACGACACCCAGGTGCTGCGCTCCTCCCGGCAGCTGGCCGCCGGCGAGCGGACGGTCTCCTTCACGGCCAGGGACGCGGCCACCGACCTCGCCGGAACCAAGATCGGCATCATGGAGGGGGACACCCCGGCGCAGGTCTCCCTGATGATCAAGCACAACGGGCAGACCGAACGGTGGCTCCACCTGCCCCGCCGGGCCGAGGACTTCGCCGCCGTGGTGAACGGCGCGCCTGAGCAGCCCGTCACGATCGGCACGGTGCTGCGGATCGACGGCGACGTCGTGCAATTCACCGAGGGCACCCTCGCCCCGCTGGCCGGCCCCGGCTTCGTGACCGTCGGTGGCCACGGCTTCCGCTTCGAGGGCAGCCACCCCACCGGGTCGAAGTCGCTGCGCCTGGGCGCGGGAGCGGAGCTGACCATCCTGAAGCCGGGGATGAGCGTGCAGCGGGTGCGTTACGACCACCGCTGGTCCGAGGCCTCCCAGCCCGGCAGCACCCTCGCCGAGGGCTCCCGGCTGGTCACCGTCGACCCCGGCGGCCTCGCCGAACTGCCGTTGGGCGGTGCGGACGGCCTGGTGCGCGGCCACGGCGGGCGCTGGCGGGCCGACATGCCGGGCCGCGCCTACGCCTTCGACGGCAAGGGCCGCTTCCTCGCCCTGCCCGCTGGGCAGCTGCCCCGCGCGGTGACCCCGGGGGACCTCACCCTGGAGACCTGGATCAACCCGGAGCGGGCGGAGGGTCCGGTACGGCTGCTGCACGCCAACACGGGGGACACCCCGTACGGCCTCGGCCTCCTCGGCACCCCGGTGGCCTCCGGGCTGGTCTTCGACGGCGTGGACGACGCCGCCGTGGTGCCCGGGGCCTTCGGCTTCGGGGACGGCGACTTCACGGTGGAGTTCTGGGCGCAGCGCACCTCGATCGACAGCCGGTCGCACTTCGTCCTCGGCCACAGCACCGACCAGCAGCGCGACGGCGAGAGCCTGCACATCGGCTTCCGCGCGAACGGCTTCTTCACCTTCGGCTTCTGCAACGACGACCTGGACACCACCCGGCGCTTCGGCGACACCAAGTGGCACCACTGGGCCTGCGTCTTCCTGTGCGAGAGCCGCCAGCAGGTGATCTACCTGGACGGCCAGGAGATCGCCCGGCGCACCGCCAAGGAGCCGTACCGGGGGCAGGGACGGCTCTCGCTGGGCACGGTGCTGTGCTGGCCCCGCGAGTTCGCCGCCGTCCGGCTGGACGAGGTCCGACTGTGGTCCAAGGCGCGCGGCGGCGACGAGCTGCGGGCCGACCAGGGCCGACGGCTGGCCGGCAACGAGCCCGGGCTGCTCGGCTACTGGACGTACTCGGCGCCGGCGCCCGGCGCCCCGGCCGCCCCGCCCGTCCTGGCCGACCGCTCCGGCAACGAGCGGCACGCCGAACTGCGCGGCATGCCGACCCCCGCCCCGGCCCGCGCGCCGATCGCCGACGGCGGCTACCGCGTCGTCGCGGCCGTCGGGGACCGTCGGGTGGTCAGCCGGGAGAGCTTCCCGCTGCGTGAGTGGAGCCACCTCGCCGTGGCCTACCAGCAGTCCTGGGCGGTCGAGTTGACCGGCGACGCCCACCTCGAAGTCCCGGACGACGACGCGCTGGACATCGCCGACGATCTGACCCTGGAGGTGTTCGCCCGGGTCGACCGCCTCGGCGAGACCCAGGGCCTGCTCTCCAAGGGCCGCACCGCCGACGGCGTCGGCGGCAGCGTGCCGTACCGGCTGGCCGTCCTGCCGGACGGGCGGCTGGAGTTCGCCTTCGAGGAGCCCGACGGCCGGGCCGTGCGCTTCACCTCCACCGAGGGCGTGAAGACCGGGCAGTTCCACCGCATCGCCGTGGTCCGCAAGGGCGGCCGCTCGATGCAGGAGCAGAAGGGCACCAAGGAGATCACCACCGCCGGGGCCGACGGCAAGCCGGTCACCCAGAGCGTCGAGCTGGTCGAGTCGCTCGCCGTGCGGGAGTGGCAGGACATCCGCTTCCACCTGGACGGCCGGGAGATCGGCGCCGCCCGCTACGAGGGCCCCGGCCCGCGTGGCAACGACGCCCCGCTGGAGCTCGGCCGGGCCCGTGCGGGCGCCACCGTCCAGCAGCTGACCGGGGTGCTCGCCGAGGTCCGGATCTGGGGCGCCGCCCGGGACGCCGCCCGGCTCGGCACCGCCGTCACTGCCCGCGACCGCGGCCTGGTCGCCCACTGGCGCTTCGAGGAGAACGCGGGCGGCACCGCGGCCGACGTCACCGGCTCCCACCCGGCCCGGCTGCGCGGCGCCCGCTGGGTGCGCAATCCCGACCCGCGCGGCAGCGTCTTCCGGCTCTACCGCAACGGCGTCGCGGTGGCCTGCGACCCGGCCGGCACCCCGGGCCTGCCCGACACCGCCGCCTTCGCCGCGACAGGTGACCCGCAGCTGACCCTGGGCGCCGTGCTCAAGGGCGGCAAGCCCGCCGAGGCCTTCGACGGCGTGCTGGAGGAGGTGCGGATCTGGCGCACCGCCCGCACCCACGAGCAGCTGCTGGACAACCTGTTCACCCGGCTCAAGGGCGAGAAGGAGGACCTGGTCGCCTACTGGCCGTTCGACCGGGACTCCACCGAGGCGAGCGCAGCCCAGGTCCGCGACGAGGGCCTGCGCGGCAACCACCTGGAGCTCGGCCCCGAGGCCACCCGCCCGCGCACCGTTCTCTCCAGCGCCCCGGTCTCCAACGACGCCGCCCAGGTCCGCTCGGCCCTGGCCGGCCTGCGCACCCCGTTCCACCAGAGCGTCTCCGCCGCCCCGGCCGTCGCCGAGTACGCCGACATGCAGTACGGCTCGCGCGGCGAGGCCTTCGGCGTCCTCAAGCGCGCCTACAGCTACCTCCAGGACGGCCGCTGGCACCTGATCACCGGCTACAAGGTCGGCGAACTGGTCAGCGAGTGGGTCAGCCAGATTCAGTTCGACCCGCAGCTGATCGGCTACGTCGAGGGCGCCCCGCCGATCCCCTCGGAGAACCTCACCGCAGGACTGACCGACCCCGGCAGCGACACCTTCGAGGGTGCCTCCACGGTCAAGCTCACCGAGGCCGAACAGGTCGTCCGCTCGCTGTCCTCCGCCAAGGAGCGCAGCGTGGACGCCGCCTTCGGCTTCGCGCTCTCCAACGAGGTGGACGTCGACGTCTGGATGATCACCGCCCCGCTCGGCTTCGGCATCGCCAAGTCCATCGCCAAGGGCGGGGTCTCGGCGAGCGTGCGCGGCAACCTGGAGTTCTCCAACAGCTGGGCCGAGGACACCTCCGTCTCCCAGGGCGAGAACACCGCCCGGACCGCCAAGGTCTCGCTCACCGGCCACTGGGAGGACCCGGGCCGGCTGCTCAACCCCACCGCCGGGCGCAGGTACGTCCCGGCCAACACCGGCTTCGCCGTCGTGCAGTCGCAGACCGCCGACGTCTTCGCGCTGCGCCTGGCGCACAGCGGCGCGCTGGTCGCCTACCGCATCCAGCCCAACCCGGACATCCCCAAGGACTGGAACGTCGTCCCGTTCCCGATCAACCCCCGCTACACCAAGCAGGGCACCCTGGACGGCACCGTCGGCTTCGACGAGCGCGGCAAGGTCTTCGACCCCGAGTACCAGGGGGCCCGCGAGCGGGGCGAGTACAGCTACTTCAAGCCCCGCGAGGCCTACGCGCTCAAGCGCCGCATCCAGCGCGACCAGCAGCGCCTGCACAGCTACTACGACAGCGTCTCCACCGAGACCCACGCCCCCGACCCGCTCGCCCAGAAGGCCGGCCGGGTGCTCGGCGGCGCGATCGGCGCGGACGCTGCCCCGGCCCGCGGCCGGGAAGCCGCCGACAGCGCCACCGGGCAGGGCTTCTCCCGGCGCGACCTGGTCAACACCTACGTGTGGACGGCCGCCGGCGGCTTCTTCGCCGAGACCACCGAGACCACCGACGTGGTCAGCGAGACCACGGCCGGCTCGTACTCGCTCTCCGGCTCGGTGGGCACCTCGATCGGCACGTCCTTCCAGATCGCGGGCATCGGCATCGGCGCCCAGCTCGACGCCTCCGTGGGCGGCGGCATGACCGCCACCCGGGCCCGCGGCAAGGAGGCCACCCGCTCCTTCGGGCTGGAGGTCGAAGTCGCCCCCAGCAGCAACCTCCAGAGCTACGACGGAGACCGCAACCCGGTCTTCGACCGGGACGGCAACCCCGTCAAGGTGCCCGGCAAGGTGGACGCCTACCGCTTCCTCAGCTTCTACCTCGGGGAGGACAGCGAGCATTTCGACAGCTTCTTCCACAAGGTCGTCGACCCGGCCTGGCTGAACAACGGCAACGACCCCAACGCGGCGGCGCTGCGCCAGGCCCGGCAAGCCGACCGCAAGCCGCCGTGCTGGCGGGTCCTGCACCGCGTCACCTTCGTCAGCCGGGTCCTGCCCGACATCCCGCCGGCCGACGCGCCCCCGCTGGAGAAGGCCATGCGACAGCTGGACGTGGAGAGCAACTACGAACTCGTCCGCCGCCTCGACCCCTACGTGAAGTCCGCCGCCACCGGCCTGCCCGAACTGGCCGAGGCCACCCGCACCACGCTGGCCCGGGAGTTGCCGGAGCTGCTCCCGCACGCCGCGGACGTGATCGGGTTCCTCGCCCAGTACTACGGCGTGGAGGCCTGAGTCCCGGTGCCCCGGGGGGGGGGGGGGCCCCCCCCCCCCCCGGGCCCCGCG